>JAHCJW010000150.1 GCA_026126125.1 Devosia sp.
CCGATCATATCCGCGCGGTGCATGGCGGCGGACCCGTCGTCGCGATCGGCGAGGACGGCCTCTTCGAGGCGCTCGATGCCGTGGGAGTGCCCCGCGCGGTCGATGGCGATATTCCGGCCGCCGTCGTCGTGGGCGCCGCCGACACTTATTCGGCCCGCGACCTCAATGCCGCCTGTCTCGCCATCGCCGACCACGGCGCCGCTTTCTATCTGACCGTCGACACGCCCTGGTTCCATGGCGGCGCCGGACGGTCGATATCGAGCTCGACCGCGATAGGCCGCGCCATCGAGGGAATAACCGGGGTGCCGCCCATCATTTCGGGAAAGCCCTCATTGGTGCTGGCCGATGTGCTGCGGGCCCGGCTCGGTGGACCCGGCACCGACATCGTCGTCATGGGCGACATGGCCTCGATCGAGGTCCGCATGGCCCGCCAGATGGGCGGCCTGGGCGTCCTTGTGATGTCCGGCGGAACGGCCATCCGCGATCTGCCCGACTTACCTGAAACCGATCGGCCCCATGTCACGGCCGACGACGCGGGGGCGCTGCTGAAGGCGCTCACCGCCAACTGATCCCTGGGAGGAGACAAGAATGAGCAAGAAGCGTTTCGATTTTTTTCATGAGGTTGCGGTTCCGAAGGGCGCCGAGGGTTGGGAGAAGATGTATCCCTACTTCCTGGTGCCCCAGCCCGAAGGGCGCGACGCCGAGGACTCTCGTCTGTGGTTCGCCGACTCCATGCACTGGTCGCGCGCGGTGCATCCGTTCGACAGCATCGGCGCCGAGGCGGTCTATCTCGGCGTGGGCGTCAACAGCACGCGCTCCATCGCGCTGCCGACCTCGCTCGGCCTCGATGTCCGCGTGTTCAACGGTTTTGTCTATATCTGCCCGCTGCCGATCGAGGACCCCGAGGAAATCGGCAAGCGCGCCGCCCTGTTCGGCGATCGCGCCGGCTTCTATTTCCAGAACTGGCCCGATCTTTACGCCAAGTGGAAGGAGAAGATGCAGGCGTCCATCACGCGCATGGAAGGCCTGACCTTCGAGCCGTTCCCCGAATTCGAACCCGAGGAAGTGATCAAGCAGGGTTGGGGCAAATCGGCCTCCTGGCAGGTGATCGAGAACTATCACCGTCTGGTCGACGAGTTTTTCCTCATCTGGCAGTACCATTTCGAAATGCTGGGCCTCGGCTACGGCGCCTATATGGTCTTCTTCCAGTTCTGCAAGGAAGCGTTCCCCGAAATCGAGGATCAGACCGTCGCCCGCATGGTCGCCGGCGTTCAGGGCATCATGTTCCGCCCCGACGAGGAACTGCGCCGCCTGGCCAAGACCGGTGTCGCGGCAGGTCTGGGCTCCATTCTCTCCTCCGGCAAACCGGTCGAGGAGGTCTTCGCCTCCCTCGACGCCAGCGAGGCGGGCAGGGCATGGGCGGCCGATTTCGAAGCCACCCGCGATCCGTGGTTCAACTATTTCTCCGAATACGGGTTCCTGCACGAGCAGAAGACCTGGAACGACGATCTCTCCATTCCGCTCCAGGGCATCGCGCGTTACGCTGTGCGCCTGATGGCGGGCGAGAATATCGATCGCCCGATCGAGCAGCTCGCCGCCGAACAGGACGAACTGGCCGGGGAATACCGTGCCCTGCTCAATCCTGAAGAAGCCAAGCGTTTCGACGATGCGCTCAATCTCTCGCGCGCCGTGTTCCCCTATATCGAGGAGCACAACATCTATGTCGAACACTGGAGCCATTCGGTTTTCTGGCGCAAGGTGCGCGAGCTGTCCCGAACGATGGTCACGATCGGCTTCTTCAAGGACGAGGAAGACCTCTATCACCTCAACCGCTTCGAGCTGGATCAGGCCCTGGCCGATGCGTTCCAGTCCTGGGCCATCGGTGTGCCTCCGCGTGGCGCCGCCATGTGGCAGGAGGAGATCGCCAAGCGTCGCGGCATCATGGCGGCCTTGCGCGCCACCTCCATCACCCCCGCTTACGGCATCCCGCCCGATGAGGTGACGGATCCCTTCGCCGTGATGAACTATGGCGTCACCACTGAACGCGTGACCGAATGGCTCGGCGCCAACGACGCCGTCGATGGGCAGTTGCTCAAGGGCATTCCCGCATCGCCCGGCGTGGTCGAGGGTCCGGTGCGCATCATTCGCCACGAAAACGAAGTGGCCGATCTGCAACCGGGTGAAATCCTGGTCGCTCCGATCACCGCGCCGTCCTGGGCCTCCGCGTTCTCCGTGGTGTCCGGCGTCGTCACCGATATCGGCGGCATGATGAGCCACGCCGCCATCGTGTGCCGCGAATACGGCATGCCGGCCGTCGTTTCCACCGGTTACGCGTCCTCGCGGTTGAAGACCGGCCAGCGCGTTCGCCTCGACGGGCGCAACGGCACCGTGGAAATCCTGTGAGGCTCGAAATGTTGACCATCCGTTTCGACGAACAGACCAGCCTGGATACCAGGCTGGTCGGAGGCAAGGCGCTGGGCCTGGCCCAGATGACCCAGTCCGGGCTGCCGGTGGCTCCCGGTTTCACCGTCTCCACCCAGGCTTATTTCCGGCATCTGGAGGAAAGCGGCCTGCGCCGCCGCATCATCGAACTTCTCGCCGACATCGACCACGGCGACATCCACGCCCTGGAGGCCGCCGAGGCGACGATCCGCGCCTGGTTCGACGAGGGCGATTTTCCGCCCGCCATTCTTGCCGAACTCACCGATGCCTATGACGACCTGTGCGAGCGTTGCACCACGCACAACATCTCGGTGGCCGTTCGCTCCAGCGCCACCGCCGAGGACGCCAAGGGTGCCAGTTTCGCTGGCGAATACGACACCTTTGTCGGCATGCGCGGCGTCGAGGAAGTGGCGCTGTATATCCGGCGCTGCTGGGCCAGTGCCTACACCTCCCGCTCCATGGCCTATGCCTGGAAAAACGGCATCGAGCCGAGCGAGGTCGACATGGCCGTGGTCGTGCAGAAGACGGTCAACGCCAGCGCCGCCGGCGTGATGTTCACCTTGAGCCCGCTTACCGGCGACCGCTCGCGCATCGCCATCGAAGCCACTTACGGCCTCGGCCTCTCCGTGGTCGGCGGCGAAGTGACCCCCGATCGCTACGTGGTGTCCAAGATCGGGCTCGATCTGGTCGAGAAGGTGCTGGGCGAAAAAGCCATCGAATATCTCGACGGCACCACGGTCGCCGATGTCGAGCCGGCGCGCCGGTCGCAATACTGCCTGTCCGACGACCAGGCCGTGGCCTTGGCCAAACTCGGCAAGACGCTGGAACGCCAGCACGGCCATCCGGTCGATATCGAATTCGCCATCGACCGCGACCTTCCTGCCGGATCGAACGTGATCCTGCTCCAATGCCGCCCCGAAACCTATTGGTCGGGCCGCCACGCCGCCGCGTCCGCCGCGCCGATCGTCAATGCCGCGCAGGCGGTCATCGAAAATTCGCTCCGTCACCTGAAGCATTGAGAGACACGATATGAGCATCCAAGATATTTTCGGTCTTTCCGGCAAGGTCGCCCTGATCACGGGGGCCGGCTCCGGGCTCGGCCGCGCCATGGCCGAAGCGGTGGCCGAAGCCGGCGCCACGCCGGTCTGTTTCGACCGTGACGCGCAGGGCCTAGCGGAAACCGAGACCCAGCTTTCCGCGCGCGGTCTCTCCTGCGTCGTCATCGCGGGCGACGTCACCAATGAGACCGATGTCGATGCCGCCGTCGCCACCATCGACCAGCGCTTCGGGCGCCTCGATATCCTGTTCAACAATGCCGGCATCGGCGATCCGGTCCCTGGCCTGCTGCACGAACACGACACCGAGAACTGGAAGAAAATCATCGACATCAACATGAACGGTGTCTTCTATTTCGCCCGCGCCGCCCTGCGCATCATGGTGCGCCAGGGTTCGGGCAAGATCGTGAATACCGCCTCCATGTGGGGCTTGGCGGGATCGTCCAGCGTCTTCCCGATGGCTGGCTACAGCGCGACCAAGGGCGCCGTGGTCAATTTCACCCGCGAGCTGGCGCTGCAATACGCCGACAAGAACATCCAGGTGAACGCCATCTGCCCGGGCTTCTTCGTCACCAAGCTCGGGCCCTATGACGAAAGCGAATTCGTCAGGCTCACCACCGACTTCACCCCGATGAAGCGGCTGGCGCAGCCATCCGAGATCAAGGGCACCGCGCTTTATCTGGCGTCTTCGGCATCGTCCTTCGTCACCGGCGCCTGCCTGGTGATCGATGGCGGCTGCATGGCCAAGTGAGGAGGAAACCGGCATGAGCAAGCCGCAAAAAGTCATCGTCACCGTCGCCCCAACCGGCGGCATGGTCAAGAAGTCGCAAACCCCCCACCTGCCGACCCAGCCCGCCGAGATCGCCGCCAGCGTCAAGCGCTGCTATGACGAAGGCGCCAGCATCGTGGCCGTGCATGCCCGGCGCCCTGACGATCAGGCGACATGCGATCCGGCGATCTATCGCGACATCAACGCCCGCATCCGCGACGTCTGCGACATCATCATCAACAACTCGACCGGTGGTGGCATCGATGGCGACATGACCCGTGAGATCGAGCCCGGCCTTGACGAGATCATGTTCTCGGAGCGGATGCGGGGGCTCGACGCCAATGCGGAAATGGCCACGTTCGACGCTCACACCGTCCTGGCCTCCTTTGGCGGCCGCGAAATTTTGGTCAACACCTCGCCGCAGCGCTGCGATGTCATGGCCAAGCGTTTCGTCGAGACCGGCATCAAGCCCGAATGGGAATGCTTCTGCCTGCCCCATCTGATGCAGGATCCGATGCGTCTGATCAAAAGCGGGTTTGACAAGCCGCCATACTGGATCAACTTCGTGCTGGGCGGCGAACGCGGCTTCCAGAACGCTTCGCCCTATACGCCGGAAATTCTCGACAGCCTCATTGCCCATCTGCCCGAGGGCGCCTTGTTCTGCGTGTCGGGCATCGGCCGGTATCAGTTCCCTGCCACGACCCACGCGGTTCTGGCCGGCGGTCACGTGCGTGTCGGTCTCGAAGACAATATCTATCTGGCCCCCGGCGAGCTGGCCACCAATGAACAGCTTGTGGCCAAGATGGTCCGCATCATCCGCGAGTTGGGCTACGAGCCGGCGACAGCGGCGGAGGCCCGCGACATGCTGGGCCTGCCTCAACTGGCGAGCTGATCATGGCGGTGTTCAGCCAGGGCGTAGACGTCTCGTTCGGCGATTGCGACCCCGCCGGGATTGTCTTTTATCCCAATTATTTCCGCTGGATGGACGCCACCTTTCACAGGCTGCTGTCCGAGAGGGCAGGGGGCCATGCACAGTTGTGCCGCCAGCTCGAGGCCAAAGGCATCGGGCTGATGGAAGCCAGGCTTAGCTTTCGCTCGCCCGCCACCGAAGGCCAGCATCTCGACTATCGCATCACTCAGATCGAGTGGGGCGGCCGCAGCCTGGTCGTGAGCTACGAGGCGGATGTGGCCGGAAGGCGCGTGCTCGACGGCATGGAGCGCCGAGGTGTCTTCGTCATGTCGGACGGACACATGTCCGCCGCCAATGTCGAGGGCCTCAAACTTGCGCTGGGCTTCTAAAGCATGTCTGCCGAAAGTGAGAACCGGTTTCGGGAAAAAGACATGATTAAAAACAAAGAGTTAAAGCGGATGGAGCTGATCTGAAAGAAACGCGCCGCGCTTTTTCCCGCCGGATCGGCTGCGCCGACCCGCTCGAACAATACCCCGGGCCAAAGCCCAGATTGAGGAGGCAGACAATGATCAAGACGACGACGACATTCGACTTCAAGGGCAAGACCGTGCTGATCACCGGCGCGGCCACCGGCATTGGCAGAGCGACCGCACTTGCCTTCGCCCGCTCAGGCGCGGCCGTGGTGATTGGCGACGTGGATCCGCGCATGGACGAAACCGTCCAGCTGATCAAGGACGCGGGTGGCAAGGCGCTCGCCCAAAAGACCGACGTCACCGATTCCCAGGCGGTCAAAGCCCTGGTGGAGCGCGCAATCTCTGAATACGGCTCCCTCGATATCGCCTTCAACAATGCAGGCCTGTTGCCACCTACCGCGCCCTTCGCCGAACAGACCGAGGAGGAGTGGAGCCGGATCATGGCGGTCGATGTGACCGGGGTGTTCCTGGCGATGAAACACCAGCTTGCCCATATGGTGAAAGTTGGGCACGGCGCCATCATCAACACCGCCTCGGTCGCCGGCATCCGTGCGGACCCGGGCATGGCCCCCTATGTGGCGGCCAAACATGCCGTGGTCGGTCTGACCAAGGCCGCGGCGGTCGACTACGCGCTGGACGGCATCCGCGTCAACGCCATCGCGCCCGGCCTCGTCCGCACACCGATGACGGAACGCTGGCTGAACGATCCCGAACTGCGCGACCGCATCCTGGCGGATTCGCCGATCCGCCGTGCCGCCGAACCCGAAGACATCGCCGATCTGGTGCTGTTCCTCGCTTCCGATCAGGCCGGCATCATCACCGGCGCGATCTATCCGATCGACGGCGCCCGAACGACGCACTGACCTTCGTTTCCCTCTCGCCAGGCCTGCTCACGCGGCAGGCCTGGCGCTGTGGCGTTCGGCAGGGGCAAAACTGGGGGGCGAGAGATTGTTTGCAGCGCCTTGCTCTCTTTTGCGTTGTCCTCATGAAGGAGACGCCACCATGACCCAGATCGAACACGATACACGGACCAACCCCGCTTTCGAACAGGAGGTACGGGCTATGGCCTACTTTCTTTGGGAGCAGGACGGGCGCCCGGAGGGGCGCGATGACCATTTCTGGTTCCAGGCGCTGGAGCGCTGCCGACGTCGAGGCGAACGCGACGCGGCGCTCACCAATCCCGCGGGCGAAAGCAAGGGGCAGCAGCTTGATGACAATATAGACGATCTGGGCAGGTCCGCCACCGATCCAAAGGGCCCGCCTCTCGATCAGCCGGTGTGACCCGAGAACAAGGCCGTAGAGGCTCCCCCCACAGCCGCTGACCCTGCGCCTGAGGATGTTGGCCGGATCGCCGCCATATCCCGTAGCGCTGCGGTTGCGGAAATTATTAGAGTATCGGACCGAAAAGTGTACTCACGGTTTTCGGGTAATCCGATGCGTAAACAAGGGATTAGAGCGGCAATTTGCGTTCGACAGAACGCACGCCGCTTTAAGACGAGAATCGCGAACTCCGTCCCAGCGTCATTCCGTCCCAATGATGAGATTGGACAGAATCAGAGTTTTCAATAGGTTAGCTGGTGATCCCGGCGGGATTCGAACCCACGACCCCAGGATTAGGAATTCCGACATCGATCCATATTCTGAGGCTCTCGGGTACAAAGGATTGATACCATAATCCATCTAACTTCAATTGGATTAACGAAGAATCTGCGACAGGCCTTGAAACGACGGCTTTGAGCGTATTTGTTGCCGGTCGTCCCAATGTCGTCCCAGTCGGCATCATTGGGACGGAAAGGTCGTCCCCATGCCAAGCACCATCACAGCAGCCGTCGTCGCCAAGGCCAAGGCCGATGCGAGGCCTGGCGCCAAGCGCTATGAAGTCTCCGACGCCCGCGCCAAGGGCCTCGTTCTGCGCGTGGGGCCTTCCGGGGCTGTTTGGCAGTTCCGATATGCCGTAGACAAGCGCGATGTTCGGCTGGCCATAGGCGATGTCGATACGTGGACGATCGCAGAGGCGCGTGACGTCGTTGCCCGGGGGCAGGCGATGTTGCGCGATCGGTCGGGCCTGCCGAATACGGAATGGGTAGAGCGGTTGCTGGTTCGCAATGGCAAGATCGCTGAGGCCACGCTGGCGCCGGCGCCAGAGAAGCCGCGCGACGTCTTCCGCTGGACCTTCGAGCAGGGCAGGGCGGCCTTCCTCGACGAGATGAAACGCACGAAGTCGCCGGTGACGGCCGCCGACTATCGCCAGAAGATCTGCGCGCCCGAGTTCGAGCTGTTTCTGAAGCGGCCGCTGCCGTCAATCACACGTGCAGAAATGGCTGGTGTCGTCGGCAAGATCCATCGCAGCGGCCGCGAGACGCATGCCGCCAACACCGCACGGGTGATCAGCGCGATGTGGAGTTGGTTCGAGAAGGACCAACAGATCGCAGACGCCGGCGTGACCCCGGGGGTGATGAAGGGTCTCAAAGCTCCTGAACGGACGCGCCGGCCCAGCAAGCGCATGGTCGCCGACCCCACGCTTGAGGACCTCGGCCGCGTGGTTGCAGTCGCCCGATCCGGCGCAATCGATCCGATCATCGGCTGCGCCGTGGAGCTCGTCGTCTGGACGGCACAGCGACGCCGGGCCGTTTCCTCGCCGATGATCGAGGACTTCCGACCGCTCGAAGGTGACGCCGAAGGCCTGTGGTATGTTTATGCCGATGACCGCAAGCGCAGCGACGGCGACGCCCACGTGGTCCCGCTGCCGGCGCCGGCGTGGGCATGCGTGAAGCGGGCGGTGGCAATCGTGGAAGCTGAATGGCAACGACGGCTAGCCAGTGATCCTGATGTTCAGCGGCCCGAGTATCTATTCCCCCAAACCCGACCGCGACAGCGCGGCATGCAGGTTACGCACCTGCACCC
>JAHCJW010000151.1 GCA_026126125.1 Devosia sp.
GCGAGGACCTGATCGAGAAATTCGGCATTCCGCTCGATGAATATCCCAAGCGTTGCGTCGAGCAGATCGCCAAGTGGAAGAAGACCTCAGACGACTATCGCAAGGCCGACCGGATCGAGGTGCAGCAATCGAAAGAATATGCCTCGTCCATCGTCAATTCGGTGTGGACGGGCGAGCCTTCGGTGATCTACGGCAATCTGCGCAATAATGGCGTCATCACCTCGCTGCCCAGCAATGCGGCGGTGGAAGTGCCGTGCCTGGTCGATCACAATGGGTTGCAGCCGACCTATATCGGCGAGTTGCCGCCCCAGCTCACCGCCTTGATGCGCACCAATATCAATGTGCAGGAGCTGACCGTGCGGGCGCTGACCGAGGAAAATCGCGAGCACATCTATCACGCTGCGATGATGGACCCGCATACCGCGGCGGAACTGGATCTGGAGCAGATCTGGAACCTTGTGGACGATCTCACCGAGGCCCATGGCGGCATGCTGCCCGAATGGGCGCGGGGATCGCGGAAGCAGCGCGTCGCCTGACCCGCTCCTCCCAGCTTCCGCAAAGCGGCCCCGGCGTGACGAGCGCCGGGGCCGTTTGTTGGTGAGGGCCGGTGTCGGGCAGGGCCGCGCTTACTCGCCTTTGCCGAACAGCTTATGCAGCATATCCGCCATCGGGCCTGATCTGGGCAATTCGGCCTGGGGCTTGGCTTGCCGGGCCTGGCGAATATGGCTCTGTGCCTTGGGCTCCGGCTTGGCCTCATCGCTGCCCTTGGTGGCCAGCGCCAGCTTGTTCATGAAGCCGCTATCGTCTCCCTTGAGCAGCATGCCGGCGTGGCGGCCGATATCGTCGAGCAGCGGATCGAGCCAGGCCTTGTCGGCCTTGGCGAAGTCGCCCAACACGTGGTGGGTGACGAATTCCTTGCCCGGATGGCCGATACCGAGACGAACGCGCTTGTAGTCGAGGCCGATCTGGGGATCGATGGAGCGCAATCCATTATGCCCGCCATTGCCGCCGCCCACCTTGACGCGCACCTTGCCGGGCGCCAGATCGAGCTCATCATAGAAGACGATGATGTCGGCGGGGATAAGTTTGTAGAAGCGGGCGACCTGCTGCACGCTATCGCCGGACTTGTTCATGAAGGTTTGCGGCTTGAGCAACAGCACGCGCTCGCCGCCAAGGCTGCCTTCGGCCAGAAGGCCGGCATGCTTGGATTTCCAGCCGGAAATGCCATGGGCCGCGGCGATGGCGTCGATGGCCATGAAGCCGATATTGTGGCGGTTTCCCGCATATTGGGCGCCCGGATTGCCCAGGCCGACGAGCAGTTTCATGTCCACAAGCCTTGCAAATGACTGAGGCGGCCCGAAGGCCGCCTCAGAAAGAACATTCGCGGTCGAGCCGAGATTATTCGGCGGCGCCTTCACCGGCTTCTTCGGACTTGAGGCCCGAGGGAGCGACGATGGTGGCGATGGTGAAGTCGCGATCGGAGATCGCCGGCTTCACGCCCTTGGGCAGGGTCACGGCCGAGATGTGGATCGAGTCGCCGATTTCGGTGCCCGACAGGTCGACGGTGATTGCATCCGGAATGGCATTGGCCGGAGCGATCACTTCCACGGTGTGACGCACAACGTTGAGCGTGCCACCGCGCTTGAGGCCGGGACTCGCTTCTTCGTTGATGAAGGCGACGTGGACTTCGACATGCAGCGTGGCATTGGCCGAAACGCGCAGGAAGTCGATGTGGATCGGCTGATCCTTGACGACGTCGAGCTGGTAGTCGCGCGGGATCACCTTGTGGATGGTGCCGTCGACATCGAGGTCGAGGATATGCGACTTGAAGCCGCCAGCATAGATCGCCTTGTGGGCGTCCTTGTAAGCGACGGAAACGGTGACGGGGGGCTTCTTGTCACCATAAATAACAGCGGGAACGAGTCCCTGACGACGAGCTTCGCGAGCGGCCCCCTTGCCCACTCCGTTACGCGCCTGTGCCTTGAGCACCTTGGTCTCAGCCATGGAAAGCATCCATTGGGTTGG
Organism: Devosia sp.; assembly: GCA_026126125.1. Classification (GTDB taxonomy): domain Bacteria; phylum Pseudomonadota; class Alphaproteobacteria; order Rhizobiales; family Devosiaceae; genus Devosia. The sequence goes on from JAHCJW010000151.1 coordinate 2,026, forward strand.
TGTATGGCGTTTCTAACAACGGCATACGCGCCCGTCCTCCAGGGGTGACGAGCGCTTCATGGCGGCCGATATAGAGGAAAGGGGCGGAGCGAGCAAGGGATTCCACCCTAGACAATGGTGGATTGGGGCCTTGGGGCCGCCCTATTGATGGGACTGGCGATTGCCACCATCCGGCAGCGGGTTTGAAGCATTCAACGAGCCAGATCCAGCGGCCGGCGCGTGCATTGTTGAGAGGGGCGGGGATCAGCAGGTCTTGCGACTCGACCCGCTCGCCACAAGCTCGGGAACAATCCCACGCGCCAACGGGGACACTCCCCAATGAGGGGAGGTCCGGTGGGAGGCGTGCCTTAGTCGAACAGGCTCGACACGCTCTGCTCGCTGGCGGTGCGGGCGATGGCTTCGCCCATCAAGGGAGCGATGGTGATGCGGCGAATATTGGCCGCGGCCTTGGTCGCATCGGTGTCCTGGATGGAATCGGTGACCACCAGTTCCTTGAGCTTGCTGGCGGCGATGCGCTCGGATGCGCCTTCGGACAAGACGCCATGGGTGATATAGGCCGAAACTTCCTTGGCGCCGGCCTTGAGCAGGGCCTCGGCGGCATTGACCAGCGTGCCCCCCGAATCGACGATGTCGTCAATGAGAATGCAGGCCTGGCCCGACACGTCGCCGATGATGTTCATCACCTCGGAGACGCCGGCGCGCGGACGGCGCTTGTCGACGATGGCCAGATTGGCGCCGATGCGGCTGGCGACATTGCGGGCACGGATGACGCCGCCGACGTCGGGCGAGACGATCATGACGTTCTTGACGTCATAATTGTCCTTGATGTCGCGCACCATGACCGGGGCGGCGGTGAGGTTGTCGGTCGGGATGTCGAAGAAGCCCTGGATCTGGCTGGCATGCAGATCGAGCGTCAACACGCGGTTGGCGCCGGCCTCGGTGATCAGATTGGACACCAGCTTGGCCGAAATCGGCGTGCGGGGAGCCGATTTGCGATCCTGACGGGCATAGCCGAAATAGGGAATGACGGCGGTGATGCGGCGGGCCGAGGAGCGGCGGAGCGCATCGATCAGGATCAGCAGTTCCATCAGATTGTCATTGGCCGGATAGCTGGTCGATTGCAGGATGAACGCGTCTTCGCCGCGCACATTCTCGTGCACCTCGACATAGACTTCCTTGTCGGCGAAGCGCTTCACCGTGCAATCAGTGAGCGGGAGTTCCAGATAGCTGGCGACGGCTTGGGCGAGGGCACGATTGGAGTTGCCAGTCACCAGTTTCATGGGGCGCGATCCTGTATCAAGCAGGCCCGGGAGCAGGGCCGTCCAGTTTCGCGGGCAGCTTTATAGGGTCGTTCCGGCAATCGCAACGACCCATTGGTCTGATATGTAAATTAAACCTAAGCGAGGCCGATGACGGAAATCTGACGGCCGGTTCTGCTGGCCTGGTGGGTCGCGTAGCGGTGGGAGAAATAACGATCCGGGGCGGCATAGGTGCAGCGCTCGAGATCGCCGACCGAGACGAGGCCGATCCGCTCCGCTTCGCGCCGCAGAAAACCCGGCAGATCGAAATGCGGGACGCCGCTTTCGGGGGTGAAGAAATCCATTTCGGCGTTGGGGTTCAGGGCAATGGCATTTGCCTTAAACTCTTCTCCGACCTCGTAATTTTCACCGGAAATGGTCGGGCCGATCTCCAGGTCGATACGGCTGCGCTGGGCGCCGAGCGCTTCCATGGCGGCGACGGTGTTTTCCAAAATGCCGTGCACCGCGCCGGACCACCCGGCATGGGCGGCGCCGATGACGCCGGCATAGGGGTCAAGGAGCAGCAGGGGTGCGCAATCTGCGGTGAGCACGCCAAGCAGGATATTGGGGTGTTGCGTCACCAGCGCATCGGCCTCGGTGCCGGGGGCGGGCAGGGCGCCGGCTTCGATAGTGATGACGCGCGTGGAATGGATCTGCTTGAGGACGACTAGCGGCCCGCCGCCCAGGCTGTCGGCGGCGATTCTGCGGTTTTGCGCGACCGCTTCAGGATCGTCGCCGGTCGAGGTCGAGGCGTTAAGGCTGGCAAAGCCGCCCGTGGAAACGCCGCCCCGGCGGCCGAAAAAACCGTGGCGAACCTTGCCGGAGGCGGTGAAGAGGTCCGAAGTTTCCGGGGAGACTATCATGAGGCGAATCCGGCGGGGATAAGTCCGGGGCTGTGGGCGCAGAACACCTTGAACAAATCGCCCATCTGCTGGCTCTGCACCAGACGGTCGCGGGCGAGGCGAATGTCTTCCGCCGAGCCGGGATTGGCGCGCGAGAGGGCGGCGGCGCGCTCGTCGATGCCCAGGCGAGTCAAAAATTCGCCTTGCGTGGCAAGAGGTTGGGTTGAGAGGCCAGCGAGGCGCGCAGCGCCGATCAGGGCGCCGAAATCGACATGCGCGGACAGGTCGGTTTCGCCGGGATTGTCCAGCACGTCGGCATAGGCATGGTTGCGCACACCCTGCAGGGTTTCGCCGGTCTGGGTCTGGCCATAGCCATAGTCGATGGCGAGGATGCTACCGCCTTGTTTCGCCACGATTTTTGAGAGAACCGACATGACTTCGCCAGCGGCGAAGGAGACTTCGAACAGCGTGTCGGGCTCGGCGCCGGCGAGGCCGTCGGGCATGGTTTCGGGCGGGATCGGCGTGGGGGAAAGGCCGAAGACGCGCTTGCCATCGGCGAGACCGACCTGGCGCTCATGCCAGCCATCGGCTTTGCGGATGAATTGGCGGATCGGCAGGGCGTCGAAGAACTCGTTGGCGACGATCAGCACCGGGCCCTGGTCGAAATCATTGAAATTTTCCAGCCACTTGGGCTCGTAGGCTTCGAGGCGGGCGCGCTGCTGGGCGGTGAGGGCGGGGTTGGTTTCGAAGAGTTTGAGGCTAAGGGCGTCGCGGAAGCCGGGGGCGCGGCAGGCGACGCGCAGGATATCGGCCATCAGCGTGCCACGGCCGGGGCCGAGTTCGAGCAGGGTGAAGCGCTTGGGCTCGTCCATCTGCTGCCAGAGATTGACCAGGAAAAACCCGATAAGCTCCCCGAACATCTGGGAAATTTCCGGCGCGGTGATGAAGTCGCCCTGGGCGCCGAGCGGGTCGGCGCCCTTGTAATAGCCATGGGTGGGGTGGGTAAGGCAGAGGCCCATATAGGTGGCCACGGAGATGGGGCCACTGGTGGCGATCTGGATGTCGATCTGCTGTGAAAGTGTTAGCGGACTGTTCACGTTTGGCGTCTCCTACAGGCGCAATTTGCTATCGCGGCGCGACAGCGCGACGACGGCCAGAACCAGCCCGCCCAGCACGAGCGGGAGGCTCAGAACCTGACCCATGGTGAGCCAATCGCCATAAAGATAGCCGATATGAGCATCGGGGAGGCGGACGAATTCGACGAGGATGCGCGACAGCCCGTAGCCGATGCCGAAAATGCCGGCGACGAGGCCGGGCTTGCGCAGAGCATAAAAGACATGGGTGGCGATGCGGATAAGCAGGAAGAGCACGAGGCCTTCGAGCGCGGCTTCGTAAATCTGGCTCGGATGGCGGGCGACCTGCAGCGGGTCGGTGGGGAAGATCACGCCCCAGGGCAGGTCGGTGGGGGCGCCATAAAGCTCGGAATTGATGAAATTGGTGAGGCGGACGAGAAAGATGCCGATCGTGGCCACGGCGCCGAGCAGATCGAGCGAAGACAGCCAGTTGCCGCCCCTGGAGCGGGTGAACAGGATCGCCGCCAGCATCAGCCCGAGCATGCCGCCATGATAGGACATGCCGCCGTCGAGCGTGTTGAGGATTTCGAGCGGGTGCTCGGCGTAATAGGGGGCGTTGTAGAACAGCACATAGCCCAGGCGGCCGCCAATGACGATGGAGAGCATGGCCCAGAAGGCGAAATCCCAGATGTCGGCGGCCTTGAATGGCGGGGTGCCCTTGTGCCAGAGCCGCTCGTTGCGCAGCAAAAGATAGCCATAGGCGGCGCCGAGCAGTACGCCGAACAGGTAACCGAGCGCGTACCAGCGAATGGCCAGCGGGCCGATGGCAAAGGCAATGGGATCGATATCGGGGAAGGGCAAGGGGATCTCCAGAGTGCTGGTCACGCACCCGTGCGCGCAAGGACGATGATGCCTGCCATACCCCCCTCGCGGCCTCCCCCTCAAGGGGGAGAGGTGAAGAAAGGCAACAAGGCAGCGTGAAGAGGGGGCAAGGGCAGAGCGCGTGATCGTGTCGCTCTGGTCAAGCGCCGAGGGCTAGCCTAAATAAAGACCACAAGTGGCAGCGCCAACGAAAGAACGGAACAGCGATGAACCAGAGCAACAGGATTTTCGACGGTCTCGGGCGGCTGATGAACGAAGCGGCCGGCGTTGCCGATGGCGTGCGCCGGGAGGTCGAGAGCGTGGCCAAGAGCCAGGCGCAGCGCATCGTCAACGACATGGACCTGGTCAAGCGCGAGGATTTCGACGCGCTGCGTGAGCTGGTGCAGGTGCAGGGCGAGGAAATCGACGCGCTGCGCCAGGAAATCGCCGCGCTGAAGGCCGAGAAGACGGCCGCCTGACACTTTGCCTGGCGTCAGACCTCCGCAATGAGCGCTCTGCCTGACCGGGCATGAAACAAGGTTCCCCTCAAACATTATGGCTCCGCCCCCTCTCCCTTACCGGAAGGGGAGGGCTTGGCTTGGGTGGTTGAACGGGGGTTTATCTCACCCACCGCGCTGGCCTCGGGCTCGCCCCGAGGGCCATTGCTGTCCGGCAAAGACCGATCAAGCAGTCCCCCGCAGCGGCCGTCGGGGCGAGCCTCAGGGCCGCACGGCGTTTGGGCGAGTGCCACCGATCAGACCCAAAATCCCCGATCTGGACACAACCCCCGTGAGGGGCTTGCGGGTGATGGGCACGGCCCGGGTTGGACGAAAAAACGTCGTTCTTGACCGTTTCTTAACCTTCGCTTTTTCGTCATCCACAAGAGAATGGGATTTGCAAGACCTGTTTCTCCCCTGAATCGGCGGCGCGGTGTAGGGTTTCGATAGTGGACGATTCGTAGACGGTTTCTTGCGGCGAGCCGTTCAGCGTATATCCGCAAGCCATGCGGCACGGTGCCGCATTCTTCATGCGTTACGCCAGGACGGAACCGGCCAATGCCTGTGATTGAATTCGAGCCCGATCGTTCGTCCCATCCGGTGGACCTGGTCGAGCATATCGCTTCGATCAATGACTGGACCTTCGAGCGGCAGGATGCCGATGAGATTTCCATTTCGGTGCGTGGCGGCTGGAGCGACTATCATGTGTCGTTCAACTGGATGGAAGATCTGGAATCGCTGCACATCGCCTGCGCCTTCGACCTCAAGGTGCCCGAGGCGCGGCGCGGAGAGATCAAGCAGTTGATCAGCCTGATCAACGAGCAGCTGTGGATCGGCCATTTCGATATCTGGAACAAGGAAGGCGTGGTGCTGTTTCGCAATTCGCACCTGCTGACCGGGGGCGCCGATGTGTCGCCGCAGCAATGCGAGGCGTTGTTGCGCTCGGCCACCGATAGCTGCGATCTGTATTATCAGGCGTTTCAGTTCGTTGTCTGGGCCGGCAAGTCGGCCGCCGATGCGCTGAGCCATGTGGTGTTCGAAACGGTAGGGGAAGCCTGATGAGCGATCTGCGAACTCTCGGACCAGTCATGCTGGTGGGGGCCGGGAAAATGGGCCTGGCGCTGGCCCAGGGCTGGCTCGACGCGGGCCTGCCGTCAAACCATTTGGTGCTGGTCGATCCCAATCCCGGCGCAGCGGCGCAGGCGCTGGCAGAGGACAATGATCTGCTGATCCACAGGCAGGCCATGGGACTGGTGCCCAATGTGCTGGTGCTGGCGGTGAAGCCGCAGAGCATGGAGACGGTGATGGAGGGCCTGCTGCCTGTCATCGGGCCGCAGACGCTGGTCGTGTCCATCGCGGCGGGAATTTCCATCGAGCGCCTCTCCGCAGGACTGGGAACCGGGCGGGTCGTGCGGGCCATGCCCAATACGCCGGCGCAGATCGGCAAGGGGATTTCCGGCGCCGTCGCCGGGGCCGAGGCCGAGGAGGCCGACCGGCAGGCGGCCACGGCGCTGCTCGCCGCGGCCGGGCAGGTTGTGTGGTTCGACGCCGAAAGCGATCTCGATGCGGTGACCGCCGTCTCCGGGTCTGGGCCGGCCTATGTGTTCAATCTCGTCGAGGCACTGGCGGCGGCAGGGGTGGCGCAGGGGCTTGCCGAGCATGTCGCCATGCAATTGGCGCGGCAGACGGTGATCGGGGCGGCGGCGCTGATGGAGGCCGATCCGGCGCCGGCCAGCGTCTTGCGCCAGAACGTGACCTCGCCCCAGGGCACGACGGCGGCGGCGCTCGATGTGCTGATGGCGAAGGATGGGCTCGAACCGCTGATGGTCCGGGCGGTGAGCGCGGCGCGCCAGCGCAGCGAGGAACTCGGGCGCGGCTAA
>JAHCJW010000152.1 GCA_026126125.1 Devosia sp.
GCCAAGATCGCCTTTACCGGCGAGACGACGACGGGCCGGCTGATCATGCAATATGCCAGCCAGAACCTCATTCCGGTAACGCTGGAACTGGGCGGCAAATCCCCCAATATCTTCTTTGCCGACGTGCTGGCCGAAGACGACGATTTCTTCGACAAGGCCCTTGAGGGCTTTGCCATGTTCGCCCTCAATCAGGGCGAAGTGTGCACCTGCCCCAGCCGCGCCCTGATCCAGGAAAGCGTCTATGACCGCTTCATGGAACGCGCCATCAAGCGCGTCGAGGCGATCAAGCAGGGCTCGCCCTTCGACCCCTCGACGATGATCGGCGCGCAGGCCTCGTCCGAGCAGCTCGAAAAGATCCTCTCCTATCTCGATATCGGCAAGCAGGAAGGGGCCAAGGTCCTGACCGGCGGCGAGCGCAGCAATCTGGAAGGCGAGCTTTCCGGCGGCTTCTATGTCAAGCCGACGGTGTTTGCCGGCACCAACAAGATGCGCATCTTCCAGGAGGAAATCTTCGGCCCGGTGGTGTCCGTCACCACCTTCAAGACCGACGAAGAAGCGCTCGAAATCGCCAATGACACGCTTTATGGCCTCGGGGCCGGCGTGTGGACGCGCGATGCCAACCGCGCCTATCGCTTTGGCCGCAATATCCAGGCCGGCCGCGTCTGGACCAATTGCTACCACGCCTATCCGGCCCACGCGGCCTTTGGCGGCTACAAGCAATCCGGCATCGGCCGCGAAAACCACCGCATGATGCTCGATCACTACCAGCAGACCAAGAACATGCTGGTCAGCTATTCTCCCAAGAAGCTGGGTTTCTTCTAAAAACCCGCAAGCGCGTTTCCTCCGCGCGCTGGCCCGCGAGATCATTCCGCGGGCCACCAGGATCGGGAGGAGCAAAAAATACCAGTTCATTCCGGTGGGTTGCCCGTCTGCCCCCCACACCTCTCCCTCCAAAACAGGCGGGCGACCAACCGGAATGGCATCAGCGGGGAGGACGGACTGTGACAGAATATGTGGAACGCGTGGTGGCAACGCCGGCGGCACTCGATCTGATCGACACCATCGAAAAGCGCCATGGCAAGGTGATGTTTCACCAGTCTGGCGGGTGCTGCGATGGCTCCTCCGCCCATGTGCTATCCGCAGGGCGAGTTCATGCTCGGCGACCGCGACGTGAAGATGGGCGAGATCGGCGGCGCGCCTTTCTACATGTCGCCCAGCCAGTTCGAATATTGGCAGCATACGCAGCTGATCATCGATGCCATTCCCGGCCGGGGCGGGATGTTCAGCCTCGACAATGGCACCGAGAAACGCTTCCTGACCCGTTCGCGGATGTTTACCGATGAGGAGCATGACCGGCGCCGGCCGATCGAGACGGCCGCCTGAGAGTAATCCCGCCCCCTGCGCCTCGTGATAGAAGAGCGGTGGCGGGGTCGTGTCCGATCACAATGGCTGGTTGAGGGCGAACCCAAGTTTGCCGCGGGCGTTACCCTCTGGTCTGCATGCGAACCACGGGAGCGATCAAAATGGCGCAAACGCATGATCATCGCGGTACGATTCTGCCGCAGGAAACCAATTTCGACAATTCCGACCAGCCCGGCATCGCCCAGCCCTATAGCCAGAGCGAAATCGAAGATCTGCTGTTCGGCGATGATCGGCCGGTGGCCGACAGGCTGGCGCGGTTGCAGGAAATGCGCGAGGAGGCGATCATCCGCGAGAGCGGCGACTGGGGAGACGAAGATCCCGCCGCCATGCTCGATGAAATCGACCGCGCCATCGAACAACTGAGTGGCCGCCAGCTGTCCAGCGACGACAATTTCGCGCTCGAACCCGGCATGGCCGAAGACCCACAGGACCATCTGCACGCGCTGGCACCTGACGACATCGACGCCCAGCAGGCGTTGATTGGCGAGGATGAGTTCTATGAAGACGACGAAGACGGTCCCGCCGATGACGAGCAATGGGCCGGCAGCGCGGAATTCCGGCACTGAACGAGCGGTCGATCGGCGCCTCTGACCGGTGTTATCGGGTCTTGGCCCGATAACGGCCATTTGCGCCCGCCCACCAAAAAATCCCTCTTGCCAATGTCGTCTCGCGGGCGCCTCATCCGTCGTGAAGGTGATATCCTTGAGGAGGGACCTTCGAATGGAACGACATTATGGATGGGTGATCGTCGCCGCCGGTGCGGTCATCACCTGCGTAGCGATGGGGGCGATGTTCGCCCTGCCCGTCTATCTCCAGCCCATGGCGGACCAAACCGGCTGGACCCGCGCCGGCATCTCCGGAGCCATGACCGTCGGCTTCATCGTCATGGGCGTCGCCGGCTTTGTCTGGGGCACGCTGACCGACAGGATCGGCGCCCGTCCGGTGGTGCTCATCGCGGCGCTGATGCTCGGTCTTGGCCTGTTCATCGCCAGTCGGACCAGTGAGCTTCTGGTCTTCCAGCTCGCCTATGGCGGTCTTGTCGGTGCTTCGGGCGGCGCCTTTTTCGCTCCCCTGATGGCCACGACCGTCGCCTGGTTCGACAAAAATCGCAGCCTCGCCGTATCTCTCGTTTCGTTGGGAGGTGGTGTCGCGCCGATGATCATCACGCCGCTGGCGACCGTGCTCATCCAGACCTATGGCTGGCGCGACGCCATGATGATGACGGCCATCGTCGCCACGGTGCTGATCATACCCCTTGGCTTCCTGATCCGCCGCGCCCCCGAAGCGATCATGGCCGCGCCGACGCCGGGCAGCGACGTGGCCCCGGCGCCCAGCCAACCCGGCCGCATGGGCGCAGTGTTCCGCACGCCGCAATTCTTCGTCCTCGCCGGGGTGTTCTTCTTCTGCTGCGCCGCCCATTCGGGCCCGATCTTTCACACCGTCAGCTATGCCATGCTGTGCGGCGCCTCCGCGATTGCCGCCGCCAGCATTTATAGCGTCGAGGGGGTGGCCGGGCTTTTCGGCCGGCTGATCTTCGGCCTCCTGGCCGACCGGATCGGGGTCAAGCGCGTGATCGTCGGCGGCCTCGTGCTGCAGGCGGCCGGCATCTACACCTATATCTATGTCAGCGAACTGAGTCAGTTCTACATGCTGGCCATGGTGCTCGGCCTGGCCTATGGCGGGGTTATGCCGCTCTATGCGGTTCTGGCCCGCGATTATTTCGGCCCCCGTGTCATGGGCACGGTGCTTGGCGGCATTACCATGACCTCCAGCATCGGCATGGCTTTTGGCCCGGTGGGCGGCGGCTGGATCTTCGACAGTTTCGGCGATTATCACTGGCTCTATGTCAGCTCCGCCGTCATTGGCCTGGCCGCGGCGGCGCTGGCTCTGGCCTTTCCGCCCAAGAGCGTGGACAAGACGCCGGCAGAAGCCCTGCCGGCGTAAAAAGTGCCATAATACCCTCAGGCGGGGCTGGCCGGTCATGGCGGTCCATTCTCGCCTCTTTCGACATCTTATATCGGAGCACAAGGAAAAACCCTTGCCCCGCCTGCTGCAATCATGGCAGCACTGTCTGGCTTAGGTTCCGCTAAGACGCGCGGATTAAAAGGGAACACGGTGCGGACTACCCATCAGGGGCCAAAACCGTGGCTGCCCTCGCAACTGTAAGCGGCGAGCTTTCCGCTCTCATGCCACTGAATCCATAAGGATTTGGGAAGGCAGCGGAAAGCGTTTGAAGCCGCGAGCCAGGAGACCTGCCCAGGCAAATACCATGAAGTCGGACGAGGTGTTCCGACAGGGGGCAGAGAATGAAACCGCCTTATCGCTTGGCGCGACTAATCGTCTTTGCATCCTCGAAAGAGGATCGAAGCACCATTGTATCCTGATGCCATTGTTTTCGTCGTCAGCGCGCCCAATCTGAGCCAACGTCGCCTGGAGCAGCTCCAGCGCGACACCGCTTCCGCCAGTTCCGTGCCCTCGATGCTGATCCGCCTCGAGGGAACGGAGACCAGCCTGCCCGACGCGCTGGATGCGCTTTGTGACGCTGGCCATTCCCGCCTGCTGGTGCAGCCTTTGGGCATTCCGTTCACGGAAAGCCTGCTCGCCTGGCTGCCGGGAGCCATCGCCAGTTGGCGCCGGGCTCGGGGCGATGACGCTGTCGATATCCGCGTCGGCCGCGAACCGGGCACCGATCCCGACCATCTCGCCGAAGCGGTCGAGTGGACCCTCGCCCATGCCGGCGAGGCCAGACCGACCGAGGGCGTAAAACCTTCGCTCGGCAAGCCGGGCTGGCAGAACCCGCCCGACTTCACCCATCATCTTCTGGTCTGCACCGGGCCGCGCTGCCACTATCGCGACGCCGCGTCGCTGCTGCATGTGCTCAAGCAGGAAACCAACCGGCAGGGCATTTCCAACCAGTGCCTCACCGCCCGGACCGGGTGCCTGTTTCCCTGCAATCAGGGCCCGATGGTGGCGCTCTATCCACGCGGTGAATGGTATCGGCTGCCCGATACCGAAGCCGTTCAGCGCTTCGTGGGCGACGTGCTCGTCGCCGGGCGCACCCTTCCCGATCTTCTCATTCACACGGCCAAGGCCGCGCACTCCCCCTCCACACCTCTCAAGGACAAGCCATGAACAAGTCGATCCTGACCGCCCTGCTGGTGGCGGCCCTCTCCACAACTGCTCCGCTGGCCGAGGACGCCGCCAAGGCCCTGCGCATCGTGACCTCGTTCGACATCGAATCGATGAACCCCGCCGAAGACGGGTTCTGGATGCAGGAATTCGGCGTTGCCGAGCTGCTGATGAAGTTCCAGCCCGATGGCACCAACCAGCCCTGGCTGCTGCAAAGCCTGGTTGCGCAGGATGACCTCACCTGGATCGCAACGGTGCGCAACGATGTCGCCTTCCAGAATGGGCGCAGCCTCGACGCCGATGCGGTGCTGGCGGCCATCGAGCGCCAGATTGCCCATTCCGACGGCGCCCGGGGCAGCGTTCCGGAGGGGACGCGTTTTGAAAAGACCGGCGATTTCGAAATCACCATCTCCACTACTGCGCCATGGCCCGAGCTTCCGGGCGTGCTTTCCAATGAGGGCGTTTTTCTGATCTACGACACCGCCGCCGTGGAAGCGGTCGGCGAGGATTGGCGCCAGCTTGTCGGCGCCGGCATCTATACCGGCCCCTATCAGGTCACCGCGCTGACGCCGGACCGCCTCGTAACCGAGCGCTTCGATCACTATTGGCGCGGCGAACCGGCGCTGCCCGGCGTCACCGTCAATTTTGTCAGCGATCCGAATGCCCGTATTCTCGCCGTGCAGAATGACGAGGCCGACATCGCGCTCTATCCCCCGATCGCCGCTCGTCCGGTGGTCGAAGCGACGCCTGGACTGCACTTCAACTATGGAACGCCCTCGACCGGCGGCTTCCTGGGCTTCATGAACATCAAGGCCGCGCCCTTTGACGATGTGCAGGTGCGCCAGGCACTGCTCAAGGCCATCGATTACGACGAAATCGCCAATGTGGTGTTCGGCGGCGTTCTCGAACAGGCGACGGGTCTTTACAACAAGAGCTTCCCCTGGGCGCTGGAGAACTACGAAACCGATCTCGAGGAAGCCGCCGCGCTGCTCGACGCGGCCGGCTGGGGGCTCGACGGCGATGTGCGGCGCAAGGATGGCGAGGCGCTCAGCCTCAACCTTGTCATCTATCCGCAACAGCCCGATCTCGTGCCGATGAGCGGCGCGATCCAGGCGCAATTGCGCAAGCTGGGTATCGAGGTGAAAATCACCTCGGTGGATGATGTTTATGCCGCCCTGCTCGGCAATGAGGTCGACTGGGATCTGGGTCTTTCCAGCGAGGGCACCGTCAGCTGGGGCGTCGCCTCGCCTTTCCTCAACCGCTATCTGGCGACCGGCGGCGGCCGCAACTTCGCTGGCTATGCCAACGAAGAAGTGCAGGCGTTGATCGGCGAGCTCAAGGTGGCCGTGGACACGGCGCGCCGCGACGCCATCCTGCAGCGCATTCAGACCATTCTCGTCGAGGAGGACCCTTATGTCTTCGCCCTCAACATCCATCAGGGCCGTGTGGTCGTGAACGATGCCTATGCCGGCTATCAGCCCGGCTTCGCGCTCTATCACGTCTCCTATGAAACCGGGCCGAGCCCGGCCCAATGACACGCGAGCTTGCGGCGGCAGTCCTGAGGCGGTTGGGTCAGGCGGTGCTGACCGCATTGGTGGCCAGCACGCTTGTCTGGGCGCTGCTGCCGCTCGCTCCGGGCGATCCCGTGCTGCGCCTGATGGAGGCGCGGCACATTCTCGAACCCAACGACCTGCAGATCGCCAATCTGCGGGCGGAGCTGGCGCTCGACCAGCCCCTGCCCCTGCAATATGCCAACTGGCTGGCACGGGCCGTCCGCGGCGATCTGTCGATCTCCTATCGCACCGGACGGCCCGTTCTGGAGGAAATCTCGGAACGCCTGCCGGCGACGATGATGCTGCTCGGCACCGCGCTTGCCGCCTCGATCTTGCTCTCGCTCGTGCTTGCCCTCGTCGCCGTTGCCTGGCGCGACCGCTGGCCGGACCGGCTGATCCTGCTCTACACCCAGATCGGCGCGGCCATTCCCACTTTCGTCTTCGCGCTGCTGGTGCTGCAATATGTGATCGTGGGCGCAGGCATCGGCAGGGTTTTGCCGCAGGGTAGCCTGGCGCTCGTGCTGTTGCCGGCGCTGACCGTCGCGGTCGACCGGGCCGCCGGCTGGACGCAATTGCTGCGCGCCAGCCTCATCGAAGCGGGCAATGCCAACCATGCTCTCGTGGCTCGGGCACGCGGCGCCTCCCGCTGGCATGTGATTTGGCACCATGCCCTTCCCAATGGCATCCTGCCGTTTCTTACCGCCATCGGTGTCAGCATTGGCGCATTGATCGGGGGCGCGCCCATCATCGAGGAAATCTTCACCTGGCCAGGTCTGGGCCGCTACGTGCTTCAGGCGCTTTCGGCCCGCGACTATCCCGTCATTCAAGGCTTCGTTCTGCTCAGCGGGCTGAGCTATGTGGCGGCAAGCCTGGCCGTCGATCTGGTGGCGATGATGCTCTACCCACGCCTGAGGAAGAGCTCATGAATATGCTGGATCGTTTCGCCAGCGTCGCCCGCCCGGCGCCTCCCACCCACGACACGGTGCATTGGCGCCGTCTCTGGCCCCGACTGTTGCGGCATCGCGGGTTCTGCATCGGGCTGGTGCTGGGCCTCGCCCTGCTTGGCCTTGCGGCCATCGGCCCCTTCATCGCGCCTTACGAACCGAACTGGCCCGATTATGCCGCAGCGCTGCGCGCCCCCGAACCGGCGCACTGGCTCGGCACCGACGCCACCGGCCGCGACGTTCTTGCCCGTATCCTCGATGGCGCGCATCGCTCCATCGGCGCCGCCGTGTTCGTCCTGGCAACGATTTTTGCCATTGGTCTCGTCGTCGGGGCGGTCGCCGGCATGGCCGGGGGCGTGGTGGATACGGTGCTGATGCGTCTTGTCGACGTGATGATGACCCTGCCGGGGCTCGTGCTTGCCTTTGCCATTCTTGGCATATTGGGGCCGGGATTTTTCAATCTGCTTCTGGCGCTGGTCGTGGCCGACTGGGCCTATTATGCCCGTCTGGCGCGTTCGCTCACCCTGTCGGCGCGAACCCGGCCCGACGTCATCGCCGCCCGCATGGCCGGCATCGGGTGGGGACGTATTCTGTTGGGTCACATCCTGCCGGGGGTGGCGCTGCAACTCGCCGTCGTCGCCACTTTGGGTATCGGCGGCATGATCTCGGCCATTTCCGGCTTCTCCTTTCTGGGGCTCGGGGTGCAGCCGCCTTACGCCGAGTGGGGCGCCATGCTGGCCGAGTCGCGGTTCTATTTTCCCATCGCGCCCTGGCTGTTGCTGGTGCCAGCGGGCTCGATCTTCATCGCCGTGCTCTCGGCCAATCTCATCGGCAACGGCCTGCGCGATGTGCTCGAAGCGAAGGGACGCACATGACGGGGCCAATCGTTGAAGCCACAGGGGTCACCATTGCCTATGGCGCCGCGCCTCCCGTGGTGTCCGAGGCGAATTTTGCCATATGGCCCGGTCAATGCTTTGCGCTTGTCGGCCCTTCCGGCTCGGGCAAGACGACGATGGCGCGCGCGCTGCTCGGGCTGCTGCCGGCCACGGCGCGGATAACGGGTGGGCTGACCTTCGAGGGGCAGGCGGTCGCCTCACTTTCGGAGGAGGCGTTGCGCCAGTTGCGCGGCCTGCGGATCGGCTATGTGGCGCAGGATCCCTACCAGGCCTGCAATCCTGTGCGGCCCGTGCATGATCATGTCGCCCAGGCTTGGCAGGTGCATGGCACGCCCTGCCCCGATGGCATGGTGCGGGCGCGGCTCGATGAGGCCGGCATTGTCGAGGCCGAGCGGGCGAT
>JAHCJW010000153.1 GCA_026126125.1 Devosia sp.
TTATGCACGCGTCGGCATTCCCTATTCGCCCGCCACGGGCCTGCCCATCGAAAGCCAGACCGTCAGCCAGATGGTCGACCGCACGCTGGAACTGCCCGAAGGCACCCGCCTTTATCTGCTGGCCCCCATCGCGCGCGGCCGCAAGGGCGAGTTCAAGAAGGAATTGGCCGATCTGATGCGCAAGGGTTTTCAGCGCGTCAAGATCGACGGCGAATACCATGAGATCGAGGACGCCCCGGCTCTCGACAAGAAATACAAGCATGACATCGAAGTGGTGGTCGACCGGCTCGTCGTCTCGCCCGACATTTCCGGTCGCCTGGCCGAAAGTTTCGAGACGGCACTGAAACTGGCCGAGGGCATTGCCCTGGTCGAACTGGCCGACGAAAAGACCGAAGACGGCACCCCGCGCCAGATCACCTTTTCGGAAAAATTCGCTTGTCCGGTCTCCGGCTTCACCATCGCCGAAATCGAGCCGCGCCTGTTCTCGTTCAACAATCCCTTCGGCGCCTGCCCGGTCTGCGATGGCCTGGGCACCGAGCAGAAGATCGACCCCGACCAGGTCGTGCCCGATCCCACATTGTCGCTGCGCGACGGCGCCATTCTGCCCTGGTCGAAAACCAGCGCACCCTATTACCAGCAGACCCTTTCGGCGGTGGTGAAGCATTACGGCGCCTCGATCGGCACCGCCTGGAACGAGCTGCCCTTCGACGTGCAGCACGCCGTGCTCTATGGCACCGACAAGACCAAGATCGATTTCGTCTATGACGATGGCCTGCGCCAATACAAGACCTCAAAGGTCTTCGAAGGCGTCATCGGCAATCTCGAGCGCCGCTACAAGGAGACCGAGAGCGCCGGCATGCGCGAGGAGATCGAGAAATACATGTCGGCCAAGCCCTGCGTGGCCTGCGCCGGCTATCGCCTCAAGCCCGAGACGCTGGCGGTCAAGATCGATGGCCTGCATATCGGCCAGGTTTCGGAAATGTCGATCAAGCTCGCCAATAAATGGTTTGTCGAGCTCTCGGCCAAGCTCTCCCCCACCCAGAGCCAGATCGGCGAGCGCATCCTCAAGGAAATTCGCGACCGGCTGAAATTCCTCAACGATGTCGGCCTCGAATATCTCTCGATGTCGCGCAATTCGGGCACGCTGTCGGGCGGCGAAAGCCAGCGCATTCGCCTCGCCAGCCAGATCGGCTCGGGCCTCACCGGGGTGCTCTACGTGCTCGACGAGCCCTCGATCGGCCTGCACCAGCGTGACAATGCGCGCCTGCTCGAAACGCTGCAGCGCCTGCGCGATCTGGGCAATACCGTCATCGTCGTCGAGCATGATGAAGACGCCATTCTCACCGCCGATTATGTGCTCGATATCGGCCCCGGCGCCGGCGTCAATGGCGGCCGCATCGTCGCCGAAGGTACGCCGCAGGACATTCTCGACCACCCCGACTCGCTGACCGGCAAATATCTCTCCGGCCGCATGGGCATTCCCCTGCCGCCCGAGCGCCGCACCGGCAAGACGGGCAAGGCCCTCTCCATCAAGGGCGCCACCGGCAACAATCTGAAAAATGTCTCGGTCGATGTGCCGCTGGGCCTGTTCGTCGCCATCACCGGCGTTTCGGGTGGCGGCAAGTCGACCCTGATGATCGACACCCTCTATCAGGCCATCGCCCGCCGCCTCAACGGCGCCCGCGTCGTTCCAGCCCCGCATGAATCCCTGACTGGCCTTGAATTTCTCGACAAGGTCATCGACATCGACCAGTCGCCCATCGGCCGCACGCCGCGCTCCAACCCGGCCACCTATACCGGTGCCTTCACGCCGCTGCGCGAATGGTTCGCCAGCCTGCCCGAAGCGAAAACCCGTGGTTACGGGCCGGGCCGTTTCTCCTTCAACGTCAAGGGCGGCCGCTGCGAAAAATGCGAGGGCGATGGCGTCCTCAAGATCGAGATGCACTTCCTGCCCGACGTCTACGTCACCTGCGACGTCTGCAAGGGCAAGCGCTATAATCGCGAGACGCTCGAAGTGCAGTTCAAGGGCAAATCGATCTCCGATGTCCTCGACATGACCATCGACGAGGGCGTCGAGTTCTTCTCGGCCGTCCCCACCATCCGCGACAAATTCGCCACGCTCCAGCGCGTCGGCCTCGGCTATGTCAAGGTTGGCCAGCCGGCCACCACCCTCTCCGGCGGCGAGGCCCAGCGCGTCAAGCTATCCAAGGAACTGTCCAAGCGCGCCACCGGCCGCACGCTCTATATGCTGGACGAGCCGACCACGGGTCTGCATTTCCACGACGTGGCCAAGCTGCTCGAAGTGCTGCACGAGCTGGTCGAAGGCGGCAATACGGTGGTGGTCATCGAGCACAATCTCGAAGTGATCAAGACCGCCGACTGGATCATCGATCTCGGCCCGGAAGGCGGCGATGGCGGCGGCGAAATCGTCGCGATCGGCACCCCCGAAGAGGTAGCGGCCAATCCCCGCTCCCACACCGGCTCCTTCCTCAAGGAAGTCATGGCCCGCCGCCCCCACTTCGCCACCAGGGCGGCGGAGTAAGCGCCGAGGAAAGCCCCGCCCCGGCCTCCCGCTCAACGGGAAGGGGTCGATCGAGCGTGTCGCAATGCTGGTGCGCTTGCCGAACGCCCCCTCCCCCCTGCGGGAGCAGTGTTTACGGTGGCTTGGGCCGGGCTCTGGCCAATGGCCAGAATGCCAAAGTGACTTCCCCCCGATCGGGGGCAGAGCATGGCTGGACGCACCGGCCAGCGCAAATGCGTCAATTGGATGAATTTTTCATGCGCCGAACGCATGCGCCGGATGCTCTCTGGTCCATGGAGCGCCAGGACAAATCGCTTCATGGTGGCTGGGCTTGTCACCAGCCACAGGGGAATGGACCCATGTTTGTGCGTGCTGTCTGGCGCGTTAGGCGCCTCGTCGATATCAAGCAGGCGTTGCGGGAAATGGATGTTCCGACGACGCGAGAGGCCGATATGCTGGGGATTTCCGGCCCGGATTTCTCGAAAATGACCCGGTCGCTGTTCGACCGCTGACTCTCCGCCTTCCTTCCACTTGCTCGGTGGCCGCCGGATCGCCGTCCGGCGGCCACGGCTTTGCCCGGCAGGTTAACGCAAGCTGAATGGATACGATTAACGCCCTGCGCGAAACGCATGGCTTGTCTGAACAATTTCCATCTGCTCATCCGCCGGTCCCCTCCCTATATTCACAACTGTAAACGAAAGGAGACTTCCAATGGACATCCGCAAGACTTTCAAGAAGTGGGCCGCCTACCAGCAGACGGTTCGTGAACTCACCGCGCTCGACAATCGTCAGCTCAACGATCTGGGCATTGCCCGCACCGATATCAATCGCATCGCCCGCGATCATGCCAACACCCTCTAATATCGTCGGCACGAAGACTTCAAACCGAACACCCGCCTCTCACTGAGACGCGGGTGTTTTCTTTTATCAGCCTCCACCCGCCAAACCCCATCTTCGCCCGCAGGGAGTGACGTAATCCTGCGTGGATCGGGCTTTCAGTTGCGCGCCGCGATACCGCTTGGTATCTGCCAGCCATGTCAAACGAACCCATTCACATCATCGGCGGGGGCCTCGCCGGCTCCGAAGCCGCCTGGCAGGCCGCCGAGACCGGCGCCAAGGTCATCCTGCACGAGATGCGCGGCGTCAAAGGCACCGATGCGCACGAAACCGACAGCTTTGCCGAGCTGGTCTGTTCCAACAGTTTCCGCTCGGACGATCATGAGCAGAACGCCGTCGGCCTGCTCCATGAAGAGCTGCGCCGCTGCAATTCGCTGATCATGCGCTCGGCCGACGCCCACAAGCTCCCGGCCGGCGGCGCGCTGGCCGTCGACCGCCACGGTTTTTCGGGCGCTGTCACGCAAGCGATTGAAAATCATCCAAACATCACGATCGTCCGCGAGGAGATCGCCGGCTGGCCGCCAGAAGACTGGCGCCATGTCATCATCGCCACCGGGCCGCTGACCTCGCCCGCGCTGGCCGATGCCATTCTTGCCCGGACAGGCGAGGATTCGCTGGCCTTCTTCGACGCCATCGCGCCGATCATCCACTATGACAGCATCGATCACGACATCGCCTGGAAGCAGTCGCGCTACGACAAGGCCGGCCCCGGCGGCACCGGCGCCGACTATCTCAACCTGCCGATGGATCGCGATCAGTATTACGCCTTTGTCGAAGCGCTCAAAACCGCGCCGCTGCACGAGTTCAAGGACTGGGAGAAGGTGCCCTATTTCGACGGCTGCCTGCCCATCGAAGTGATGGCCGAGCGCGGTCCGGAAACCTTGCGCCACGGCCCGATGAAGCCGGTCGGTCTCACCAATCCGCGCAACCCAACGGTAAAGCCCTATGCCATCGTCCAGCTTCGGCAGGACAATGCCCTGGGCACGCTGTGGAACATGGTCGGCTTCCAGACCAAGATGCGCTACGGCATCCAGGCCGAGATCTTCCGCATGATCCCCGGCCTCGCCAATGCGCAATTCGCCCGCCTCGGCGGCCTGCATCGCAACACCTTCATCAACTCGCCCAAGGTGCTGGGGCCGGACATGCGGCTTCTGAACGATCCGCGCATCCGTTTTGCCGGCCAGGTGACCGGCGTCGAGGGCTATGTCGAAAGCGCCGCTGTGGGGCTGATCACCGGCCGCATGACCGCCGCCGAAGCCCGCGGCGAAACCCTGCCCCTGCCCCCGCCGACCACGGCGCTGGGCGCGCTGATCGGCCACGTCACCGGCGGACATATCGAGGCGGAAAGCTATAGCGGCGCCCGCTCGTTCCAGCCGATGAACATCAATTTCGGCCTCTTTCCCGAGGTCGAGATCAGCAAGCCCGAAGGCGTCAAGCGCTGGCGCGGCCCGGAAAAGACCGTCGCCAAGCGCCGCGCCATCACCAGCCGCGCGCTCGAAGACCTCAAGGCCTGGCAATGACCGCAGCGGCGCTGACCCACTATCTGCACGCCCATATCCCGCTCTCGCAGGCCATGGGCGTGTCGGCAATCGAGGCCAGCCCCGCCCGCGTCGAGCTGGGCGCGCCGCTGGCGCCCAATATCAATGTCCACGGCACGGCCTTTGGCGGCAGCGCCGCCACGCTGGCCCTGCTTGCCGCCTGGTCGGTGCTGCATCTGCGGCTCGAGGCGGAAGGGCTGCCCAACCGCCTCGTCATCCAGCGCTCGACCGCCGATTATCTGACGCCGATCGCCGGTGCCTTCTCCGCCGTGGCGACGCTGGACAATGCCGATCTCGAGAGCTTTTTCACCACGCTCAACCGCAAGGGCCGCGCGCGGCTCAGCGTCACGGCGGAGCTGGTGTTCGAGGGCAATGTCAGCGGCCGCCTCACCGGCGATTTCGTGGCGCTGGCCGAACCCGGGGCAGCGTAGGAAACCCTATTTCGCCCGCAGCGCCCACCAGGCGACGCGGGCGATCTTGCGCCAATCCGCCTCGTCGACCGGTACGGCGAAGGGCGAAGCGCCGGATGCGCGCCAGCGGCGCAATTGCGCCTCGATCACCGGCAGAATGGCAAAGGCGGGCCGCAGCGAGAGCGGCAGTTCGGCAATGGCGGTCCGCGCCGTGTCGAGATGTCCCTGCGCCAGCTCGGCAATCTGCGCCAGCGCCTCGCGCAGGCCTTCGCTGTCGGTGCCGGAAAACACCTCTCGCTCGCGCACCCCATTGGCTTCGAGGATCGACCAGGGCAGCATGATCCGCCCCTGCGAGGCAAAGAGCCCGAAGGCGCGCAAATGCCCGGTCATGGCCTGCGCCACGCCCAGATGTCCGGCCGCATCGCCCGTCTCGACCGGCGCGCCCTCATTGAGGATCATCGCCGCGAGCTGCAGCAGCGTCGAGGCCGTCTCCCCGGCATAGCCCTCAAAACTTTCAAGATCGGGCATCGGATCGTCGTAAAGGTCGAACCGCCGCGCGCCGATCAGCCGCAACAGCGTTCCCGACGGCAAGCCATAGCGCTTGAGCGTCTTGAGCAGGGCATCGGCGAGCGGGTTCTGCTCGACGGCGCCATGACCATCCCCGCTCAGGGCATCGCTCCACCATTGCAGCCGGATTTCCCCCGGCGCCGGCCCGGACACCCGCTCGCGGATCGCCGCAACATCGGCGTTGAAGGCGAGCAGCGCCGTCACGCCGTCGCGGGCCGTGGCCGGCAGCACCAGCGTCGCCAGATAGCGGTCGCGGTCCGAAGCGCGCAGGGCTTGCGCCGCATGGGCGAAACTGTCCATCAGCGCGCCTTTTCGACGGCGATGAACGCGGCCGCGATGGCGCGCTCCTCGGCCAGGAGCACATTATAGGTGCGCACCGCGCTGCCGGTATTGACCGCTTCGATGATCACCTTGCGGGCGCGAAACGCCTCGCGGATCGTCGGATCGATGGCGGAAATGTCCGCTCCCAGGCCGATCAGCAGCACGTCGATGCTTTCCGCTGCCTCGAGCACCGGCATCAGGCTTGCCAGCGTCACCTCGCCCGCCGTCGTCGCGGCCCAGTTCCACATGCCGGTGGGCAGGCAGAGCAAGGAGCCGCGATGCGACATTTCGGCAAAGCGGAAGCCGCCATTGCCATAGGCGTCGATACCGACCTGTCGCGGAAAATGCGCGACCGCGCCGGTGGGATCAGACGGAAGCGCCATCCGCCGACTTGTCCTTCTTGGCCGCCAGATCGGCATCGGTCTTCTGCTTGAGCCCGAAATTGATCAGGATCGGACCGTTGACGATCACCGACGAATACATGCCGACGAGCGAGCCGAAGGTCATGGCGATGGTGAAGCTGCGCAGCGATTCGCCGCCGAACAGCACCAGCGGCACCAGCGCCAGCAGCAGCGTGAACTGCGTCAGCGAGGTTCGCACGATGGTCTGGTTGATCGACAGGTCGATCAATTCCGGTAGCGGCATCTTGCGATATTTGACCAGATTTTCGCGGATACGGTCGGAAATCACCACGGTTTCGTTGAGCGAAATACCGACAAGCGTTAGCACCGCCGCGATGGAGGAGAGATTGAACTCCAGCCCCACCAGCGAGAACAGGCCGATCGTCATGATCAGATCGTGGCTGGTCGTGGTCACGGCGGCCATGGCGAACTGCCACTCGAAGCGCACCCAGATATAGATCAGGATGGCCGCCAGAGCGATGATCACGGCGAGCGTACCCTTCCAGGCCAGCTCTCCGGACACGGTGCCGCTGACCGCCTCGGTGCGTCGCACTTCGTAATTATCGGCCGCCAGCGCGTCGGTGACCAGCTTGACAGCGACCTGATCGGCCTCGCGCCCCCCCTCCTGCGCCTGCACGCGCACCAGAACGTCTTCCGGCGTGCCAAAACCCTGGATCTGGATTTCACCCACATCGAGACCGCTCAGCAGTTCGCGAACTTGGGCCACATCGGCCGGGCCACCCACATGCTGCACTTCGATCGCGGTGCCGCCGACAAAGTCGATGCCCAGGTTGAAACCCTTGAAGAAGGCCGCGCCGATGGAGATGCCGGTCATGATGATCGAGAGGATGATCACCGTGCGCGAAATCTTCATGAACGGAATCTTGGTGCCGTCCGGGATGAAGCGGAAATGCTGGATCTTCAGCGTCTTGGGCCGAACCATCCGGAACCACTGGCCCACCTGGAACGAGGTGACCGTGTAGGAGGTGAACAAAGAGGTCAGGATGCCGAGGGCCAGCGTCACCGCAAAGCCCTGCACCGGGCCCGAGCCCATGAAATACAGCACCACTGCTGCCACCAGCTGGGTCAGGTGCGAGTCGATGATCGTACCCCAGGCGCGCTCGAAGCCGGCCTGAATGGCCTGCACCGGCGATTTGCCGGCGCTCTGTTCTTCGCGCATGCGCTCATAGATCAGCACGTTGGCGTCCACGGCCATGCCGATGGTCAACACGATGCCGGCGATGCCGGGCAGAGTGAGCGTGGCTTGCAGCATGGACAGCACCGCGATGAGCAGCACCACGTTAGCGGCCAGGGCGGCAGTGGCGATCAAGCCGAAACTCTTATAGCGCCACGTCATGAACGCGGCGATCACCAGCAACGCGATGGCGGCAGCCTGAAAGCCTTGGGCAATATTTTCCTTACCGGCACTGGGACCGACCGTACGCTCCTCGATGATTTCGATGGGGCTGACCAGCGCGCCGGCCCGCAGCAGCAAGGCCAGGTCACGGGCTTCGCGAGTACTGTCCAGGCCGGTGATCTGGAAGCGCCGGCTCAGCCGGTCGCGGATGGTGGCGACGTTAATGACTTCCTCGATGGTGAAGGCGGTCTTTTTCAATTCGCCGTCAATCCGTTTGGTCTCGGTCTT
>JAHCJW010000154.1 GCA_026126125.1 Devosia sp.
GAGACACGCCCACGGGCGCTCCGGTCTGGCAGCGCGAGCCTCTGGCGAGGGCCTTGATGGCAAAGCCCGGCTGATTTGTTTCGCGCTGTAAAGGCGGGCGGACCGGGGTCCCCACGCGACCTGTCGCGTGGGGTGGTTTGCCCGCCGACGGAAATCAGTCGGGCGCCGCCATTGCCGGGCCGGAGCGTTTGTGGGCCACTCGCCCTCTCGGAAGGCCAAGGCGCGGTTCCCCCGCCGATGGCTGGATGCAGCCCTATGCGCATGACAGGATCGGTGACACCCGATCACGGCCCCGTACCGGCTATGGTATTGTGATCATGAAGCGGCTGACGTCCTCGGGAGCGATTTGCACCCGGATCTCGGCCCGAACGGCATCCAGTCCGTGAGTTACAAGATCTTCGTTGAAGTCCCCCATGAAGGGCGAGAGCGTGATGGCCTCGATCCCGGCCGCGTTCGCCCGGTCCACCAGGCTATCGCGCGCACTGTCGCCTGCCGGATCGTTGTCGCGGACGATGTAGAGCCTGCGCAGTTGCGGCGGGAACAGGATAGCAGCAAGGTGTCCGGCCGAGAGAGCGGAAACCATCGGCATGGTGGGCAGAGCCTGACGCAGCGACAGGATGGTTTCGATACCTTCTCCTGCTGCCATGACATCCTGTGCATCACCGAAATGAACCGCATGTCCGAGCAGGTCACCCATTGCCTTCCTCGGCGGATCGACAGGAGCCTTGCCGGAGCCGCCCGGGGCCAGCCAGGTGCGGTGCGCCCCGGTGATCCTGCCATCGAGGTCGGTGACGGCGGCGATCATGGCGGGCCATGTTTCGGTCGGGCCATCGTCCTCGGGCCGCCAGTAGCAGCTCGGGTGGAAACGCAGATTTGCGGTCTGGCGTAAATCCGTAATGCCGCGTCCGCGTAAATACACTTCTGCGGTACTGCCGATCAGCGGCTGTGTCATGCGCCAGAGGCGGCGTGCGGCCTCGGATGATCCCGATGGTGCTGGTGTTCGGGACTGACGGGATGGTGGCTGCGGTTCAGGATGAGGCAGGCTGAGGAAGCGCCGGGCTTCTTCGGCAACGTCTGCGAAGTCGATCAGACCAAGCGAGTCCCGGATCACGTCCAGCAGATCGCCATATTCACCCGTGGCCGAGTCCTGCCATTTACCGGCAGTGCCTTTCACGCTGTCGTGCAGCCGGACGAACATGGAGCGGCCAGCCGTGTTTCGGACATCGCCGACCTGCCAGTAATTGCCCTGTTTGCGCCCATTCGACAGATAGCGGCGGCACACCGCCTCGGCCTGTCGGCCGAGACGCTGCGCCAGTTCGGAAGCGTTGAGACGCGCCATTATGCGGCCTCCCGCTCACCGATGCGTTCAACCGGAAAGCGGTCAAGCAATTTGCCGATGATCTGCGGCCCCGTTGCATCGACGGGCACGAAGAAGCGCAGTTTCCACGAGATGATCTCGCTGAAGAGGCCGTAGGCCCGCAGCCGCTCGCGCATTGCGTCAGTAAAGCCGGTCAGTTCGATCCGGTTGGCGCCCATGACGCGGACGCGGCGCAGTTGCAGCCCCTCGGCCAGATCAAGGATTGTGCGGCCTTCGATCAGCGCAACATAGGCGGCATCCGATGTCAGGCTGCTGGTAACGCCACTGGTCGAGGCATTCGCAGCCCATGCGGGCGATACCCGGCGACCGATGATACGTTCGCCCTCGTCGGTCTGGAGCCGATAGACGCGGGAAGATTCCTGCGGCAGGCGTTTCCAGATCGGCAGCAGAAGACCCGTCACCATATGCAGGATGCTGTCGGTGAACTCCGGCACCTCTGCCAGTTCCGCCGTCCAGCCCACGGTGAAGGCGTCACGGTCGGTCTCGATCCAGTGGGTCTCACCCATCGCCCGCACCGGGATGTTCATCGCCTCCATCGGCCGGATCAACCGCACGCGTCGTTCGATCTCACCATCGTCCAGCATGATGCTGGTGGTCGGGATCTGTACGGCGGCACGCCCCGACCGCTCGTTGATGAGCAGTTTCGCACGCGGATCATCCAGTTCAGCCAGCGCGGCATCGAGCGTGACCGGCTGATTGCGCTTGCGCTCAGTCAGGGTCATGAGCCGGGTTTCCGCCCCGGTGCCCGGATGGATGTGGATCACCTGCCGGTCGGTGACGATGAAGCTCTCCGCCTTTAGCGTTTCCAGCCCCATGTCATAGGTGCCCGATGCAATCGCCCCCTCGATCCGGGCTTGCAGAAGCTGCTCGAAGGCCGAAAACAGAATGCCCTGAAGCTCGATGGTCAGTGCCAGCAGGCGATTGAGGAAGGTGGTGATCGGCGGCAGGTCGTCCTTGATACCGGTTGAATCCATCAGCTTCAGGCCGGTGGCGGATTCAAACCGTTCCAGCGAGCACCCCTCGACCTTACCGCGCACTACAGCCAAGTAGAGCTGGCGTAGTGCATCGCGGGCATAGGCGGATTCCAGATTATCCTCGGGTCGGAACAGGCCCTGACCGCCGGTCTGGCGCTGACCGCGTGTGATCGCGCCCAGCGTGTCGAGGCGACGGGCGATCGTTGAAAGGAAGCGCTTCTCGGCTTTGACGTCCGTGGCGATAGGCCGAAAGAGTGGCGGCTGCGCCTGATTGGTGCGGTTGGTACGGCCCAGCCCCTGAATAGCGGCATCGGCCTTCCAGCCCGGTTCGAGCAGATAATGGACCCGCAGCCGCTGGTTCCGTGCCGACAGTTCCGCGTGATAGCTGCGGCCGGTGCCACCGGCATCGGAAAAGATCAGGATGCGCTTCTGGTCATCCATGAAGGCCGAAGTTTCCGCCAGATTTACAGACGGCGCACGGTTCTCGACCGCCAGACGTGCCGATGGACCTTCACCCTTGCGCACGATCCGGCGCGAACGGCCTGTGACCTCAGCCACCATATCCGTGCCGAAACGCTGCACGATCTGATCGAGCGCCCCCGGAACGGGTGGAAGCGAACCAAGATGTTCGAGCATCTCGTCGCGCCGCGCCACGGCTTCGCGGCTTTCGACAGGCTGACCGTCGCGGAATACCGGCCGGGACGAGAGGTTGCCCTCGCCGTCGGTGAACGGCTCGTAGAGCTGCACCGGGAAGGAATGCTGCAAATACGAGCCGACATATTCCCTCGGGGTGACATCGACGGAAATATCGTTCCATTCCTCGGTCGGGATCTCGGAAAGCCGCCGTTCCATCAGCGCTTCGCCTGTGGAGACGATCTGGATGACGGCGGCGTGGCCCGCTTCCAGATCGGCCTCGATGGACCGGATCAGGGTCGGGGTTTTCATGGAGGTCAGCAGATGGCCGAAGAACCGCTGCTTGGTGCTTTCAAAGGCCGAACGGGCAGCGGACTTCGCCTGCCGGTTCAGCGTCCCCTCGCTGCCGGTAATATTGGCGGCCTCCATCGCCGCATCGAGATTGTTGTGAATGACGGCGAAAGCCCCGGCATAGGCATCGTAGATGCGGCGCTGTTCATCGCTGAGCCGATGCTCGACCAGTTCATATTCGACGCCATCATAAGAGAGCGACCGGGCAGTATAGAGGCCGAGAGATCGCAGGTCGCGGGCCAGCACTTCCATGGCCGCCACGCCGCCGGCCTCGATCGCCTCAACGAACTCGGCACGGGTGGCAAAGGGGAAATCCTCGCCACCCCAGAGGCCAAGCCGCTGCGCATAGGCGAGATTGTGGACCGTGGTGGCGCCGGTTGCCGAGACATAGACCACGCGGGCATCGGGAAGTGCGTGCTGGAGCCGCAGGCCTGCACGTCCCTGCTGCGAGGCGGCGAGATCGCCGCGTTCTCCTTTTCCGCCACCGGCATTCTGCATGGAATGGCTCTCGTCGAAGATGATGACCCCGTCGAAATCGGACCCCAACCAATCGACGATCTGTTTGACGCGCGAAACCTTATCGCCCCGGTCATCGGAACGTAGCGTGGCATAGGTGGTGAACAGGATGCCTTCGCTGAGCGTGATCGGCTTGCCCTGCGGGAAGCGCGACAGAGGCGTGACCAGCAGGCGTTCCATGCCGAGCGCCGACCAGTCGCGCTGCGCGTCCTCGATCAGCTTGTCGGATTTAGAGATCCAGAGCGCCTTGCGACGTCCGCCCAGCCAGTTGTCGAGAATGATGGCCGCCGACTGGCGGCCTTTGCCAGCGCCGGTTCCGTCACCGAGCATGAAGCCCCGGCGGAAGCGGATCGATTCGGCGGCATCGTCGGGCGCGGCGCTCACAGTGTCGAAATGCTCGTCCACGGTCCAGGCACCGGCAAGATGATCGGCATGGGCATCGCCGGCATAGATCACTGTCTCAAGCTGAGCGTCCGACAGGCGCTGGCAGATGTCGGCGGGCAGTATGGGTCGGTAGGAGGGTTTGGGCGGCGCGACCGAGGCCATGGCGGCGGATTGCACCAGCCTGGTCGGATGCGGCTGCGCGCCGGGGATACGCAGCGATTGCAGCGCATATTCCTCATAGATCGCATCGGACAACCGTGCGCCTTCCGGCGGCGCCCAGTCCATGACCTCATAGGCGAGCTCCTGGCCCTCTGGATCATTGGCTGCTGTTGCGACAGGCCGGGAAGCTGCGACACGGGCGAGATAGCCCCGCACGGTCTTCGGCGCGGCGGTCAAAGCGGGAGTCACGACCTTCGGCAATAATACTGGCAGGCGCGGCGGCACCTGTTCCTCGATCCAGCCGATCAGCGTGGCGATATCGGGTGCAACCCCCGATGAGGCCGGGAAAACAGACGGATCGGTGGCGGGCAGCTTGTCGATGACGGTCAGCCGCGTGTCGATGCTGGTGCCGTGCTTGGCATAGACCGCACCATCGACCGCAGCGGTGAACACCACGCGGCCACGGGCCTGCAAGCGGGTGAAGGCGTCTCGCCATGTCGGAGCCTCGGGACTGAAGCCTGCGCCAGTGATCGTGATCAGCCGCCCACCGGGGGCAAGACGGGCCAGCGCCGACGCCACATGCCGATAGGCGGCATCGGCCACGCGCCCGGTAACATTGGCCATCACCGAAAATGGCGGGTTCATCAGCACAACGGACGGGACGGCATCCGTGGCCAGATGATCGTCGATCTGGGCGGCATCGAACCGGGTGACGGCAAAGGCAGGAAAGAGTTGGCCAAGGAGATCGGCGCGGGTCTCGGCCAGTTCGTTGAGGATCAGCGAACCGCCTGCGGTCTGCGCCAGGATTGCCATGAGACCCGTGCCGGCTGACGGTTCCAGCACCCTGTCATCAGCCGTGATCGCGGCGGCTGTCAGAGCGGCAAGGCCGAGAGGGATCGGCGTCGAGAATTGCTGGAAGTTCTGGCTTTCCTCGGAACGCCGGGTCTGCGTGGGCAACAGCCCCGCGATCTTCGCCAGCACGGAGATCCGTGCAGCAGGAGTTGCGGCTTTACGGAAAAGCGCCTTTCCGTATTTGCGCAGGAAGAGGACGGTGGCGACCTCGCACGCCTCATAGGCCAGTTTCCAGTCCCAGACGCCGGTGGCATCGGACGCGCCAAAGGCTGTTTCCATCGCGCCGCGCAAGGTGGCGGCATCAACGCGTTGGCCGCGTTCGAGATACGGGAGCAGAAGATTGGCCGCAGCCAGGATCGCGGGCGCAGCCGCCAGCGGCGCGACCGGATCGGCCACGGGGAAAACCATGTTCATGTGGGGAACCTCAGGAGAGCGGGAACGGAAAAACCCGAACAGCGCTCTCTCTCCACTGCCCGGACTTAACCCGTTCCGGCCCGCCCCTCACTCTCAAACGGCAGCATGAAAAAAGCGCCCCGACCGGATGGCGGGGCGCTTATGTCATCATCCAAAGCGGCGACCAGCTTCGGTGAAGGTGTATTCATTGGCGGCGATGGTTTCATCGACCGCCTCGTCCGAGGACAGATAATCATATTCGCGCTCAAGCTGGCGGTAGAGCCAGCGGGCCAGATCGCGCAGCGCCTCGATGATCGTCTCCTCGGCCTCGCCGGTCATGTCCTGGTATGTCGGACTGTCGCGCTCGACCGAGATCGCCATGCAGTATTCGTGGTAATAATGGCCGCGATGGCTGGCCTCGGCACGAAGCTGGTAGAAGTTTCGGCGCTGGACCGCCTGCAAGGCATCGGCAATGCGGTGCAGATCGGCGTCCTGCGGCGCATATTCCCGGATCAGACGCGGGGCATGTTTTTGGTAGGAATAGAAGGTCTCGAAGCAGGCGCCATCCCCTTGTGACCAAAAGCCCCGGAACCAGATGCAGGGTTCCTGCCGGGTGCCACCGCCCATCAGCCGGACGGTGCGGGTCTTGAGGTCGAGGCCGAGGATTTCCGCAACGCGCTGGAAATCCTCATAGACGGCATCGTACCAGTCATAGTCGAAGCCGCCTTCGCGATACCAGGCGCGGGCCTTGTCCTTCGCCGCGTCCGTCAATTCGTCGAGGCGGTAGACGGTGGTTTCGATGGTCTCAGGCATAGGGATCGCCTCCCTCCAGCACGGTGGAAAGCCAGCCGTCGGTATAGATCCAGTCCACCGTCTCGCCGGTGGCAAGATCGAGGACATGCGCCCCGCCGCCGAACCCGTCGATGCGCGGTTTCGAGCAGGTATTGGCGTATTGCAGGCCCCACATGCCGGTCAGGCCAAACGCGGCGGCGCAGCGTTTGACGAACCGAATGACATGCTCGGGATCACCGTTGCCGTCATCGCGCATCCAGAGCTGCGTGCCGCCATGCTCGGGCTGGATTGACAAGGCGAACCCGTCCGAGGGCGGGTCTTCGTCGGCGTTCTCGCATGACAGCGCTGTGTAAAGTTCCAGCGCACGGGCGGCGTTTTCAGGCGTGCCCACATCGAGCAGGCAGGAAAAATGCGTGTAATAATCAGCCATGATGGCCTCCGGACATGACAAGGCCCCGGCACTGAGCCGGGCCGAATGGGTGGAAACGGGTGGAAGATCAGGCGGCTTGTGGCAGCTGGAGCAGCTCGGCCGCAGTCTCGCGCCAGAAGGGATCGACCAGTCGCGCCTCACAAAGGCTGGCGCGAAAGCGCAGATCGCGCGCTGAACCGTGATCGCCGCGCCCCGACGCAGCAAAGGCCATGCCGCGCAGTCGACTGGCTTCGGTCACGATGCGACGGGCCTCTGCGTTCGACGCGACAGGCTGCTGCCAGAGGATGGCGTTTGCGCGGATTTCACCGGCCAGGACCAGACCGTATTCACGATCCTGAATGACGGCGATGCGCGGGCGGAACCGTTGCGCCCTTGCGAGGCCACGCTGGATGTCGCCGCGCGCCACATGCAGGGAAGCAAGGTGCATGGCATCTTCGGGAGACGGGCATTTGCCGAGATCGGCAGTCCGATCGATACCGGCGGCATCATCTCCATCATGATGGGCAGTTGTTCCGAGACAGAAGACGCGCAGCGGCAGTCTCTGGCTCCGATAAAGCGCCGGGAGAACTTTGGCGGCAAGGATCTGGCTGATCGGCCGGAATGTGTCGTGGCGGGAAATGGTCATCGGGTTTACTCCGCGACGGGCGGCGAGGACCTCTCCTTCACCTTTCAACCCGTCACGGCCAACGGCCCGAACTCTCCCTCTCCCGGCCTGAGCTTTGATCCTGGCACCGCTTCCGGCGATGCGTGGCCATCGCAGGCAGAAGGCCCGGGACGCGCGTTGCGTTCCGGGCCGTCAGGGGACGAGGCGCTTTCGCGCCTCAGGCCCATGGATCGAGTTCCAGTTTCACCATGTCCTCATCACCGTCGAATTCGCCCGCAGGCATGGCGCCGTGGGTGCCGTCCCCGGCCTGGAACACGACGATCGTGACCATCAGCGTAGCGGCAAGGCTGGCGGCGAAGGCGGTGGCATCTGCATAGGACATGGGTTCCGGCTCCTGTCTTGGAGGCGGGGGACCATCCCCCGCGCGACAGGCGCCCGATGTGTCCGGCCGAGGGCCGCCATCACCGCGGAGGCGAAGCCTCAAGGCCGCACGCTCGCGTAGCGGACCCTTTACGGGTTGATGGCGCCAGGCCGTCGGCCGGACCAAGGATCAGCGCCAGGAAGCGGGGGTGGTGCGTCGCTTCGCGGAGATGGTAGAGGAATGATCTCTCAAGGAGCTCTGCCGCTCAGGACTCACGCCCGAATTGTGATCCGCCTCGTGCAGCCGGGGCAGATGACATGAGGATGGCGGCGGAAAGTGACTGACGGATTCTACATACCAGACGGCAATGAGGCACTGCGGGACGATATCCCGGCGGTCGTGGAGTTGATCGAGCGAACCGCGCGGTGGGTCAATCCGGAGACATTT
>JAHCJW010000155.1 GCA_026126125.1 Devosia sp.
AGGTTCGCTCCCTGCGCTTTAGCCCTTTGTTTTGCCGCATGTCTTTATCCCGAAACCGGGGCCACTTTCGGCGGACATGCTTTGCGGGCTGGGTCGTTCAGCGCCAGCGCTCGAACCAGTCGGGTACATAGGCGGCCGGCGTGCTGCGCGCCGCATTTTGCGACAGCCAGGACAGGACCACCAGAACGAACAGCACGATGGCGACTTCAAAGCCCGGAACGCCGGAGGCGATATGGGCCGAGAAGGCCAGGATCAGATGATAGAAGAAGCCGGCATAGGCCAGCTGCGCCAGCCAGACGGGGCGGCGCACCAGGACCGCGGCGATCCCGGCCAGCTTGACCACGATCATCATCTGCACCAGGTAGGTCGGGTAACCGACCGCGTCATAGCCCGCCGCCGCGCCGGCGGGATCGCTGACATAAGTGAAGACGCTCAAAGCATAGACGGCGCAAAAGCCGATCGTTGCGACCCAATAGACGATTTTCGAGACCATGTGAGACTCCCTCCTCGCCCGAGCCATGCTATTCCTCGCCACAATTCTGGCAAGGGCACCTTTCACGGGAGCGGGCCGCTTGCCCAAGGGCGGCGAACGGTCTGAAATGCCGGCTCAACTTCAGGCGATTCCATGACGATTCCTTTTTTCGACGGCCATAACGACACCCTGCTGCGGCTTCTGGACGATGCCCGGCCCGACAAGGTCGATCTGTTTACCCGGGGCATGGCGGAGGCGCATATTGACCTGCCGCGCGCCCGCGAGGCCGGCATGGCGGGTGGCTTCTTCGCCATGTTCCCGCCACCGCTCAAGTCGAGCCTCGACAAGGTCGCCGCCAGCCCCGCCACCTCGGGCGGAGAATTGCCGCCCCAGCTCGACATCGCCGAGGCCCAGCGCTCGACCAACGCCATGGCGGCGATCCTGTTTCGGCTCGAACGTGCCGGCGCGCTGCTGGTGTGCCGCAGCGAGGCCGAGCTGCGCGCCGCCATTGCCGCCGGCAAGCTCGCGGCGATCTATCACCATGAGGGCGCCGAGGCGATCGACACCGATCTCAACGCGCTCGAGGTGCTTTATGCAGCCGGCTTCCGCTCGCTCGGCGTCACCTGGAGCCGGGCTAATGCCTTCGGCACCGGCGTGCCGTTCAAGCATGGCGCCGACCCCGATATCGGGCCGGGGCTCAGCGATGCCGGCAAGGAACTGGTGCGGGCCTGCGATCGGCTGGGGGTGATGATCGATCTCAGCCATCTCAACGCCGCCGGTTTCCGCGACGTGGCGGCGATCTCGAGCAAACCGCTGGTCGCCACCCATTCCAATGTGCACGCTATCTGCGCCTCGACGCGCAATCTGGTCGACTGGCAGCTCGCCGCCATACGCGAGAGCGGCGGCGTGGTCGGGCTCAACTACGCTACCGGCTTTTTGCGGCCCGATGGCAAGATGGAGCCGGATCTGGAGCTCGACCTGATGGTGCGCCATGTCGAGGCTCTGCTCGAAGCGTTGGGCGAAGATGGCGTGGCGCTGGGCAGCGATTTCGATGGCGCCACCATGCCGACGCCGATCAAGGATGTCACCGGCGTGCCAAAACTGCTGCAGGCGCTGCTCGACAAGGGCTTCGGCGACGAGTTGGTGCGCAAGATCGCGCTGGAGAACTGGCTGTCGCTGGTCGGGCGGACGATGGGGTAGGGGGGCGGCCCCTACCCAACCTCTCCTCTAAAGGCCGCAATCGGCAGGGCCTCGACCAGCGTGCCGGCCTGCTGCCCGGGATCGTTCTCGGGCTGCACGATCAGCATGTCGGCCTTGGCCAGCGACGAGGTGTGGCCGCTATCGGTCTGTGCAATGGGCAACAGGGCCGGGCCGTTTTCAGTATGCACCAGCTCGGCGCGCATGAAATGGCGGCGGGCGGTGTTGGGCGGCGTCGGGCTGAGCAGCGGCAGGCGCCAATGCTGCGGTTCGGCAGAGCCGAGCCAGCGCCGCAGGGCCGGAGTGATGAAGACGATGGCGGTGACCATGGCCGAAACCGGGTTGCCCGGCAGGCCGAACACCATCGTGTTGCCGCGCATGCCGAACATCAGCGGCTTGCCCGGCCGCATATTGATGCGCCAGAAATCGAGCGTCACGCCGAGCTCCTGGAGCACGTCCTGCACCAGATCGTGCTCTCCGACGCTGGCGCCGCCGGTGGTGACGACAATATCGGGCTCGCCGGCAAAGGTGGCGATCAGCTTGTCGCGCAGCAGGGCGCGGTCATCGGTGGCGATGCCAAGGTCGGTGATGGTCTCGGCATAGTCGGCGAAAAGCGCGGTCAGCCCGTAGCTGTTGGAGGAAACGATCTGGTCGGGGCCGAGCGCCGTGCCGGGAAGAACCAGTTCGTCCCCGGTGGCCAGAAGGGCGATGCGGGGGCCGCGCGCGACCTCGAGATGGGCGCAATTGGCGGCGGC
The DNA here is from genome assembly GCA_026126125.1 of Devosia sp. Lineage (GTDB taxonomy): Bacteria > Pseudomonadota > Alphaproteobacteria > Rhizobiales > Devosiaceae > Devosia. Next base: position 2,425 of record JAHCJW010000155.1, read on the forward strand.
GGCGACGGCGATCTGCATGGGCGCCAGTCGCTTGCCCGCTTCGATCAGCACGTCGCCGGCGGCGAAATCATTGCCGCGCGGACGAATGCTGTGGCCGAGCCGGGCCGGGGCGGTAAAGCGCACGCGATCGCCCTCGCGCACCGCTTCTTCCTGCATGATGACGGTATCGGCACCGGCCGGGACCGGCGCGCCGGTAAAGATGCGGACCGCTTCGCCGGGTCCGACGCTGCCGGCAAACGCGGTGCCGGCCTGCGACATGCCGATGACGCGCAGCCAGCGATCGGGCGCCACATCCTCGGCGCGCATGGCATAGCCGTCCATGGCGCTGGCGTTGAAGGGGGGCTGGTGATGTGTGGCCACGACCGGCGTGGCGAGCACGCGACCGACCGCATCGGACAGCGCCACGGTTTGCCGGCTCACCGCAGGAACGCGGGCGAGAATGGCGGCGAGGGCGTCTTCAACCGGAAGCAGGCTCATGGCGCACGCTGATAGTCGCCGGACTTGCCGCCGGATTTTTCGACAAGGCAGAGATCGGAAATGACCATGGCACGGTCGATGGCCTTGGCCATGTCGTAAAGGGCCAGTGCGGCGGTGGAGGCGGCGACCAGGGCTTCCATCTCGACGCCGGTCTGGCCGGTGGTTTCCGCCGTGGTGCGGACGAGAATGACGGTTTCGCTCTCGCCTTCGATATCGACGCTGACCTTGGTCAGCGGGATCGGATGGCAGAGGGGAATCATGTCGGCGGTCTTCTTCGCCGCCATGATGCCGGCAATGCGGGCGACGGCGAGCGCATCGCCCTTGTTGAGGCCGCCGCCCAGAATGGTGGCTATGGTCTGCGGCTCGCCCGAGAGGCGCGCCTGGGCGATGGCGCGGCGCCGGGTGATGGCCTTCTCGCCGATATCGACGATATGGGCCTGCCCCTTGGCGTCGAGATGGGTCAGACGTTGCTCGCTCATAGGCCGGCCTCCACACTTGTGCCCCGCAGCAGGGTACGGGTGGCGGCGACCACGTCGTCCTGCCGCATCAGGCTTTCCCCGACGAGGAAGGTGCCGATGCCGGCCTTTTCGTCGAGCATCAGCACATGTTCATGGGTCATGATACCGCTCTCGCTGACCAGCAGCACATTTTCCGGCACGCCGGCCGCCAGATTGATCGAGGTTTCGAGCGTCGTCTCGAAGGTGCGCAGATTGCGGTTGTTGATGCCGATGAACCTGGCGTCGAGCGCCAGCGCCCGATCCAATTCGAGCTGGTCGTGCACTTCGACCAGTGCGTCCATGCCCCATTCATGAGCGGCGTCGAGCAGATAGCGGGCCACGTCATCATCCACGGCAGCGAGAATGATGAGGATGCAGTCGGCGCCCCAGGAGCGGGCCTCGGCCACCTGATAGGTCTCGAACAGGAAATCCTTGCGCAGCACCGGCAGCATCGTCGCCGCCCGCGCCTCGACGAGATAGCTCGGCGAACCCTGGAAGCTCGGGCGGTCGGTGAGCACCGAAAGGCAGGCAGCGCCGGCGGCTTCATAGTCCCGCGCGATCTGGGCGGGGTCGAAGTCGGCGCGGATGAGACCCTTGGAGGGGCTGGCCTTCTTCACCTCGGCGATGAGGGCGTATTCGCCCTTGGCGCGCTTGTCCTTGATGGCCTTGAGGAAACCGCGCGGCGGCGGCTGGTCATGGGCTTCCGCCACCACTTCGGCCCAGGGGCGCATGGATTTGGCGGCGGCGATTTCTTCGCGCTTATAGGCTTCGATCTGCTTGAGAATATCGGTCATGCAATCTGTCCGTTGGAAACGGCCACGAGCTTGGCCAGGGTGTGTTTCGCGGCGCCACTGTCGATGGCTGCCGCCGCCATCTGAGCACCGTCCTTGAGGTTATCTGCCTTGTCGGCAACGATGAGCGCTGCCGCGGCATTGAGCAGCACGATATCGCGATAGGCGCCGGTGGCGCCGTCGAACAGCTCGCGAATGGCCTGGGCGTTCTCGTCCGGCGTGCCGCCCAGAATATCTTTCAGTTCATGCCGCTGCAGTCCGGCCTGTTCGGGCGTCACTTCAAAACTGCGCAGATCGCCGCCGGCAATCTGCGCCACAAAGCTCGGACCGGTCACGGTCAATTCATCGAGCCCATCGCTGCCATGGACCACCCAGGCCTTGATGGCACGGTTGGCCAGGAGCGCCGCCGCCACCGGCTCGACCCATTGCTCATCAAAGACGCCCAGAACATAGCGGCGCACGCCGGCCGGGTTGGATTGCGGCCCCAACAGATTGAACATGGTGCGCACCCCCAATTCGGCCCGGGCGGGGCCGACATGCTTCATCGCCGGGTGATGCGAGGGGGCGAACATGAAACCGATGCCGGTCTGGGCGATGGTGCGGGCGATGTCATCGGGAGCCAGATCGAGCTTGACCCCGAGCGCTTCGAGCGCCTGCGAGGAGCCGGACTTGGACGACAGCGCCCGATTGCCGTGCTTGGCGACGGGAACGCCCATGGCGGCGACGAGGATCGAGGCGGCCGTCGAGATGTTGAGCGTGCCTACGCCATCGCCACCGGTGCCGACGATATCGACGGCATCTTCCGGTGCGGCGACGGGAATCATCTTCTCGCGCATGATCGAGACGGCAGCGGCGATCTCGCCCACCGTTTCACCCTTGAGGCGCATGCCCATCAGAAAGGCGCCGATCTGGCTGGGCGTCGCCTCGCCCGACATGATGATGCGCATGACCGCGCGCATTTCCTCGCCGGCCAGATCCCGCCGCTCGGAAATCTTGTGCAGGGCTTGCTTGATATCCATCACGCAGCCTTCCTGGTGTTGAATTCGCGGGCGAGGTTGAGGAAGTTCTGCAGCAGGGCGTGACCGTTTTCGCTGGCGATGCTTTCTGGGTGGAACTGCACCCCATGCACCGGCAGGCTCTTGTGCTGCATGCCCATGATCAACCCATCCTCGGTCGAGGCGGTGACTTCGAGCGCTTCGGGCAGGGTCTCGGCCTTGACGATCAGCGAATGGTAGCGCGTGGCCTCGAAACCGGCATTGAGGCCGAAAAACAGGCCCTTGCCGGTATGGTTGATCCGGCTGGTCTTGCCATGCACGAGGTGTGGCGCCCGGATGACGTCGCCACCCATGGCCTGGCCGATGGCCTGATGGCCAAGGCAGACGCCCAGCATCGGAATGTCGGCCTTGAACCGCTCGATCGCGGCAAGGCAGATGCCGGCCTCGTTGGGCGTGCAGGGGCCTGGGGAGAGCACGATGGCCTCGGGCGCCATGGCGGCGATCTCTTCGAGCGTGATCTTGTCATTGCGGCGAACGGTGATGTCGGCGCCCAGCTCGCCCAGGAAGTGGACGAGATTGTAGGTGAAACTGTCGTAATTATCGATGACGAGGGTTTTGGTCATTTCGGGCCTAATCCTAAAAACGGGGTCATTCCCGCCGAAACGGGAACCTCTGCTTCAGAGGAAGCCCCGCCATCGAACGATCGCTTTCATTCCATCCTCACCCTCGGGCTGGTCCCGCTGGTCGAGACGAAGGAACTGCCTTGCCTGGATTGCCTGGATAGACCGGGCCATGGCGCGGGAGGGAGAGCTTTTCGACATTGAAATTTGTACTGTCATTGCCCCACTCCCGCTTCGCCGGCATAGCGTAGCGCTTCTTCGGCGGCGCTGAAAAGGGCACGGGCCTTGTTCTCGCATTCGAGCTGTTCCAGCTCGGGCTGGCTGTCGGCGACGATGCCGGCGCCGGACTGCACGTGGAGCTTGCCGTCCTTGACGATGCCGGTGCGCAAGACGATGCAGGTATCCATCGTGCCATCGGCGCCGAAATAGCCGACGCAGCCGCCGTAAATGCCGCGCTGCGATTTCTCCAGCTCGTCGATGATCTCCATCGCCCGCACCTTGGGCGCGCCGGAGACGGTACCGGCCGGGAAGCCGGCCGAGAGGGCGTCGACAAAGTCATATTGCGGATCGAGCACGCCCACCACATTGGAGACGATGTGCATGACGTGGGAATAATATTCGAGGAAGAACTTGTCGGTGACCTTGACCGTGCCGGTCTTGGCGACGCGGCCGACATCGTTGCGCCCCAGATCGAGCAGCATCAGATGCTCGGCCAATTCCTTGGGGTCGCTCAGCAGTTCGTCGGCCAGTTCCTTGTCGCGGGTCGGCGTGGCGCCGCGCTTGCGCGTGCCGGCGATGGGACGGATGGTCACCTCGCCATTCTGCACGCGGACGAGGATTTCCGGGCTCGATCCGGCGACGGCGAAGCTGCCGAAATCGAGGAAATACATATAGGGGCTGGGATTGGTGCGCCGCAGCGCCCGGTAGAGCGCGGTCGGGGGCAGGGTGAAATCGGCCGAGAAGCGCTGGCTCAGCACGACCTGGAAAATATCGCCGGCGGTGATGTAGTTTTTGGCCTTCGCCACCATCTCGAAATATTCGTCGCGCGTCGTGTTGCTGGTGACGGCAATGGCTTCGAGATCGGGCAAAGCCGGGGTGGCGGGCAAGGCCCGGCCCAGCCGGGCAATGGCGTCATCGATCCGCGCATCGGCCGCCTCCAGCGCCTGCCGGGCCGAGACGCCCTCGCGCACATAGACCGGCGCGGTCAGATAGAGCTCGTCCTTCACCGTATCGAAAATGGCCAGCAGCGATGGCCGCATCAACACCGCTTCGGGCGTCTGCAGATCATCCGGATTACCGTTGGGCAGCACTTCCATGTAGCGGACCATCTCATAGCCCAGATAGCCATAAATGCCGGCCGATTGCGGCGGCAGGCCCGTCGGCACCTCGATCTGGCTTTCCGCCACCAGACCGCGCAGCGCGTCGAGCGGCTTTTCCGCCATCGCCTCGAAGGCCTCGGCGTCATGCCCGGCCTGGCGGTTGAGGCTGGCGACGCCGGCCTCGACCTTGAGGATCAGATCGGGCAGGAGCCCGATGATCGAATAGCGGCCGCGCGTGGTGCCGTCCTGCACGCTTTCGAGCAGGAACGAATGGGTGCGCCCCTGCGCCAGCTTGAGATAGGTGCCAATGGGCGTTTCGAGATCGGCCACGATGCGACGCCAGACGATCTGCGATTTGCCGGCTTGATACTGCTCTGCAAAACGCTTGGAAAAATCGTCGTCCATCGTGGTCCGGTTCCGGTTGGAGAAAGGGCGGCCAGTCTTTACTGACCGTAGTTGAGGGTAAGGAGCTGGGTCAGCGCCTGCTGATTGATGCGCAGGCCCGCTTCGTCGCGCAAGGCGGCAACGAAATCGGCGTAGACGCCGCTGCGGGCCTCGCTTTCGACGGCCGCTACGGTGGCTGCGTCCATGTCCTCGGCCGGCGCCGCAGTATCGGTGACCTGGAAGATATAGAATTCGCCGGTGCTGCTGACCACCGAGCCGACATGATCCGGCCCGCCATTGAAGGCGGCCTGAGCCACGACATTGTCGATGCTGCCGTCTTCCGAGCCGAAGCGGGAGAACGGGGTCGAAATCTGCGGGAACAGATTGAGCGAAATGGCGACATCGGCCAGCGGTTCGCCGCCCTGGACCCGGGCGACGATCGCTTCGCCTTCGGCGATCAGCGCGTTGTTGGTGCGCTCTTCGACAATGGCGGCGGTGATTTCATCGCGGACTTCCTCGAGCGTCTGATCGCGCACCGGATCGACCGAGAGCAGCTCGAAGAACAGATGCGCATTGCCGGCCATCGGCAGCGACGGCGTCAGCTGGCCTTGATTGGCCTTGAAGATGGCCTGGCTGAGGCGCGGACGGTCTTCGGCGGTGAGGTTG
>JAHCJW010000156.1 GCA_026126125.1 Devosia sp.
TCCGACCCAAATCCAACCACCCGGGAGACCCGGTCAATCAGACCATTCTGTCGGAAGCTGCTGATCCGTGGGAACAATCTGAAGTCGTTCGCGTCGCCAGCAGCGCTGTATCTAGTGAACTTTAAACTCACTGTCAATGGCTTTTTTCAAAAATCTTTTTCAGTTTCTTTCGAGACCAATCTGATTTCTGAAGGCTTTGTCGGTTCAGATTTCTCTTTTCCTTCAAGGCCTTGCTGCAGTTCGTTTCGCCGTTTGGCGGCTCGCTCTGCAGCGGTGATCGGGGTTCTAGAGGCGGTTGCCGTTCCTGTCAACACGCCCTGGAGCGAAAAGATGACATTCTTGTCGTTTAGGGGGTGTGCCCATGTGGATATCTCGACCAGGTGACTAGGAAATCCGCGGCTTTGCCGCCGAAATCGCTTTTTCCACCCCGCCCGCATTTTTTCCCACAAGGGCGATAAGGGCGCTGATCCCCATGGCATAACCCTGGGCGCCGAAGCCTGCCATCACCGCGTCGGCGCGCATCGAGACATAGGAGCGATGATAGATCGGCTCTCTTTTATGGATATTGGAGATGTGCAGCTCGATCACCGGACCATCGAACATCTTGAGCGCGTCGAGCAGAGCGAGCGAGGTGAAGGTGAAGGCGGCGGGGTTGATGAGAATGCCGGCGCCCTCGTCGATCGCCTCATGCACCAGCTCGATCAGCGTCTCTTCGCTATTGGTCTGGCGGAAGACGACGGGCCAGGCGCCCGCCGTGGCGCGGCAGAGGGCTTCGACCTCGGCCAGGGTGGTGGTGCCGTAGATATGAGGCTCGCGCTGGCCCAGGCGATTGAGATTGGGGCCGTTGAGGACATAGAGCGGCTTCATGGCGCGGCTCCATAGCCAAAGAGGCGCGGCAGCCACAGCACGGTTTCGGGCACGAAGGTGAAAAGGATCAGCGCGCCGATCATGCTCCAGAGGAAAGGCATGACATCGCCGATGATGGCGCGCATGGGCGAGCCGGAGATGCGGGTCATGATGAAGAGCAGAAGACCATAGGGCGGGGTCATCAGCCCGAGCATGATGTTGACCACGGCGACGACGCCGAAATGCACCATGTCGATGCCCAGCGCCTGGGCGGTGGGGATCAGCACCGGCACGATGACGAGCAGAATGGTGGTGCCCTCGAGCACGCAGCCCAGGATCAGCAGGATCAGGTTGACGATGATGAGGAACAGCACCGGGTTGAGATCCCAGGAGAGCAGGATGGCGCTGATGGTGCGCGGGATGTTCTCGATGGTGACGACATAGTTGAACACCAGGGCCCCGGCGATCAGCATGCCGATGGAGGCGGTGGTCTTGGCGCTGAGCAGCACGGAATTGTAGAGCTCGCGCGGCTTGACGGCGCGATAAATGAGCATCGAGACGATCAGCGCATAGGCGGCGGCGACGGCGGCCGCCTCGGTCGGCGTGGTGATGCCGCCATAGATGCCATACATCAGCACCAGGGGCATGAAGAGCACCGGCAAGGCGTCCCAGGTCATGCGGGGCAGCTGGCGCAGGGGAACCGGCGGCTCGACGGGAAAATTCTTCACCCTGGCGGTGATGGCGATCTGCACCATCATGACGCCGGCCATCAACAGGCCCGGCACGACGCCGCCGAGGAACAGATAGCCAATGGAGGTATCGGCCACCAGGGCATAGAGCACCATGGGAATGGAGGGCGGAATGATCGGCCCGATGACGGCGGTGACGGCGGTGAGCGCCGCCGCGTAGGAGGGCGTGTATTTGCCGTCCTTGGTCATCATATATTGCATCATCTTGCCGGAACCTGCGGCATCAGCCACCGCCGAGCCGGACATGCCGGCAAAGACGATCGATTGCAGCACGTTGACCTGGGCGAGCCCGCCGCGGAACCGGCCGACAAGCGCATCGCACCATCTGAGCAGGCGCTCGGACAGGGTACCCGAATTCATGATCTCGGCGGCGAGGATGAACAGGGGCACCGCCAGCATGATATAGTTGGAATACATGCCGTTGAGGAATTGCTCGGCGACGATGCCGGGGTCCTGCCCGCGCATGAACAGATACAGCACCGAGCCGCAGATCATCGACAGGCCCATGGGCAGGCCGAGAAAGGCGAGGACGGTGATCAGCCCGAGGGCGAGACCGAAAGCGAGGGAAGTCGTCATATGCCCGAACTCGCCTTGGTGGGATCGAACGCGTCGGCGCCCCGGCCCCACACCGCCTGATAGGCGAGATAGAGCTGGCGCACGATCATGGCGACCGCGAAGATGCCGTAGATGGAATAGAGATAGTCGAAGCGGATCTTGAGATAGGCGGTGCGCTCCACCTTCATGAACAAGATGTAGTCGATCACCGCCGGCAGCGAGAGGGTGAACAGCACCACCAGAGTGAGGCTGCTGGCCAGCACCATGGCGCGACGCAGGCGCGGGCCAACGGCGCTATACAAAATGTCGAAGCGGATTTCCTCGCTGTCGCGCACGACGAAGGCAGTGCCGAACAACACCATCCACAGCCACATCACCACGCTGATTTCATGGGTCCAGCCGATGGGGAAGTTGAGCAGATAGCGAAAGACGATCTGGATGATGAAGACGACGAACATGGTCGCCAGCATGGCGGCGAGCAGATTTTCGGCGCGCGCATAGAGCCAGCCGCCGAGACGGCGCAGCGAAGAGGGCATCGGAATTCTCCGAACGGACAGGAGGGGAAGGCGGCAGGCAAGGAAGGCGAGGCAGAAGCCCCGCCCTCTCGCGACCCTTAAAGGGCGTTGATGCGCTCGATCACGCCGGCGGGCCAATCCTTGGCCAGCTCGGAGGCAAGATATTTCTCCTGGGCATAGGCGCGGAAGGCATCGAGATCGGGCTGATGAATCTTGAGGCCGGCGCTCTGGAAGCGCTCGACCAGTTCGGTCTCGCGCGCCAGGTGCTCCTTCTGGCTGAAATCGATGGCGACATCGGCCGCCTGCTGGAACGACGCCTGCTGCTCCGCCGACATGGTATCCCAGCTGGCCTTGTTGATGACCAGCAGGTCGAAACCGACGAGGTGCGAGGTCAGAACGATCTGCTTCATCACTTCGTAGAACTTCATGTTCTCGACATTGGGCAGCGGATTGTCCTGACCGTCGATGGCGCCGGTCTGCAGGCCCGTATAAACCTCGGCATAGGCCATCGGGGTGGGATTGGCGCCGATGGCGGCGCCGAGGAACTGCCAGGCGTCGCCGCCGGGCATGCGCAGCTTGACCCCGGCCATGTCGGCCGGCGTGTTGATGACGCGATCATCGATCAGCCCCACCTGGCGGGCGCCGAAATAGGTCGGCCCGAGAATATGGATGCCGAGCTGGTCTTCGGCCATTTTCTTGAATTCGGCCCCGACATCGCTGTCAAAGAAGGTGCGCAGATGCGCGGCGTCGCGGAACAGATACGCCGAGGTCAGCACCGACCAGGCCGGGATCTGGTTGGAAATATCCTGCGGGGCGATATTGCCCATTTCCAGATTGCCGCGCTGCAAGGCGACAAGCTCGGTGCCCTGCTTGAACAGATTGCCCCCGAAATAGGGCTCGATGGTGTAGTCGCCGGCCACCTGCGACGACAACAGGTCCATCATCTGGGCGCGGATGTCCTGCTCCGAGAACACGGCGGAAAAGCGCAGCACCGGCTTGTCCTGGGCGAGGGCGGGAAAGGCCACCGCCAGCAGCAGTCCGCCGACCATCAGGGCACGGCGCGAAAGCGAAAAAGTCATGTTTGTCCTCCCTTGGGCGTTTTCCGGACCGGACGCAGCCGCGCCATTGGCAAGGAAACGCGAAAACCACGATTTCCGGGCTTCGCCCTCGTTGGGGCGGCCCGGCCGGTTGGCCTGAACGCTCCTCCGCGCCGGCCGACGATCACTTTGTACGAAACAGTTCGTTCATGTCAATGGACCGAAATGCCGATCAGGCAGCTTTCTTTTCACCTTATTGATCACTATATCTCTGATGTTTTGACTTTCAACTGATAGTTTGATGACCCATAGCGATCTCAATAGCGACGAAACCCTGGGGGAAGCGACCTATCGGCGGTTGCGGGCCGATCTGGTCGCTGGTGTGCTCAAGCCCGGGCAGAAGCTGAAGCTCGAGCCGTTGCGGGAGCACTATGGTGCCGGGGTCAGCACATTGCGCGAAATCCTCAACCGTCTGGCCAGCGAAAAGCTGGTGGTGGCGGAAGGCCAGAAGGGGTTTTGCGTGGCGCCGGCCACGGCGAGCGATCTGCGCGAGATCGCCGATCTGCGCCTGCTGCTCGAAAGCCATGCGCTGCGCCTGTCGCTGGCGCGCGGCGACCTCGAATGGGAGGGACGGGTGGTGGCGGCGCATCACAAGCTTGCCGCCATCGAAAAACTGCTGCTGGCCGGCCAGACGCAGAACACCGTCGATTGGGTGCGCTACGATTTCGCCTTCCACAATGCCCTGATTTCAGCCTGCGGCTCGCAGGCCCTGCTCGATCTGCACGCCGCCATTTTCGATCGTTTCCTGCGCTATCACATGCTGGCCGCCAGCTTTCGCGGGGCGGGGGTGGTCGGCGACCACCAGGCCCTGTTCGCGCTGGCACTGGCCCGCGACGAAGCGGGCGCCCTGGACATGCTGGCCGGCCACGTCACCCGCGGCGTCGAGCATGTCCTCTCGACCGGAACGCTGGGGCACTAGAGCATGTCTCCCGAAAGTGGGAATCGGTTTCGGGAGACATGCGGAAAAACAAAGGCTTAAAGCGCAGGGAGCGAATCTGGAAGATCGCGACGCGCTTTAAGCACATCGCCCAAAGACGTTTCCCTCTACTATAAAAGCGTCGGCCCTTTCGCCCTTCTGGGGAGCGAGACGGAGAGAGGGGCCTTCACCCTGAGGGGGACGCATGCATCGCGTTTGCCTCAATATCGAGCAGCCCCCTCGCCTCTCCTTTTATCAGAGCAGTGCTTACATTGGCCTGGTCGCTCAGATCCGGCTTCAGATCGGATAGTGGATGTGCTCCTCGCCCTGCACGGTGATCCAGCGCAATTCGGTGAATTCGGCGATGCCGGCCTTGCCGCCGAAGCGGCCATAGCCCGAGGCCTTGACGCCGCCGAAGGGCATTTGCGCTTCGTCGTGCACGGTGGGGCCGTTGATGTGGCAGATGCCGCTTTCGATGCGCGAGGCGACGCTCATGGCGCGGGTGATGTCGCGGCCGAAAACGGCGGCAGACAGGCCGTATTCGGTGTCGTTGGCGACGCGCACCGCCTCATCGACGCTGCCGACGCGGGTGACGGCGACGACGGGGCCGAAGGATTCCTCGTGATAGAGCTTCATGCCGGGGGTGACGCCATCGACCACGGTCGCCTGCATGATGGTGCCCTCAATGCCGCCGCCGGCGACGACGCGGGCGCCCTTGGCCACGGCGTCCTTGACCAGCGCGTCGATGCGCTGGGCGGCCGAGAGATCAACCAGGCACCCGAGGGGGGTATTGCCCGCACGCGGGTCGCCGGCCTTGAGCGAGGCGGCCTTGGTGGCGAGCGCGGCGACGAATTCGTCGGCGATCGCATCGTCGATGACGATGCGCTCGGTCGACATGCAGATCTGGCCCTGGTTCATATAGGCGCCGAAGGCGGCGGCGGCGACGGCCTGGTCGATATCGGCGTCATCGAGCACGACGAAGGGCGCCTTGCCGCCCAATTCGAGCAGGGCCGGCTTCAGATTGCGCGCGGCGACCTCGGCGATGTGGCGGCCGACGCGGGTCGAGCCGGTGAAATTGACCCGGCGCACCCCCTTGTGGGCGATCAGCGCCTCGACCAGTTCGGGCGCGTCGGCGGGTGCGTTGGAGACGACATTGAGCACGCCCTTGGGCAGGCCGGCCTCGATCAGCGCATCGGCGATCAGGCGATGGGTGCGCGGGCAGATTTCGCTCGATTTGAACACCACGGTGTTGCCGCAGGCGAGCGGGGTGGCCAGCGAGCGCACGCCCAGAATGACCGGGGCGTTCCACGGCGCGATGGAGAGCACGACGCCGGCGGCCTGGCGCACGCCATAGGCAGTCGAGCCGGGACGGTTGGAGGGGATGATCTCCCCGGTGATCTGGGTGGTGAGGGATGCCGCCTCGCGCAGCATGTCGGCGGCGAGCATGACGTTGAAGCCGGCCCAGCCGGCGGTGGCGCCGGTTTCCGCGCCCATGGCGGCGATGAAGTCGCGGCCCTTGGCGTCGAGCCTGTCGGCGGCGGCGAGCAGGATCTTGCGGCGCGCGGCGGGAGCGGTGCGGCTCCAGCCGGGGAAAGCGGCGGCGGCGGCGTCGGCGGCGCGCAGCGCGTCGTCCACCGTGGCGGCGGCGGCACTGGTGGCCAATTCGCCGGTGACGGGATTGTTGCGCGAGAAGCTCGCCCCGCCGGTGGCTTGGACGTCCTCGTTATCGATCAGCAGGCCGAGAGCGGTCATGCGGGGTCTCCGATAGGGTGGGTGGATTGGTGGGGTTGGCGCGTGGGGAAGATCCCTCCCCTCGAGGGGAGGGCCAGGGAAGGAGGCGGCAAGCGCGGAAACCGGGTCATGCCACCCCTCCCAGGAATGCGCGTTGCACGGCCGGATCGGCCCGCAGCGCTTCCGCCGTGCCCGAGCCGGTGATGCGGCCCGCTTCCATGAGATAGCCGCGCTGGGCGATGGCGAGGGAGGCCTTGACGTTCTGTTCCACCACCAGCATGGCGAGGCCGGTGGACTGGATGCGCTTGAGGGCGGCAAACAGTTCGGAGGTGACGATCGGCGCCAGCCCCAGGCTCGGCTCGTCGAGCATCAACAGGCGCGGGCAGCTCATCAGCGCCCGGCCGATGGCGACCATTTGCTGTTCGCCCCCCGACATGGTGCGGGCGATCTGGCCCTGGCGTTCGGCGAGGCGGGGGAAAAGCTCGAGCACCAGATCGCGCTGGCGCTGCTCATGGGCGCGGGCATGGGGCGGATGGGCGCCGAGCTGGAGATTTTCGGCGACGGTGAGATCGCCGAAAATGCCGCGCCCTTCAGGGACGAGCGCTATGCCGAGCTCGGGGAAATCATGGGCCGGGCGGCCGAGCAGCGATTGCCCCTCGAAAGCGAGGACGGCGCCGGGTTCGGGCCGGACAAGGCCGGCGAGCACTTTGAGCAGCGAGGATTTTCCGGCGCCATTGGCCCCGAGCACCACCACGGTTTCATGGGCGGCGATGGCGACCCCCACCCCGTCAAGGGCGAGATGCTTGCCATAGCGCAGGGCGATGGTCTTGGCCTCAAGCATGGTCGTCTCCGAGATAGGCGCGGATGACTTCAGGATCGGCCAGCACCTCGGCGGTCGGGCCATCGGCGATGCGGGTTCCGGTATTCATCACGATGCAGCGGCTGCACAGCGCCCGCACCGCGTCCATGACGTGTTCGACCAGCAAAATGGTGATGCCGCTTTGCCGCAGGCGGGTGATGAGGTCGATGCCGGCGCGCAGTTCGGTGGGGTTGAGGCCGGCCAGCCATTCGTCGAGCAGCAGCAGTTTGGGCTCGGCGGCGAGCGCCCGGGCCAGCTCCATGCGCTTGAGATCAATATAGGTGAGGCTGTCGGCCGGCTCGTGCTGGCGGCCACCGAGGCCCACATCGCCCAAAAGCGTCTCGATGCGCGCTTGGGCGGCGCTGCCCCAGAGCGGGTGCTTGCGGAAGGCGAGCGCGGCCAGCACATTGTCGCCGACGCTCAGGGAGGGCAGGGCACGCACGAGCTGAAAGGTGCGGGCGACGCCGCGATGGGCGATGCGCTCCGGGCCAAGCGTGCTGATGATCTCGCCATCGAGCGCGATGGTGCCGGCGCTGACCGGCAAAAGGCCGGAAATCATGTTGAGCGCGGTGGTCTTGCCCGAACCATTGGGGCCGAGCAGGCCCACGGTTTCGCCCAGGTTGAGAGTAAAGGACAGCTCGTTGACGGCGGTGAGGCCGCCGAAGCGCTTGGTGACGCCCGAAAGGGTGAGAAGGCTCATGAGCGGGCCTCCT
>JAHCJW010000157.1 GCA_026126125.1 Devosia sp.
ATGGCGCGGGCAATGCCGATGCGCTGGCGCTGGCCACCGGAGAATTCATGGGCGAAACGCTGGCCGGCGTCCTTGGGAAGACCGACGCGGTCGAGCAGGGTCTGCACCTTCCTGCCGCGCTCGGCGGGGGTGCCGATGCCGGCGATCTGGAGGGGCTCGGCGATGAGATCGGCAACGCTCATGCGCGGATTGAGCGAGGCATAGGGATCCTGAAAGATCATCTGCACGCGGCGGCGGAAGGCTTTTAGCGCGCGCTCGGGCGTGTTGGCGACCTCCTCGCCCGCAAAGCGGATGGAGCCGGCGGTGGGTTCGTGAAGGCGGATGACGGTGCGGGCCAGGGTGGACTTGCCGCAGCCGGACTCGCCCACAAGGCCCAGGGTTTCGCCGGGCATCAGGTCGAGATCGACACCATCGACGGCGCGCAGCACCGGGCGTGGGGTGAAGGGCGTGGATGGCAGGCGGAAATGCTTGTGCAGGTCGCGGAGAGTGAGGAGGGGTTGGGTCATGGGATGAGGCCCTTCCTCACCTCTCCCCTGAGGGGAGAGGTCGGCGCGAAACGACGGGTGAGGGGTTCAGCGCTGGTGGGGAGCACAGGACTTGCCACGCCGCTGAACCCCTCACCCCAACCCTCTCCCCTCAGGAGCGAGGGGGCGATGGAGCCGAGAGTTTCGTGCAAGAACTGGATCATGCCGCCACCTCGTTCAAGCCGGCCACCTTGGGCGCCTCGGGGTGGTGGAGCCAGCAGCGGGATTGGTGCGCCGTGCCGAAAAGGGGCGGCAGGGCGTCGAGGCATTGGCGCATGGCATGGGGGCAGCGGGGGGCGAAGGGGCAGCCGGGCGGCGGCGCCGCCATGTCGGGCGGGCTGCCGGGAATGGGGGTGAGGCGGCGATGGGTGTCGTCGCGCAGATCGGGGACGGCGCCGAGCAGGCCCAGCGTATAGGGATGGGCCGGGCGGGCGAAAAGATCGCGCACCGGGGCGGTTTCCATGATGAGCCCGCCATAGAGCACCAGCACGCGGTCGGCGGTTTCGGCGATGACGCCGAGATCGTGGGTGATGAGGATCACCGACATGGCGAGGCGTTGCTGGAGATCCTTGAGCAGCGCCAGGATCTGGCGCTGGATGGTGACGTCGAGGGCGGTGGTCGGCTCGTCGGCGATGAGCAATTGCGGATCGCAGGCCAGCGCGATGGCAATCATGACGCGCTGGCGCATGCCGCCGGAAAATTCGTGCGGATAGGATTTGAGCCGGGTAGCGGCGGAGGGAATGCGGACCAGCTCGAACAGTTCGATGGCGCGGGCGCGGGCCTCGGCGCGGCTCGCCCTGCGGTGGCGCAGAATGGTTTCGATGACCTGCTCGCCCACGGTGATGGTGGGGTTGAGAGCGGTCATCGGGTCCTGGAAGATGACGCCGATGCGGTTGCCGCGCAGGTCGGAAAGCGCGTCTTCATCGAGCGAGAGCAGGTCCTGGCCCTCGAAGGTGGCGGTGCCCGATTTGATGCGGCCGCCGGCTTTGAGGAGGCGCAGAACCGACATGCAGGTGATCGACTTGCCCGAGCCCGATTCCCCCACCAGGCCGAGGATTTCGCCCGGACGCACGTCGAAGCTGACGCCGCGCACGGCCTGCACCTCGCCGCGCGGGGTGAAGAACGAGGTCGACAGATCACGGACGGACAGAACGGTTTCGCTCATCAGCGCATCCTCGGGTCGAGCGCGTCGCGCAGGCCATCGCCAAGGAAATTGAAGGCGAACATGGTCAGGGAAATGGCGGCGGCGGGGAAAAACAGCTGGTGCGGATAGGCGCGCAACGTTTCCACCGCCTCGGAGGTGAGCGAGCCCCAGGAGGCCAGCGGCGGGGTGACGCCGAGGCCGATGAAGCTCATGAAGCTTTCGATAAAAATGGCCGAGGGGATGAGCATGGTCAAAGTGACGATGATGGGGCCGATGGCGTTGGGCAGGAGATGCTTGGTGAGAATGCGGGCCGGCGAGGCGCCCATGGTGCGGGCGGCGGCGATATAGTCCTGGCTCTTCAATGACAGGATCTGGCCGCGCACGATGCGCGCCATGTCGACCCAGAACACCGAGCCGATGGCGACGATGATGGAAAGGAGCCCCGAATCGAAGACGACCATCAGCAGGACGACATAAAGGGTCAGGGGAATGGTGGAGATGATTTCGACGATGCGCATCATCACCGCATCGACCTTGCCGCCGAGATAGCCGGCGATGCCGCCATAAAACACGCCGATGAAGAAATTGACCAGGGTGGCGACGAAGGCGACGGTGAGGGAAATCTGCGCGCCATAGAGCTGGCGCACGAGGATGTCGCGGCCCAGCTGGTCGGTGCCGAACAGATATGTGCGGTTCCAGCTCCAGCCCGAGGGACGGATTTCGCTGCCATCGGCGGCGAGGAGGCGGGCCGGAAGACGGGAATAATCGAGGGTGACTTCGGTGTCGCCGAAGGTGAAGGGCTGGCTTTTCTGGATCAGGTCCTTGCGCCCGCCACGCAACAGGCCGAGCACATGGCCTTGGCCATCGACCTCGTAAATGTTGAAATTGGAGGCGTTGAGGAAAATGCGCGTCGTCTCCCCTGCCCCATCGCTCACCGTATAGGTCTCGAAGGCGGGCGGGATATTGGCCAGCTTCAAATCCTGTTTGTAATAGGTATAGGGCGAGAAGAACGGGCCGATAAAGGCGGCCAGCACCAGCGCCACGATGAAGACGATGCTGATGACGGCGGGCTTGTTGGCCCATAGGCGCCGGCGCGCCTCTTGCCCGAATGTCGGCGCGGGCGGCGGCGGGGCCGATGCGGTGGCCTCTGGCGGGAGCTTTTCCCAGGCATTGGGAGCGATATCGGTCATGCCGTGGCCTTTGTCAGCTTGATGCGCGGATCGAGCCAGACATAGAGAAGATCGACGATGAGGATCATCACCATCAGGATGGCGGCGTAGAAAATGGTGATGCCCATGATGGCGGTATAGTCGCGATTGGTGATGGAAAGCACGAATTGCCGGCCGATGCCGGGCAGCGCAAAAATCTGCTCGATGACAAAGGAGCCGGTGACGAGATTGGCGACGACCGGGCCCAGAACGGTGACGACGGGCAGCAGCGAATTTCTGAGGCCATGCTTGAACAGCACCTGGCCGGGGCGCAGACCCTTGGCGCGGGCGGTGGTCATATAGTCCTGCTGCAAGGTTTCGAGCAGGGAGGAGCGCGTGAGGCGGGCGACAAAGGAAATCCAGAAACCGGACAAGGCAAAGACCGGCAGGAAATAGCCGCGCCAGTCATCGAGGCCGAAGGTGGGCACCCAGCCCAGACGCAGCGCGAAGAGATAGAGCGTGACCGTGGCGATGACATAGGAGGGGATCGCCACTCCGAGCGTGGCGACGAACATCACGAAAGTGTCGGGCCAGCGATTGCGATTGAGCGCGGCGACGATGCCCAGCGGCACGCCGAGGGCGACGACGCAGATGACGGCGAGCAGCCCGGTGCGCAAGGTGGTGGGCAGGCCGGCGGCAATCATCGAATTGATCGATACGCCGGGATATTTGAACGAGGGGCCGAGATCGAAACTGGCGATGCGCCCCAGATAGTTGAGATATTGCTGCCAGACCGGCAGGTCGAGCCCGTATTTGGCGTTGAGCGCGGCGGCGATCTCGGGGGCCAGCATGCGTTCGGAGACGAAGGGGCCGCCGGGCACGGCGTGCATGAGAAAAAAGGTCAGCGTGACGATGGCAAACAGAGTCACGGCCATCATGCCGAGGCGCTGGGCAAGATAGCCTAGCATGAGCGGCCAATCTTGCGGGGCAGGATAAACAACAACACGGACTGACCCGAAAATGATCACAAGGTGGACATTGCAGCACCGGGACTGACGGAACTCAAGTGGGCACCAAAATTTTTTTACTTTTATTGGGGGTTTTTCAGAAAACCATGCTCGCCGTGAAAATCGCGACGGCTCGACAGGAGCGTCCCGGGTCTCAAATCCGGCCCAAAGCGCCCGGGCTCAAATGCTCCTATCGTCGTTCCATCGCCCCTCTACAGCGCGTCGCGTTTCTTTCAGATCAGCTCCCTGCGCTTCAGCCCTTGTTTTGCCGCATGTCTTTGTTCCGAAACCGGGGCCAGTTTCGGCAGACATGCAATAGTGTCGGCAAGAGCCAGAAAAACGGTGAACCCGGCTTTTGCGGGGATGACAGCGCGGGGATGACCGGATGTCATGGCCATTGCGCGCGTTCCGTCGAACGCAAATTGCCGCTCCGATCGCTTGCTTCCGCATCGGATTGCCCGAAAACCGCGAGGACAGGGTTCCCCTAGACCCCGAAATGCCGGCGCAGGATGAGGAACACGGCGGTGGCGGGGGTGATGAGGTCCTGGGCGCGCTCGAGGGCCGGGGCGGGGTAGCGCCCCTCGGTGTCGAGCGCGTTGATGGTGCCGATGAGTTCGTTGCCGACCATGATGGGGACGCTGAGCGATGAATTGCAGCCGAGCGAGCGGATCAGCGCGAGATCGGGGAATTCGCCTTCCATTTCGGCGGCGGTGTTGATGGCGGTGATGCGGCGCTCGGTGCGCATGGCTTCGAACCAGGGATCGAGCACGAGGGGCTTGGTGCCGAGCACCGGATAGACGTCCGGATGGCTGGAATAGACGCGACGCACCTGCATCAGCGGCATTTCGATGGCGGTGAGAGTGAAGATACGCACGCCGATCAGCGCATCGGCCAGCCGGTGCAGCGCAGCACCGGTTTCGAGCGGATCTACATGGCGGGCCAGGGTTTCCTCGAAGGCGCGGAAAGCGGCGGCGTGTTCGGTCACGAAAGGTCACTCTTTTTTTTGGCCCGCCGGGCGGGCATCGGGACAGGTGGGGCGAGACAGGGTTTAGTCCTGGTCGGGCGGGGTCCAGCCTGGATCGGCTTCGCGCTTGAGCGGGCCCATCTGGGTGATGTCCTCGCCCCGATGGACATGGATGTTCATGCGGAAGGAATTGCCGATCCGCTCGGACCGCTCGATGAACAGATCGGCGACATCGGGCGGGCAGATTTGCTCGACGGTTTCGCGGAACAAGCGCAGCCAGCGCATGAAATGCGCATCGCCGAGTTCGGCAATGGCCATATGCTTGGGCATGGGGCGCCCGCCATAACGGCCGCTACCCAACAGCATGGAACTCCAGAAATCGGCGATGAGCGAGAGATGGGCCGGCCAGTGATCATCTGGAATGATGCGGTTGAACACCGGGCCGATGACGGGATCGCGGCGGGCGCGGGTGTAAAACTCATCGACCACGGCGCGGATCATCGCCTCGTCCAGCGCCTCGGGGGTTTCCCAGCCGATGCGGGTGAGACGGGTGCCGACGGGGGGACGTTGGGTGGCGCTCATGGCGCGATCTCCGGGGTGATGGTGTAGGTGCAGCGGCGGCCGCCGCTGACGATATGGTCGAGCCGCTCGACGCTGGCGCCGGGACCGATGACGGCGCGAAAAACCTCGAGCTCGGCGCGGCAAAAGCCCTGACAGGCGGTGGCGGCGGCGCAGATCGGACAGTGGTTTTCGATGAGCAGCAGGGTGCCGTCGGGCTGCTCGGACCATTCGGCCATATAGCCCTCGCGGCTGCGCAAGGCGACCAGCGCCGCAACCCGCGCCTTGAGATCGGTGGCACCGGCCACCGCCGCCTCATAGGCGCGGCGGGTTTCCGTCTCGCGCGTGGCGATGACGGTGTCGAGCGCAGCCTCGCCCAACTGGGCGCGAACGATGTCGAGCAGTTGCACGGTGAGGGCTGCGTGCGTGTCGGGAAAGCGGGCCTGCGCGGCGGCGGTGAGGCTCCAGAGCTGGGTCGGGCGGCCGACGCCGGACGAAGCGCTGCGCGCTTCCACCAGCCCCTCCTCGGCCAGGCGCAGCAATTGCTGGCGCGCCGCCTCGCCCGTGGTGCCAAGCCGCTCCCCCAGCGCCGAGGACGACAACGCCCCCTGCATCTTGAGCACCATCAGAACCCGTTCGGCCGGGCTGCGCGGCGTCCAGGCCGGAACGTCCACGACAGGGTTTTCCAAGTTGGAGCTTGACATAATCCCTTGACAGATCCTCGGGAACAGTTTTCAAAGTTGTTGCTTGGAAATTAAACCGGACGAGGCCGCAAGGCAAGCCAATCCGGATAAAAGGACGCTTCACATGAGCTTTACCCTCCCCGCCCTGCCCTATGACGTTGCCGCTCTCGCCAATGCCGGCATGAGCCAGGAAACCCTGGAACTGCACCATGGCAAGCACCACCAGGCCTATGTGACCGCGCTCAACGGCTTCGTCGAAAAATACCCCGAGCTGGCCGGCAAGTCGCTCGAGGAGATCGTGCTGCTGGCCAAGGACAAGGCGGATTTCGCCCCGGTGTTCAACAATGCCGGCCAGCACTGGAACCACATCCATTTCTGGAACGCGCTGTCGCCCAATGGCGGCAAGCTGCCGGGCAAGCTCGAAGCCAAGATCGTCGAGGATTTCGGCTCGGTAGAGGCGTTCAAGGACAGCTTCAAGACCGCGGCAACCACGCAGTTCGGCTCGGGCTGGGCCTGGCTGGTGCTGGGCAGCGACGGCAAGCTCAAGACCACCAAGACCGCCAATGGCTCGAACCCGCTGGCGACCGGCGAGGGCAAGGCCCTGCTCGGGCTCGATGTGTGGGAGCACAGCTATTATGTCGATTTCCGCAATCGCCGCCCGGACTATGTGAGCAATTTCCTCGACAAGCTGGCCAATTATGAGTTTGCCGAAGCCAATCTGGGGTAGCATGAGAGGTTGAGGGGATCGACAAACGCCGGCTCGGGCTCCGCCTTGGTGCAGGGGCGTCAGAGGGCCGAATGGGCCTCACCCCCTTGCTCGGCTGGGATTTGATGGTGCAAAAGCCATCGATTGCACCAGCGGGGCGAAATGCGCCATGGTGGTCCGGAAATTTGACCGCGCATGTCCCCAATGAAATGGGGGTGAGGTCGTGAGTATGACAATGGTTGATTTCGACCTGCCCGACACCATGGCGCTGCGCCCCAGCCGGCGCCCGCCCGTGGGCAATAGTGAATTTCGCGCCGCCATGGCTGGCATGGCCTCCAATGTGTGCGTGGTGGCGGCGCGCCGGGGCGACGAAAGGGTCGGGCGCACGGTGACCGCCGTGCTGTCGCTGTCGGCCAATCCGCCGGCCGTACTGGTTTCCATCGACATCGTCAGCCGCCTGGCCGATATCATCATCAAGACCGGCGGCTTCTCGCTGGCCATGCTGGCCACCGGTCAGGACGATATTGCCGACGCTTTCGCCGGCAAGCTGCAGACCAGCGATCGCTTCAGCGTGGGCCAATGGGGACGCTGGCCATCAGGACAGCCACAACTGCATGGCGCGGTAACCGCTTTCGACTGCGATGTCATCGGCGCCATGGAGACGGGCACGCATGTGTTGTTCGCCGGCGCCGTGGTGGAGGCGGAAACCACCACTGACCGGACGCCGCTGATCTGGCAGCGCCACGGCTATCACGGGCTGGCCCCGTTCGGCGGCGGCTGAGCGGGCCGCTTTGCGCCGCGACAAGGCTCGACGGGGCCGGCTGAAACTGCCAGAGTGAGCCGAGTTTTCGATTAGAGAATCTGTATCGGGCAACCCCGGGCCGAGCGGCCGCGTTGCATCGGCTCCAGGAGGCGAGCGTGCCGCGTTTTTTCTTCCACTACCGTACCGACGACGAGCTGATCCGTGACGAAGCGGGCAGCGATCACGCCGATCTCGAAGCCGCCGAACACAATGCGGCGGAGCTGGCCAAGGCCATCATCGACAAGCTGGCGGGCCAAGGCGGGGAAACCCGCCTGCCCCGCACCATCGAGATCACCGACGCCGAAGGGCGCGAACTGCTCTATGTGGTATTCTGGGAAGGCCCGAAGATCGGCGCCGGCCCGGCCAGTCCGGTGGCGCCGGCCAGCGTGCATTAGA
>JAHCJW010000158.1 GCA_026126125.1 Devosia sp.
GCGTGCGCCGGCCGCCCCGATCGCGAGCGTGGCGACTGGAATGCCCGCGGGCATCTGCACGATCGACAGCAGCGAATCGATGCCCTTCAGCGCCCTTGATTCCACCGGCACGCCGAGCACCGGCAGCGTCGTGAGCGAGGCGATCATACCCGGCAAATGCGCGGCGCCGCCCGCCCCCGCGATCACGATCTTGGTGCCGGCCTTCTTGGCCCCCTCGGCGAAGGCGAACATGCGCTTGGGTGTGCGATGCGCCGAAACGATGCGCGATTCGTGGCGCACGCCGAGCTCTTCGAGCACCGCGGCCGCCTCGCGCATCGTTTCCCAATCCGATTGGCTGCCCATCACGATCACCACAGGGATCGCGGTGGCGGGCGAGGCGTTTCGCTTCATTGGCCGTGCTTTCAGTGCCTTGGAAGGCCGGGGACTATAGGGGCGCCGCGCCATCGGGCAAGCGGGCTCATGCGATAATATCCGGCAGCAGCATGCTCTCGATGTGGATGATCTGATCCTTGAGCAGCAGCTTGCGCTTCTTGAGCCGCTGCACCAGCATCCGGTCGCCCACATGCGACTGCGTCAGGGTATGGATCGCCGCATCGAGATCGGCGTGTTCCTGGCGTTTGGTGGCCAGTTCCAGACCCAGTTGGGCTTCCTGTTCCTTGGTCAGAGACAGCATGGGGAACCACTATTGTCGGGCACCGAATATAGTCTTGGTTAACCGATCACGGATCGTTTTGCATCAGATTTCGGACCGCGCTCCGATCGGCGTCGACAAAGCATGAAATATTTGTGACGATCCTCCCGTCCAAGACGCTGAAAGGAGTTGTTTATGACGACTGAAGGCCACATCGCGGCGCTGGAACGGCGCCATCAGGAACTGGATCGGCAAATTCAAACAGAAATGCAGAATCGCCAATACGACGACCTGATGGTCAGCACCCTTAAACGCAAGAAGCTCGAAGTGAAGGATGAACTGAGCCGTCTCCAGGGCGCCCAGCGGCACTAAGGCAGCCTGGACTGTTTGCGAAAAAATGGATGAGACTGAGGGTCGCGGGTTTCCCGGGGCCCTTTTTATTTGCGACTTCCGCCCCGGCGCCGGGCATGGGTGCAGCTCAAAGCCCCTCCGACAATATCGATGCGCTGCGTGTTGCCCAGCCGGGTTTACTCTCTGAGCTTGCCGCCCGCATCGGAGCCTTGGCATTGCCTCGACCGCTCCCGTTCAAGATTGGTTAGGCTTAACACCCTCTTAAACCCCTGCCGCCAAACTCCTCCCAAAACGGCACATCCCGATTCGTGCCGCAGAAGAATTCTGGAGTTTGGATGACGCGCGTTCTCGTAGTCGATGACGACCCGGTGCAATTGCGGCTGACGGCGGAGGTCGCCAATCGCGCCGGGTTCAAGCCGATCACCGCCACCGGCGGCGAACAGGCTCTCGCTCTTTTGCGCGAGGACCGCAATATCGGGGTAATGATTCTCGATCTCGTCATGCCCGATCTCGACGGCATGGGCGTGATGGCCGCCATGCGGGCCGAGGGGCTGACCACGCCCGTCATCATCCAGACCGCCAATGCCTCGCTCGAAACCGTGATTTCGGCCATGCGCCAGGGCGCGGTGGACTATTTCGTCAAGCCCGTGGCGCCCGAGCGGCTGATCATCTCGCTGCGCAATACGCTCAAGCTCGAAACGCTCGAGGCGGCGATCCGCTCGGAACATGCGCGGCGCTCGGGCACCTTCACCCAGGCCGATATGATCGCCTCCGCCCCCGCCATGGCGCGCGTGCTGATGCTGTGCGCCAAGGCGGCCCGGAGCCCGATCCCGGTCTTGATCGAGGGCGAAACCGGCGTCGGCAAGGAACTGGTGGCCCGCATCATCCAGGGCACCGGCGAGCGGGCGGCCAGGCCCTTCGTCACCGTCAATTGCGGCGCCATCCCGCCCAATCTCGTCGAATCGGTGCTGTTCGGCCACAAGAAGGGCGCCTTTACCGGCGCCATCGCCGACCAGAAAGGCAAGTTCGCCGAGGCGCATGGCGGCACGCTGTTCCTCGACGAAGTGGGCGAATTGCCGCTCGACACCCAGACCAAGCTGTTGCGCGCCCTGCAAGAGGGCGAGATCGAGCCGGTGGGCGCCAGCCGGCCGGAAAAGGTCAATGTCCGCGTCATCTCGGCCACAAATCGGCGCCTGCTCAACCTCGCCAAGACCGGCGAATTCCGCGAAGACCTGTTCTATCGCCTCAACGTCTTTCCCATCTATATGCCGCCGCTGCGCGAGCGCATGGAAGACCTCTCGGCGCTGGTCAACCACTTCATCGCCCGTTTTGCCGCCGAAGCGGGCAAGCGCGTGCTCGGCATCACCCCGCCCGCGCTCGACCTGCTGGCCGCCTATGATTGGCCGGGCAATGTGCGCCAGCTCGAAAACGCCGTCTATCGCGCCATCGTGCTGACCGACGGCGCCTTTCTCGAAGTGCAGGACTTTCCCCAGATCGTGGCCCAGGCCAATGGGCGCGAGGAGGTGCTGCGCGCGGTGGAAGCCAAGCCGCTGCCGGCCGCGCCTGTCCATATCGACAGCGCCCCGCCGCGCGAGCGGATCGAGCCGAGCATCGAACCGGCCCGCGATCGTTTCCTCAGCGAGGGCGGCGACCTGCTGGCGCTGGCCGCCATCGAGCGCGAGGCCATCGCCTTCGCCATCCAGCATCACGGCGGCCGCATGTCGCGCGTCGCCCGGGCCCTGGGCATCGGTCGCTCGACGCTTTATCGTAAACTGCACGAATATGGCCTGGCCGAAGGGTTGATCAGCGACGCCGCCTGACCAAAAAACCACAGCCATGGGGAAAACGCGGCGCTGGCGCACAAAGCGCCCGCGTTAACCTTATTGCTTACCGCCTCGTTAATGTCTTGGGTCGATTTTTACACGCAATCGTAAAAACCGGACCGTCAGCGAGGTCATCATGAAGCGCTCCGCCATCGCCCTTTCCGCAATTCTGGCGCTGTCCGCCTCCGCCCAGGCCGCCGATCTGGGCTGGTCCGGCGGCGCTGCCGCCTCGCCGATCTATTCGTCGGCTCCGGTGTCGAACTGGTCCGGCTTCTATGCCGGCGTCAATGGCGGCTATATGTGGGGCACCACCACCACGGCTCCGGCCATTGCCGGGGCAGCCAGCAACGAGGCTTCGGGTTGGACGCTGGGCGGCCAGGCCGGTTATAATTACGACCTCGGCGGCTTTGTCGTCGGCGCCGAAGCGGATCTGCAATGGGGCAATATCGCCCACACCACCGCCGCCGGCGCCTTGGGCAATTTTGAAACCCGCATCGACGCCTTCGGCACCGCCCGCCTGCGCGCCGGCGCCGCCTTCGGTCAGGTCATGCCCTATGCCACGCTGGGCGCCGCCTTCGGTCGCGGCACCGCCAAATTGACCAACAACCAGAACGTCGTCACCTCGCAATCGGCCAACCATATCGGCTGGACCGCCGGCGTCGGCCTCGAGGCGCAGGCCACCCCGAACCTCTCGTTCAAGGCCGAATATCTCTATGTCGATCTGGGCGATCAGCCCTATAACGGCCTGCCGCTGGGCAATATCAACCTGACCCAGCGCTTCAGCGTCATTCGCGCCGGCATCAACTACAAGTTCTGATCCCAACCTTCCTTCGAACGCGGGAGACAGGCTTGCCATCGCCTGTCCCCGCCGATCGGCTGGAGCAAAGGCGCCAAAACGTCAGCGCATGAAATCGCCGACGATGGCATTGAAGCGCGAGGTTTTTTCGATCTGCGTCCAGTGTCCGCAATTGCCGAACAGGTGCAATTCGGCATCGGGCAACAATTCAAAGAGACGCTCGGAAACCTCCACCGGGATCACCCGATCGTCGCGGCCATGGATGACCAGCGTCGGCGCCCGCACCCCGGCGACGTCTGCCTCGCGCGAGGCCAGCGCGCGTAGCGCCGCCTGTCGCGGCTCGGGAAACATCGCCGAAAAGGCTTCCATGACGCCGGGCCGGGTGGTCGCCCGGTGGCGGATTTCCGCCAGGTCGTCATTGACCAGCGACTGGTCCCAGGCGAAGATTTTCATCATCTCGCGCATGTTTTCCAGCGTCGCCACATGGCCCCACACCTGATCGAGCTCGCGCGTGATCGGGAAATCGAGACCCACCGCCCCCATCAGCACCAGCCGCTCGACCCGCTCGGGAAAGCGCACCGCATAGGCGAGCGCAATGGCGCCGCCGAAGGAATTGCCGACGATCGAGATCTTGTCCTCGCCCAGCGCATCGATGAAGCCGGCGAAATGCTCCACCCAGCGCTCGGCGGTGAATGTCATGTCGGCGGGCGCATCGGTATAGCCGAAACCGAGCATATCCGGCGCGATGCAGCGCAGCCCGTACCCGGCGATCGGCTCGAGGTTGAGCCGCCAATTCGCCCAGGCCGAAACGCCGGGCCCCGAGCCGTGGATGAACACCACCGGCCGCCCCTGGCCAATATCGTGATAATTGGTGCCGATGTCGCCAACCCTGATCTGGCGGCCGATTTCGGGATTGTCAGGCATGGTCCATCAGCCTCTGGAATTGACCGGACCAGAACAGCAGCGGCGCCGCGTCCTCGTCGTGATGAATGTCTCTTACATGGCCGATAAAGAGGGTGTGATCCCCCGCCGGAACCTCGCTGACCACATCGGCCAACAAGTGAACCGCCGCCCCCGGCACCACCGGCAGGCCGTCGCGCGCCTTGAGGATTTCGGTGAGATCGGGATCGTAGCGGCCGGCGAAATGCAGCGCGGTGCGCTCCATGCCCTCCGCCAGGATGCTGACCGCATAGCGCCCCGAGGCGCGCAGCCGCTCCAGCATCTTGGCCCGGTTGTCGAGCGACACCATGATCAGCGGCGGATCGAGCGACACCGACATGAAGGCATTGGCCGTCATGCCGTGATCGCCCCCGGCATCGGTGGTGGTGACCACGGTCACGCCGGTGGCAAAGCGTCCGCAGGCTTTTCGCAAGGCAAGCCCATCTATTTCAGACATGGAACCCCTCCCAGAGTGGCGACTGGTCCAGCAACATCAAGCCCGCGACCAGCGCGGTGGCATTGGGACAGCCGTGAATGAGATCGGCAAGGTCGCGCCGCCCCTCGCGGCGCAACTTGCGGATACGCGACGAGGAAACAACCTCGCTGTCCGGGCAGCGCACCGGATCGAAAATCGTCACCTCGAAATGCTGCGCCAACAGCTCCACATCGCCGGCCTGCTGCGCCCCGAAGCGGAAATCGGCGCCGACCAGAATGCGCACCGGATTGATCCGGCGAAGGCTCTCGATGAAATCCTCGGCGCTGCGCTGCCGATAGGCCTCGGTGAACGAGGCGACCACGATATGGTCCGGCCCGACCGTGGCGAGCCGGGCGAGCTTTTCGTCGAGGGTCGAAAGCTGCTCGACGCCGGTGAAAAACACCCTGGGCGGTGGATCGAACGTCCAGACCACCGAGGGCACGCCCAGCCCCCGTGCCTCGGCAACCATTTGCCGCACCAGGGCCTGATGGCCCAGATGCACACCATCGAAGGCGCCGATGGTCACCACGCTCGCCCCCAGCTCCAGCCGCCCCTCGGGCAGCACCTGGGTGCGGACGCCACAGAAATCACTCAACATGAGCTGGCCTCCCGATAAGGGTGGTCCCGGCAGGCGGAGCCCGCCCGCCGGGTGTTTCTTCAGCGGCCCTGGAAGCCGGCAACCAGTCGGCTGACGTCGGTGGGGTTCACCATGTCGGGCGCCGTCCAGCCTGTCAGATCGTATTCGGACATGTACTGGTCGACAAAGGCGCGCATGCGATCGAGATCGCCGGTCGCCTGCGCGCCGAGCATGGTTTCGATGCGGATGCCTTCGTAATTGCCGGCATAGTTCATTTCATAGAGCTGATGCCGCCCGCCGAATTCCGAGCCCAGCGCATCCCAGAGCAGTTTCAGCAGCTTCACCCGATCCACCGCCACGATGCCGTTCGAGCCACGCACGAAGCGGTCGAGCAGCGGCCGCAGTTCCTCGTTCTGGAAATCCAGCGCCGAGGACGGCAGATAGATCAGCCCGGACGCGACATGGCGCTCGATCAGCTCCTTGATGCGGCTATAGGCCATGGGCGCGAAGACGCGATAGGCCGAGCCCGCATTCATGTCGGGCTGGTAATAGCCATCGGTGCCGGGCCAGACGGCGGCGCTTTTCACCATGGCATCGGAAAGGCTCCAGAACAGGTTGCGCCAGGCGATCACCTCGCCCACCGCCGTCTGCGGCCCACGGAACGCGCCCGATCCGGTCGCTTCCAGGGCCTTGGAGAACAGGCCCGCGATGAAGTCGAGCTTGACCGCCAGTCGGGTGACGCCGTGCAGGGTGAAGCGCGGCGCGAACCCCGACGCGGGCACAAAGCCGTTCACCGCCTCGATATCGCCATAGACGAAGACGTTTTCCCAGGGCACGAGCACCTTGTCGAAGACCAGGATGGCGTCGTTCTCATCGAGCCGGCTCGACAGCGGATAGTCGAAGGGCGAGCCCATCACCGCCGCATTCAGTTCATAGGAGGCGCGGCTGATCAGCTTGATCCCTTCCGAACCGATCGGCGCGGTGAAGATCAGGGCGTATTTCTTCTCCTTGATCGGCACCCCGTAATGGGCGACGAAATTGGCGTGGGTGAGGGCCGAGCCGGTGGCCACCACCTTGGCGCCGGACACGACCAGCCCGGCATCGGTTTCTTTTTCGACATGCATGAAGACCCCGCCGGCCTCCTCGATCGACAGATGCCGGTCGATGGGCGGGTTGACGATGGCGTGGTTCCAGTAGTCGAGTCGTTCCTGGGTGCGCCGATACCAGGAGAGCGCGTTGTCTTTATACTCGCGGTAGAAATCCGCATTGGCGCCCAAGGTGCCGAGGAACGAGGCCTTGTAGTCGGGCGCGCGGCCCATCCAGCCATAGGCGACGCGCTGCGTTTCGGCGATGGCGTCGCGGGCGTCGATCATGTCCTGGATCGATTTGGCGCCCTTGAAGAACGGGTGCGTCCAGCCGCCCGAGCCGGTGTCGGTGGGCCTGCCCAGCCGCTCCTTATTGGCATTGAGATGGTCGTACCAGCGCGCCACCATGCGCGCCGAGTTGCGGAAGGCGGGGTGGGCGCTGACGTCCTTGACCCGCTGGCCATGGATGTAGACGGCCCGCGAATCGCGCAGGCTGTCCAGATATTCGGCCCCGGTATAGGGGGTTGCGGAGGTAATGACCTGATCCATTGTCTTGCTCCTTACCGCCGCGTCATTCGGCGGCCGCAGCGGCGGCGGCCGGAAGGTCGGGCGTGCCGTAGAGGAAGAATTCCTGCGGCACGGGCGAGCCGTAGAAGATGATGCCCTGATCGAGGTTTTCCTCGGTCCAGGTGCGCGTCTTCCAGGCCGGATCGTGGATCAGATAGCCGCTGTCGCCGAACAGCTCGACCCGGTTGCCACCCGGCTCATAGACATACATGAACAGGTCCTGGCTGATGCCGTGCTTGCCCGGCCCGGCTTCGACCTTGATGCCGCGCTCGGCAAACACGTCGCCGATATCGCTCAGATGTTGCGGCGCGCCATACCAATAGGCCACGTGGTGGAAGCGGCCCTTGGAGCCGGAGCGATCCAGCATGCAGGCGATTTCGTGCACCTGTGGGCTGACCGACATCCAGGCGCCGGCCTCGACTTCGCCGCCAAGGATGATGTTTTCGCGGGTGCGGAAGCCCAGCGCGTCTTCGTAGAACGAGCGCGTTGCCGAGACGTCCGAGGCCATGATGTTGACATGGTCCAGACGCCGCACCGGCACACCCTGCAGCGGCCGGCGCTGCGGACGGTTGATTAGGCAGGATTTTTCCGCGTCCGGGATCACGGCATAGTCGACATCCCAGAAGATGCGGTTGCGGTGGCCATCGGGCGTGAGGAATTCATAGGCCTTGCCGTGACCGGT
>JAHCJW010000159.1 GCA_026126125.1 Devosia sp.
GATCCGCGCAACCCGGCCACCATCGCCGACAATGTGGGCGACAATGTCGGGGACTGCGCCGGCATGGCGGCGGACCTGTTCGAAACCTATGTGGTGACTATCGTCGCCACCATGGTGCTGGCCGCCATCATCCTGCCCGAGGCCTATAAGCTGGTCGGCATGGTGCTGCCTCTCGCCATTGGCGGGGCCTGCGTCGTCACCTCGATCATCGGCACCTATTTCGTCAAGCTGGGCGCCGACAACAACATCATGGGCGCGCTTTACAAGGGCGTCATCGCCTCGGGCGTGCTCTCGCTGGTGGCGCTGCTGCCGGTGCTGTGGCTGATGTTCGGCGATATGAACGTCGCCATCGAAGCCAGCGACAAGGTCTTCACGCCGTGGAGCCTGTTTGCCTGCGGCATTGTCGGCCTCGTCATCACCGGGCTGATCATCGTCATCACCGAATATTACACCGGCACCAACCGCCGTCCGGTCAATTCCATCGCCGAGGCTTCAGTTACCGGCCATGGCACCAATGTCATTCAGGGTCTTGCCGTGTCGCTCGAATCGACGGCGCTGCCGGCCCTGGTGATCATTGCCGGCATCATCGTCACCTATTCGCTGGCCGGGCTCTTCGGCATTGCCTTTGCCGTCGCCACCATGCTGGCTCTGGCTGGCATCATCGTGGCGCTCGACGCCTTCGGGCCGGTCACCGACAATGCCGGTGGCATCGCCGAAATGGCCGGGCTCGACGCCTCGGTGCGCCACAATACCGACGCGCTCGACGCGGTGGGCAACACCACCAAGGCCGTCACCAAGGGCTATGCCATCGGCTCGGCGGGCCTCGGCGCCCTGGTGCTGTTCGCTGCCTATACCCAGGACCTGATCTATTTCGCCAATCTGCCCGATGCCCCGGCGATCTTTGCCGGCATGGGCACGCTCAGCTTCTCGCTGGCCGACCCCTATGTGGTGGTCGGGCTGCTGTTCGGCGGTCTTCTGCCGTTCCTCTTCGGTGGCATGTCGATGACCGCCGTCGGACGCGCCGCCCAATCGGTGGTGGTGGAAGTCCGCCGCCAGTTCAAGGAAAAGCCGGGCATCATGGCCGGCACCGACAAGCCCGATTACGGCCGGGCCGTCGACATGCTGACCAAGGCGGCGATCAAGGAAATGATCGTCCCGAGCCTGCTGCCGGTTCTTTCCCCGATCATCGTCTTCTTCCTCATCACCTGGATCGCCGGGCCGGCCGCCGGTTTCTCCGCCCTCGGCGCCATGCTGATGGGGGTTATCGTCACCGGCCTTTTCGTCGCCATCTCGATGACCGCCGGCGGCGGCGCCTGGGACAATGCCAAGAAGAGTTTCGAGGACGGCTTTACCGACAGCCAGGGGGTCAAGCACTTCAAGGGCTCGGACGCACACAAGGCATCAGTTACCGGCGACACTGTCGGCGACCCCTACAAGGACACGGCCGGCCCGGCCGTCAACCCGATGATCAAGATCACCAATATCGTGGCGCTGTTGCTGCTGGCGGTGCTGGCCCATCTGGGGTGAAGGCGTTCCTTGCCTTTGACGTGCACGAAGGCCCGGAGCGATCCGGGCCTTTTCGGTTTTCCGGCGCTGGAGCATGTCTGCCGAAAATGGCCCCGGTTTCGGGATAAAGACAGGCGCCAAACAAAAAACCAAAGCGCAGGGAGCTGATCTGAAAGAAACGCGACGCGCTTTACGCGTCAGCCTTCTTTCGCCACCCATTCGATCTTCCAGCGCCCTCGGCCTTCATCGGCGAGCAGATCCGCCAGCGCCGGTAGCACCACGCGCATTTCCTCCTCGAGCACGAAGGGCGGGTTGACCACGATCATGCCGGTGCCGTGCAGGCGCGGTGGGGTCGAAGGCGCGCGGATGGTCAGTTCCAGGCGCAGGATTTTGGCGATGCCCGTCGCCTTGAGCGCCCCGATATAGGCCTCGACCTCGCCGGGCTCCTTGATCGGATACCAAAAGGCGAAAATGCCGCCGGGCCAGCGCTGATGGCCCTGCACCAGGCTTTTGACCATGCGAGAAAATTCGCCCTTTTCTTCGAAGGGCGGATCGACCAGCACGAGGCCGCGCTTTTCCTTGGGCGGCAGATGGGTGCCGAAAATCTTCCAGGCGTCGAGTTCGGTGACGCGGGTGTGGAAGTCGCCGGCGAAGTTTTCCTTAAGCCGATCGGCGTCCATGGGATGGAGCTCGAACGCCATCAGCCGGTCCTGCCGGCGCAGCATGTGCCGGGTGACGAAAGGCGAGCCGGGATAATAGCGCAGAGTGCCGTCGGGATTGTGCGCCTTGACCGCTTCGAGATAGGGCGCGACGAGGCCGGCCACGTCCTCCGGCAAGGGCGCGCCAAGCAGCCGTCCGATCCCCTCCTGCCATTCCCCGGTGCGTTCGGCCTGATCGCCGAACAGGTCGTAGATGCCAAGGCCCGCATGGGTGTCGAGCACCCGGAACGCGGCGTCCTTGCGCATCAGATAGGCGAGGATGCGGGTGAGGATGGTATGCTTGACCACATCGGCAAAATTGCCGGCGTGAAAGGCGTGGCGGTAATTCATTAATGGCGGGCCTGTGCGGTCAGGATCGTGGCGGCAAAGGCGGTGAAGATGGCGGCAAAGCTCCAGTTGAGCGCCCGTTCCACCCAGATGCTGCGCTTGAAGGCGGCGGCCAGCCAGCCGGCGGCCAGCACGGTGCCAAGGCCGAGCGGAATGGAAACGGCGACGAATTCGACGCCGAGGAAGAACAGTTTTCCCGTGGCGCCCGGATCATGCGCATCGACGAATTGGGGCAGGAAGGTCACGAAGAACAGCACGACCTTGGGATTGAGCAGGTTGATGCCGATGCCGGTCATGAAGCTCTGGCGCAGGGTCGGCGGCTTTTTCGCCGCTTCGGCAAGGCGCAACCCGCCGCCGCTGGCGATCGCCTGCCAGGCAAGCCAAAGCAGATAGAGCGCCCCGGCGATCTTGAGCGCGAAGAACAAGGGCGGCGCGGCGACGATCAGCACCGAAATGCCGAAGGCGACCAGCGTCGTATGCACGAGGATGCCGGCCATGGCCCCGAACATGGCGGCCAGGCCATGGGCCCGCCCGTAATTGATGGCGCGGCTCATCTGCAGGGCCATGTCAGGCCCCGGCGTAATGGCGAGGATGACCGTGGCCAGAGCGAAGGCGAGGATGACGGGAAGGTCGGGAATAACGGCTTGCATAGAGGGGCGCCCAAGAATCTTGGCGCGGACAATTGCACCAAAGCGCGGCTCTGACTAGGGTGCGGCCGATTTCGGGCCGTTCCGGCCATCACCACCGAGACAAAAAATGGCAAAAGACATCAAGAAGGTCGTGCTGGCCTATTCCGGCGGCCTCGACACCTCGATCATCCTCAAATGGCTCAAGGAAACCTATGATTGCGAGGTGGTGACGTTCACCGCCGATCTGGGCCAGGGCGAAGAGCTCGAGCCGGCGCGCAAGAAGGCCGAGATGTTCGGTATCAAGGACATCTATATCGAAGACCTGCGCGAGGAATTCGTGCGCGATTTCGTCTTTCCGATGTTCCGCGCCAATACGGTCTATGAGGGCCAATATCTGCTCGGCACCTCGATTGCCCGGCCGCTGATCGCCAAGCGCCTCGTCGAAATCGCCCATGAAACCGGGGCCGACGCCATTTCCCATGGCGCCACCGGCAAGGGCAATGACCAGGTGCGGTTCGAATTGACCGCCAATGCGCTCGATCCCGCCATCAAGGTGATCGCCCCCTGGCGCGAATGGGATCTTCGCAGCCGCACCGCGCTTCTGGCCTATGCCGAGGCCAACCAGATCCCCATCGCCAAGGACAAGCGCGGCGAAGCCCCGTTCTCGGTCGACGCCAATCTGCTGCACACCTCGTCCGAGGGCATGGTGCTCGAAGACCCCGCCGTGCCCTTCCCCGATTACGTGCCGCAGCGCACCACCGACCCGGAAAAGGCCCCCAACGAGCCCGAAATCATCCGCATCGGCTATGAAAAGGGCGATCCGGTCTCGATCAATGGCGAAAAGCTGTCGCCGGCGGCGCTGCTCACGCGGCTCAACGAATTGGGCGGCAAGCACGGCATCGGCCGTCTCGACCTCGTGGAAAACCGCTTCGTCGGCATGAAGTCGCGCGGCCTTTACGAGACCCCGGGCGGCACGATCATGCTGGTGGCCCATCGCGGCATCGAATCGCTCACCCTCGACCGTGGCGAAGCCCATCTCAAGGATGAGCTGATGCCCAAATATGCCGAGCTGATCTATAACGGCTTCTGGTATTCGCCCGAGCGCGAAATGCTGCAGGCGCTGATCGACAAGAGCCAGGAATTCGTCACCGGCGAAGTCAGCGTCAAGCTCTATAAGGGCTCGGCCAGCGTCATCGCCCGCAGCTCGCCCTATAGCCTTTATTCGATGGACCTTGTGACCTTCGAGGAAGGCGCGGTGGCCTATGACCACAAGGACGCCGAGGGCTTTATCCGTCTCAACGGCCTGCGTCTCAAGACCTGGGCCGCGCGCAACCAGAAGGCGCGGGGCTGATCGGAACGCGGAGCGGACCTCAAATCCGCTCCCCTTGACGGGCGGGGCAGGGCGACGATGAGCGGCAGGATCGTTATCCTCACCGGCGCCCCCCGTGCCGGAAAGTCGAGCCTCGCCCGGGCCGTGCAGGGTCTGGTGCCGGGTACCTGGCTCAATCTGGGCGTCGACCTGATGGCCGGGGCCCTGCCCGAGGCGTTGATGCCGGGTATCGGCCTGCGCCCCGGCGGCGAGCGGCCCGATCTCGAACCCGCCGTGCTGGGCCTTTATCGCGCGCTTTTCCAGACCATCCGGGCTCATGCCCTGGAAGGCTTCGATGTCGTCGCGGATCTTGGGCTACACGAGGACTATTCCGGCCCGCTGGCGATTTTCGCGGCTCTGGCCACGGCTCTTGGCGATCTTGCCCCGCTCCTTGTCGGCATCGAATGCGATCTCGACGACATCATGCGCCGGCGCAATGCCGATCCACGGCAGGGGCTTTATCTGGCGGGCGACACGCCGCCGGCACCGGTGCTGCGCTGGCAGGCGATTCATCAAGGGCGCGATTACGACCTGCGGCTCGACATGAGCCGGCTCGGCCCGGAGGAGGGCGCAGCCCGGATCGCCGCTCTGCTCGCTGCGCCTCCGGCGCACCCCGTCCTTTCCCTCTCCGGCGCTTAAGCCCTCGTTAAGGGGCACTGGCTAGCTTCACCCCAGCGTCGCAAACAGGTTGGACTGGGGGGTTCGATGGGGTCGACGGACGCTGGCATGACGGGCAAAATTGCTGAAGCCCTGCTGCTGGATGCTGCCCTGGAAAGCATACCTTATGGCTTTTGCGTATGGTCGCCGCAATTCCGGCTGGTCATGTGGAACAAGCATTATCGGGAACTCTATGGCTTCTCGGAGGACGCCATCTACAAGGGCATGAGCCTTGAGGATGTCGTGCATCTGTCGCACAAGCTGGGCAATCATCCCGGCCAGAGCGCGGAAATCTTCTACGAGAACTATACCAGCGAGCTGTTGTCGAACCGGGCCGGCGCGCGTTCCAGAGCGCAGGAACAGGTATATGGCGGGCGGGTGGTGGAAACCGCCCATGTCTATACCGACATTCTGGGCTGGGTGGTGACGCATGAAGACGTCACCGATGAAATCGCCCGCTCCGAATCGGTGCAGAAGCGCGGGCTGGAACTCGAGCGGCAAAATCTGCGGCTCGATGCGGCGGTGAACAATATCTCCATCGGCCTGTGCATGATGGACGCCAAGGGACGGCTGGTGATCTGCAACGAGCCCTATGCGCGCATCTATCACCTGCCGGCCGATTATATCCGCCCCGGCACCCAGCTCGAGGATATTCTGGGGCATCTGTTCGATGTCGGGATGAGCGCGGGCGGCACGCGCGAGGAATATATCGCCTGGCGCCGCGAGGTCATCGCCCGGGGCGAATACGGCAAGAACATCCATGAACTGAAGGGCCGCGTCATCCTGATGCAGCACCATCCGATGAAGGATGGCGGCTGGGTGTCGACCCATGAAGACATTACCGAGCAGCGCCAGAACGAGGCGAGGATCCGGCATCTGGCGCGCCACGACGCCCTCACCGATCTGCCCAATCGCATCGAATTTCTCGAACAGATGGCCCTGGCGGAGGCCGCCTTGCAGCGCGGGGAAATGGCCGCCGTCCTCTATATCGACCTCGACCATTTCAAGGCGGTCAATGATATGCTGGGCCATGCGGTGGGCGACGAGGTGATCAAGCAGGCCGCGGTGCGCCTGTGGGGCGCGACGCGGGAAACCGACCTATTGGCCCGTCTGGGTGGAGATGAATTCGCCCTGCTGCTGCGCCCGCTCGACAATGCCGATACCGCTGCCCGCATTGCCGATCGCATCATCAAGGCCATGTCGAGCCCGATGACAATCGGCGGGCAGCGTGTCGAGATCGGCGCCAGTGTCGGCATCGCCTTGGGGCCTGGCGATGGCGTCACTACCGATACGCTGGTCAAGAATGCCGATCTGGCGCTCTACAAGGCCAAGAGCGAGGGCCGCTCGACCTATCATTTCTTCGAGGCCGGCATGGATGCCGATCTGCAGCGCCGCCGCGCCATCGAGGCCGGGCTGCGCCTCGCCCTGGCGCAGGACGAATTGCGCCTGGTGTTCCAGCCCATGCTGGGTCTGAAGGAAAACCGCATCACCTGCGTCGAAGCGCTGTTGCGCTGGGACCATGGCGACACGACCATTTCCCCGGTCGAGTTCATTCCGGTGGCCGAGGAAACCGGGCTGATCGGGGCTATCGGCCAATGGGTGCTGCGCGAAGCCTGCCGCGCCGCCGCGACCTGGCCAAGCCATGTGCGGGTGGCGGTCAATCTTTCGCCCATCCAGTTTCGCCAGCGCGATCTGGTCGCTCAGATCCGGGCGGTCCTGGTGGAGGCGCGGTTCGATCCGACCCGGCTCGAACTCGAGATCACCGAAAACCTGCTGCTCAACGACAATGAGGCAACGCTGCGGGCCCTGCACGATTTGCGCGCCATGGGGGTGCGCATCTCCATGGACGATTTCGGCACCGGCTATTCCTCGCTGTCCTATCTGCGCTCGTTTCCCTTCGACAAGATCAAGATCGACCGCTCCTTCATGCGCGACCTGACCAGCCGGGCCGACAGCCAGGCCATCATCAAGGCGGTGATCGGGCTGGGGCAGTCGCTGGGCATGTCGACCACGGCCGAAGGCGTCGAAACCGAGGCGCAATTGGCCATGGTGCGCGAGCATGGCTGTTCGGAAGTACAGGGCTATCTGTTCTCCCCGCCTTTGCCGGCCGCGGCCCTGGCCGGCCTGCTCCATTCGGAGGCGGTGAAGGCCCAGGTCGCCAATATGAAGGCGTCGTAAGCCCGGATGCGCACCGCGCGGGCCTTGGGCTAGGAATAAAAATGGCGGCCCGCAGGCCGCCATGGCGTCGGTGTTTGCGGCCCGCTCAGGCGGCGACGAGGCTGCGCAGCACATAGTGCAGGATGCCGCCATTTTTGAAATAGTCGAGTTCGTTGGCGGTATCGATGCGGCAGCGGGTTTCGATAGTCAGCACTTCGCCGTTTGGCCGGGTGATCTTGACTGGGACACTGGCGCGGGGCTCGATGGCCTCGACCCCGGCGATGTCGACGGTTTCGCTGCCGTCGAGCCCCAGGCTCTGCCAGCTTGTCCCCTCCATGAACTGCAGCGGAATGACGCCCATGCCCACGAGGTTGGAGCGGTGGATACGCTCGAAGCTCTCGGCGAGCACCGCGCGCACGCCGAGCAGCCGCGTGCCCTTCGCCGCCCAGTCGCGCGAGGAACCGGAGCCGTACTCCTTGCCCCCGAGCACGATCAGCGGCGTGCCCTCGGCCTGGTAGCGCACGGCCGC
Source organism: Devosia sp. (assembly GCA_026126125.1). Lineage (GTDB taxonomy): Bacteria > Pseudomonadota > Alphaproteobacteria > Rhizobiales > Devosiaceae > Devosia. Next base: position 7,894 of record JAHCJW010000159.1, read on the forward strand.
GTCGTAGATCGACCGCTCCTCG
>JAHCJW010000016.1 GCA_026126125.1 Devosia sp.
GCGGCAGCGGCGGGGCCCTCGAGCGTCGTGAACTGGGCCAGGGCGGGCTGCAGTGTCAGCAGCCAGACGCCAATCATTGCCAGGAGCCCAAACCGCATCGCCGCCCTTTCATCCCTGGCGCCAGTCTATGCGCGAACCGCCCCCGTTAAGCAACCGCAACGTCTTGAGGATTTCCGGCGCGAACCCGGGTGACTCCTGCCCATGGAATGTGCAACATTCCCCCCAGCGAGGCGTGATACGCGCCTCCTTACTCCGTTGCCGGCCAGGAGGAGCGGGCCATAAGAGGCCGCCCGGCAGGCAACGCCAGCAGAGGGACGTCTATGCACAATTTCAAGAAAACCCTGACCTTGGCCGTTGCCGCCACGACGCTGGGCCTCGCCGCTCCGGCGCTGGCCCAGGACGTCAAGATCGGCTTCCTCGCCGACGTGACCGGCCCGATCGCCGGCTTCGCACCCGGCATGGTCGATGCGGGCAATCTCGCCATCGCCAATGTCAACGACCAGGGCGGCATTCTCAACGGCCAGACCCTGAGCTCGGTGCTCGCCGACAGCGCCTGCGATGGCGGCGCCGCCGGCCCAGCCGCCGACCGTCTGGTCAACTCCGAGAACGTCACCGCCATTTTCGGCGGCTATTGCTCGGGCGCCACCATTGCCGGCGCCAATGGCTCCGCCATCCCGGGCAATGTCGTGATGATCTCCCCGGCCTCGACCGCTCCGGCCGTCGCCGAGCTGGCCGATAACGACCTCGTGTTCCGCAACGTGGTTCCCGACAGCATCCAGGGCGTCAAGGCCGCTGAACTGCTTCTGGCCAAGGGCATCACCGAAGTCGGCGTGACCTATGTCAACAACGACTATGGCTCGGGTCTCGCCGGCGCCTTCGTCGACGCCTTCGTCGCCGGTGGCGGCACCGTGCTCGCCAATGTCGCCCACGAAGACGGCAAGGCCGACTATCGTCCGGAAATCGGCCAGATCGAAGCCTCCGGTGCCACCACTCTCGTGATCTATGGCTATGAGAATGCCGGCGGCGGCGCCATCCTCAACCAGGCGGTGGAAGCCGGCTCGTTCGACCTGTTCATGGGCGGCGACGGCATGGCCGGCGAAGCTCTGCTCGCCAGCCGCAACGCCGCCGACCTCGAGGGCATGATCCTCACCCAGGCCGCCCCCGCCGCAGGCCCCGCCTTCGACGCCCTCGTTGCCGTCACCTCGGCCGTCGGTCAGGACGCCAACGGCACCTATGTGACCACTTCCTACGACGCCGTGTTCCTGCTGGCCCTCGCCATCGAGAAGAACGGCTCGGCTGAGCGCGCAGGCCTGTCGGCCGCCCTGCGCGAAATCGCCAACGCCCCGGGCGAAGTGATCCTGCCGGGCGAGTGGTCCAAGGCCAAGGAACTGATCGCTGCCGGCACCGACATCAATTATGAAGGTGCTTCGGGTTCGATCGAGTTCGACGCTGTCGGCGACGTCGCCGGCGCCATCAACTATTTCGTGGTTGAAGGCGGCGCCGTGGTCAACAAGGGCCTGATCGACTGATCCGAGCCGCCTTGCGCGACCAAAACCCATGGCCCGGGAGTTCGCTCCCGGGCCTTTTTTTCGTCAAGGCCAACCAGCATCACCGCCCAGCGCCGCTTCCGCGAGGCTGGGTGTGGCATGAAGCGGCTCCGGCGAGGCTGGGCCTCGAAAAGAGTTGCGCAATAGGATGAGGCTTCCGCCCCGCCGGAGCGCAGGCTTTTCCTTGGTCCCCCCTTGCCCCCACGACATGCCTGTCGCAGCAGTTGGCTGGGCCTCCATCCGGGCGCTGTCGCCCCGATTTCGGCCCGCAACGGTCGTACAGCCGCCGTTCAAGCCATCCTCGTCCCAGCCTATGGGTCCGGAGCGGAAGTGACGGGAAAAGAAACGGGCGACCCCGCTTCACCTGCCCCGCATCCCGTTCACTCGTCATGACCGCGCTTCAGGATGCGATAGGGCCAGCATAGGGGAGAGATCGGCAGCGGGGAGAAGGGGGATAGATCTTTGCCGTCTTCGTCGCCACCGGTTTATCCTGGTGGTCCATGCGATGCGACGGCTTGCCTGGATTGCCCGGGCAAGTCGGAATGTGCGCAAGCGGCCGAAATCTAAGGCGCGCCCGATCTTTCAGAGTCGCGTCCTGCGCTTTAAACCTTTGTTTTGCCGCATGTCTGCCGAAACCGGTTCCCGCTTTCGGCAGACATGCTCTAGCTCTTTGGCTTTGCCCGTTGTCTACGCATCGGATGGCCCGAAAACCGTGAGGACACTTTTCGGGCCGATCCTCTAACCTTCTCGGCGCACGGTTTCCGGCAGCAATCCGCGCGGGGCGTAGCGCAGGGCGATGGTAATGACGACGCCGAGCACGAAGACCCGCATCTGCAGGGCACGCGAATCGATCTCGGGAATGGCGCCCCAGCCAAGACTGTCGGTCAGCACCGAGAGATTGACGAAGATCAGCTGCGCCAGCGGGTCGGAAATGACCCAGACGATGTAGATGAGGAAGGCCCCGAGCACCACGCCCCAATTATTGCCGGCGCCACCGACGATGACCATCACCCAGAGCATGAAGGTGTGGTTGATCGGCTGATAGCCGGAGGGATCGAAGATCTGGGTGAAGGTGGCGAGCATGGCGCCGCCAATGCCCATCAGGATCGAGCCGAAGATGAACAGCTCTAGCTGGCGCCCGGTGACGTCCTTGCCCATCGAGCCGGCGGCGATATGGTTGTCGCGGATGGCGCGCATCATGCGCCCCCACGGCCCGCCATAGGCGCGTTGCACGATGATGAACGCCAGCACCAGGATCAGCACCGCCAGCGCGAGGAAGCCCAGGCGCGCATAGATGAAGCTTTCGCTGATGGAGAACCCCATCGCCTGCAGGTTTTGCGGCAGGGGCGTCGGCCAGGGCATGGGCGACACCGTCATGGTGCCGCGCGTCAGCCAGTCCATATTCTTGATCAGCGCGCGCAGGATCTCGGAAATGCCGATCGTGGCGATGGCCAGATAGTCGGTGCGCAGCCCCAGGCTGACCTTGCCGATATAAAAGGCGATGATCGCCGAGACGAGGCCGCCAAAGGCCCAGCCCAAAACCGGATGCAGCCCGAGGCCGCCGACGAAGCCGGCGGTGGACTCGATATAGGCGGCGGCCGGATCGATCTGGCTGCGATAAAGGATATAGCCGGCGAACCAGGCGATGACGACCAGCGTGGTCTTGAGCTTGCCGGTGATGCCGATGCGATGGCTCTGCCGGGCAAGCAGAACCAGGCACAGCCCGAACAGGAAGGCCAGCAAGGCTCGTCCCAGCATCAGCGGGCCATCGCTGGTCCAGAAATCGGGATTGATCGGATAGGAGAGGAAGACGGTCGAGGCGCCGCCCACCATGAGAAAACCCATGATGGCGAAATTGAACAGCCCGCCATAACCCCACTGGATATTGAGCCCGAGCGCGATCAGCGCGAAGGCCGTCGCCTGGGTGAGGATCAAGAGGATCGAGGCGCCGCCCTGCATGACGCCGGTGATGACCACGATGACGAACATGGCGGCGAAGAGGATCAGACCCCGGCGCAGCGGGCTCTGCAGGCTAGCCGAGAGCGAAGCGGGCAGGCTCATGTCGAGGCTCCCTTGAAGATACCCGTGGGCCGGACCAGCAGCGTCACCACGAGAATGACGAAGGCCACGGTGAGCTTATATTCGGTCGGCACCAGCGCCAGATTGGCCGGCAGGGCCATGCCCTCGGGCAGGATGGCATTGAGCGGGCGCAACACGGCGGTCCAGTTGAACACGGCCAGCGTTTCGGCAAAGGCGATGAGGAAGCCACCGACAATGGCGCCATAGGCATGACCCAGCCCGCCGACAATGGCGGCGGCGAAGATCGGCAGCACGATGTTGAAGGCCAGATCGGGCATCAGCGCCACATCGAGCGCCAGCATGGTGCCGGCGACACAGGCGAGCGAGCCGGCGATCACCCAGGTGACGCGCACGACCAGCGCCGTATTGATGCCCGAGACCTGCGCCAGCGCCGCATTGTCGGCCATGGCGCGCATGGCCTTGCCGAGGCGCGAGCGGGTGAGGAAAAGATGCAGCGCCACCACGATCAACGCGGTAACCACGAACATGATCACCTGCGGCTCGGTGATCGAGATGGGGCGCGTGCCGCCAGCCCAGCTCATGTCGATGCGGAAGATGTCCTTGCTTTCGCCCGCCACATACATGCTCTTGGTGCTCGACCCGAAAATGAGGCGCAACAGGCCTTGCATCATCAGCGTGACGCCGATCGAGGCGATCAGCAGGGTCACCGGCTTGGCGCCGCGGGCGCGCAGGGGCGCGTAAAAGCCCTTGTCGATGCCCAGCGCCAGCAGCGCGGTGATGATCATGGCGACGGGCAAGACGACAAAGCCCATGGGCAAGGGCAGCACCACCCCGGCCGCGGCCAGCGCCGAGGCGAGGACGAAGGCGACGAAGGCCCCCATGGTCATCATGTCGCCATGGGCGAAATGGGCAAAGCGCAGAATACCGAAGATCAGCGTGATGCCGATGGCGCCCAGCGCATAGATCGAGCCCAGCACCGTGCCGGAAATCAGGACGCGATTGATGAAGAAAATCAGTTCGTCCACGGCCTAGCCCCCCAGGAAACTCTTGGCGACTTCAGGATCGTCGATCAGTTCCTGACCCGTGCCGGTAAAGCGGTTCTGGCCCTGCGCCAAAACGAAACCCTTGCTGGCGAAGGCCAGCGCCTGGCGCGCATTCTGCTCCACCATCAGAATGCCCACGCCTTCCTGATTGACGCGCTGGATGGTCTCGAAAATCTCGATGACATAGCGCGGCGACAGGCCCGCCGAAGGCTCGTCGAGCATCAGCAGGCTCGGCTTGCTCATCAGCGCCCGGCCCATGGCCACCATCTGGCGCTGGCCGCCCGACAGCTCGCCGGCCGGCTGACGGCGCTTTTCCTTGAGCACCGGGAACATCTCATAGACCCAGGCCATGGTGCCGGAAAAATCGTCGGTGCGGGTAAAGGCACCCATTTCGAGATTTTCCTCGACACTCATCGAGGTGAAGACGTTCTTTTCCTGCGGCACGAAGGAAAGACCCTTGGGCACCAGACGGTCCGGCAGGGAATTGGCGATGTTCTCGCCCCCGAACTCGATGGTGCCGCCGGTGACCTTGAGCAGGCCGAAAATCGCCTTGAGCGTGGTGGATTTGCCGGCGCCATTGGGGCCGACAATGACGCCGATATCGCTTTTCTCGATGGCGATATTGACGCCGTTGAGAATGGGGGCGCCACCATAGCCGCCCACCACATGCTTGAGCTCGATCAGAGCCATGAACGGCTCTCCCCCAGAACTGGACGCCGGTTTTCGGACAACAAGACCCTCATTCAAGCGACCTCGGCAGGCGAGCCGAAATAGGCTTCGACGATTGCGGGATTGGCGCGGATTTCGGCCATCGGCCCCTCGGCGATCTTCTCGCCCTGCGCCATGACGATCACCGGATCGCAGAGCCGGCCGATCAGATCCATGTCGTGCTCGATGACGAAGAAGGAATATCCCAGTTCCTGGTTCATCCGCACGATATTGTCGGCCAGATCGTTGAGCAGGCTCTTGTTGACGCCGGCGGCGACCTCGTCGAGCAACACCACCTTGGCGTCGACCATCATGGTGCGCCCCAATTCGAGCAGTTTCTTCTGCCCGCCCGACAGATTGCCCGCCAATTCGTTGCGCACATGGCCGAGCTTCAAGAAATCGATGACGTCGAGCGCCTTCTTGCGCACTTCGGTCTCGCGCGACCGCACGAGGCCGGGGCGGAACCAGGTGTCGAGCAAATGCTCACCCGGCTGGTCGCCCGGCACCATCATCAGATTTTCCAGCGCCGTCATCTGGGAAAATTCATGGGCGATCTGGAAGGTGCGGAGCATGCCGATGCGGAACAATTCGTGCGGCTTGAAGCCGGTCACGTCCTGTCCCTCGAAGATCACCTGACCGCTGTCGGGCACGATATTGCCCGCCACCATGTTGAACAGCGTCGATTTGCCCGCGCCATTGGGTCCGATCAGCCCGGTTATCGAACCGCGCCGGACGGACAGCGAGCAATTGTTGACGGCCAGCAGACCGCCAAAGCGTTTTGTGACGTTGCGAACGTCAATCACCAAGTCGGTGGACACCGATTATCCGCCCCGAGTTTCCTGAACATGTCATGCAACCCGGTTGAATCCGGGCAATTTTGCGGCATCTGCTCACATGAGGGGCAAGTGGTCAACCGGAGCATGCGTCAAATAAAAGCCAGAATCGCGTCCGCGGTGGATTTGTTGTTGGCCAAAGGCACGTCATAGAGCGTGGCGAGCCGGGTCAGCGCCTTGACGTCGACGTCGTGCGGCTGGGCGGACAGCGGATCGATGAAGAAGATCAGCATGTCGAGCCGCCCCTCGCAGATCATGGCGCCCAGTTGCTGATCGCCCCCCAGGGGACCGCTCTTGAGCAGGCTCACCGTAAGCCCGGTCGCCGCCATGATGCGGCTGCCGGTGGTGCCGGTGCCCCACAGCTCGTGCTGGCTCAGCTTGGCCCTGTGCCGCTCGGCCCAGGCACACAGATCGTCTTTCTTGTCGTCATGGGCGACCAGACCAATATGGGCCATGCAATTTTTCTCCCCAGCGCCGCGCGCCGATGATCCCGGCTCGGGCCAGGAGCAGCGCTTAAAGCGCGTCGCGTTACGGCAGGCGCCTTAGAACTCGTTCCAATCCGCGGCTATCGCCGCATTGCCCTGGCTGCGCAGTCTCGTGCCCTGCCGAGCGGCGCGCGCGTGGGGCAGGTCTCGCCCCAAACCATCCCCGATATGGAACACCTCGACAATGCGGTCGAGCTCGCCCACCTGCCCATCCGTCTGCTCGATGGCGGCATTGGTCTGTTCGACCAAGGCGGCATTGTGCTGGGTCATCTCGTCCATCTGGCGCACCGCGACCTTGACCTCGTCGAGCGAGGCGGACTGGGTGCGATTGGCCTGGGCGATGGTATCGATCAGCGTGGCGCTTTCCTGGGCGCCGCTGAGAATATCGAGCAGCATCTCGGCGGCTTTGGACACCAGTTGCGAACCGTTGCGCACTTCGGCGGCGCTGGTTTCGATCAGTTTCTTGACCTCGGAAGACGCATCGGCGGCGCTCTGCGCCAGCCGCCGCACTTCCACCGCCACCACGGCAAAGCCCTTGCCCGCATCACCGGCGCGCGCCGCCTCGACCGAGGCGTTGAGGGCCAGAAGATTGGTCTGGAAGGCGATGTCGTCGATCATGCCGATGATGTTGGAGATTTTTGCCGACGAGGTTTCGATGGCACTCATGGCCGAATTGGCCTCGTTCATCACGGCACCGCCGGCAGTGGCGCTCTGCGCCACGGCTTGCGCCTTCTGGCTGGCGGTCGCCGCCCGGCGGGCGTTTTCTTCCACCGCGCCCGACAATTGCTCGATCGAGGTCGTGGTTTCCTCGATGGTCGCCGCCTGTCGCGAGGTCCGCTCGGCCAGGTCATTGGCACCCGAAAGGATCTCTCCCGTGGCCGTCTTGAGCGAGCGCGAAGTCCGCTGCAACTGCGCAACGATCGTGGTCAGGCGCTCGGCCACGGCATTGGTATCGTGCTTGATCTGGTCGAATGCGGGATCGAGCTTGTCCTCGACCCGCGAGGTGAGGTCGCCGCGCGCCACATCCTGCAGCACGGCCCCGGTGGCCGCCACCGCATGCTCGGTCTTGGCGCGCGCCGCGCCATCGGCCGCCTGCGCCTCGTCGGTGAGTTTTTCGAAATAGGCCGTGACGCCGATATCGATGTCGAGCAACATCGATTTGAGCACCGCCACCAGCGCCCCCGACATCACCTCGACATCCTGCATGACCGCGTCCGCCGGGCGCGGCACCATGCGGCCGAAGGCGCCTTTTCTGGGCGCCAGCGCCTCGCTCATCATGTCGCGAACAATGCCCTGGATCAGGGTCTGCATGATGAGGCCATAGCCCCCGATATGCCAGCGCGGCTCAAGACCGATCTGCGCATGCCGCAGGCCAACCCGGGTGCTGGCTTCGAAATAGCTGTCGTCGAACTGACCGGCGGCGATGCTCTGCCAGTGCCCGAACTGCTTGCTCTGAGCCCGGTCCATCTGCGGCTTGCCGTCGAAGAAGCGAACCACGGCGGGCACGGTGGCGATCTTGGCGTAAAATTTCGTCAGCGCGGGGCTGAGATGCGCCTCGACGTGAGGCTGCGCCTTGGCCATCGAGTCGAGGGCCTCCGCGTCCAGCCCGATAAAATCGAGGCGGGACTGAAGCTGTTCATGCGCAGGGGTGGTCATAGAGAGGCTCCAAATTGCCGCTTAGGCGTTATCAGAATGCCCTCGATCGTCGCTGCGCCCTTTGACCGAGATCACATACGGGTAATACTCGCAAAAACTGGTTAACCATCCATTACAAGTTCGGATCGGGAATTTATTACGCGGCGGCATGGTCCTTGCCGAGCGCGCGCGCATGGGGAGCGGTGGACCGCATTGCCCCGCCCGCATCGGTGCGAAAGACATCGACAATGCCGTCAAGCTTGGCCGCCTGCGCCTCGGTTTGTTCGATGGCGGCGTTGGTCTCTTCCACCAGCGCCGCGTTGTGCTGGGTCATCTCGTCCATCTGCCGCACCGCCACCGCAACCTCGTCGATGGCGCCCGATTGTTCCTTGTTGGCCCGCGCAATATCATCGATCAGCTTCGAGCTTTCGCCGGCACCGTTGAGAATATCCTCCAGCTTGCGCGCCGCCTGTTCCACCAATTGCGCGCCGCTGCGGACCTCGCCCGCGCTGGCCTCGATCAGCGCCTTGACGTCCGAGGAGGCCTGCGCCGCCGACTGGGCCAGGCGCCGCACCTCCACCGCCACCACGGCAAAGCCCTTGCCCGCATCGCCGGCGCGCGCCGCCTCGACCGAGGCGTTGAGCGCCAGAAGATTGGTCTGGAAGGCGATGTCGTCGATCAGGCCAATGATATTGGAAATCTTGGCCGAGGAGGTCTCGATGGCGCCCATGGCTTGCGTCGCCGCCCCCATCACCGTGCCACCTTCGGCCGCATCGCGGGCCAATTGCCTGGCTTTCTCGTTGGCGGTGCCGGCCCGGCGGGCATTTTCCGCCACCGTGCCGGCCAACTGCTCGACCGCCGCCGAGGTTTCCTCGATGGTGGCGGCCTGCCGCGTGGTGCGATGGGACAGATCGTTGGCCCCCGAAAGGATCTCGGCCGTGGCGGTCTTGAGGGAGCGCGAAGCACCCTGCAGACCCTCAACAATGGTGTCGAGCTGCCCCAGGCACCGATTGAAGGCCTGACGCAGCTGCTCATATTGCCCGGTGAACGGCGCATCGATGCGCCCGCCCAGATCGCCGCCCGCCATGCGATCCAGACTCGTCGCCAAAAGCGACAATATGCCTTCGGCCCGCTTGCGCTCGGAAATGTCGGTGGCGAACTTCACGACCTTGACCACCCGGCCGGTGGCATCGAAGATCGGATTGTAAGACGCCTGAATCCAGATTTCCTTGCCGCCCTTGCCGAAGCGCTGGAACTCGGCCGCCACATATTCGCCGGCGCGCAACCTGTCCCAGAAGGCCCGATAGTGGGCGCTGGCGGCATAGTCAGGCGCGCAGAACATGGCATGCGGCTTGCCGACGATTTCCGACAATTGATAGCCGAGCGTGGTGAGGAAATTCTCGTTGGCCGTGATGACCGTGCCATCGAGGGAGAAGGCGATGACCGCCTGGACCCGCGAGATCGCCGTCACCTGCGCCTGATGATCGGCGGCCTTCTGCGTCTCGGAGGTTATGTCGCTGGCGAATTTGACCACTTTGAGCGGCTTGCCGCGCTTGTCGAGCACGGGATTGTAGCTGGCCTGAATCCACACTTCGCGGCCGCCCTTGCCCAGCCGCCGATAGACCGCCGAATGGAAATGGCCCTGGCGCAATTCCTCCCAGAACTGCCGGTATTCCCGGCTCTGCACGAAAGCGGCATCGCAGAAGATCGAATGATGCCGGCCCACCACCTCGCCCAGTTCATAGCCCATGGCGGCAAGGAAATTCTCGTTGGCGCTAAGGATATTGCCAGCGAGGTCGAACTCGATGACCGCCTGGCTCCGCATCATCGCGGCCACCTTGGCCTCAAGGTCTGCGTAGGATGCCGCGCCGGCTGCTCGTGACCACATGGTTCACTCCTCATTCGGTCGGACCGCCACCGACCTTTATGGCAAAAGGCTGCGCCCGAAGGGTTAATACCTGCTAAATCAATCAACAACCACAACTACATATACAATGAATACATAATCACTTTTACAGGAGAGCAGAAAAACAGAAGAAATCAATCATGCAAAGCGCAAGACAATACGCATTTCTTCCAATATTCCCGCACTGTCATCGTTAACCAGCATCGCCCGATCATATCCTGGTCGTCCCAGCGACATGTCCCTTCCGACCTCCCGAGGGGCTGGGAATGCCGAAAGGCGAGCCCGGCCCTGGGGCGTTTGGCGGCCTTCCCAAGCGCGTCGCGTTTCTTTCAGCTACGCTCCCCGCACTTTAGCCCTTTGTTTTGTCGCATGTCTTTATCCCGAAACCGGGACCAGTTTCGGCAGGCATGCTCCAAATCAACCGGCCCCCTTCGACTGCGCGAAGGAGGCCGCATCGCCGGACCAGGGGCCGGCAGTCTTTATGGACGAGCGGGACTTAGAACTCGTCCCAATCGGCCGAAATCGCCGCGCTGCCCTGGCTGAGATACGCGCTTGCCGTCGCCGGGCGCGGCGCGCTGCGCCGCGGCGGCGCCGAAGCCCGCACCGGGGCCGAAACCGGCTCGCGATCGTCGGTGCGGAACACGGCGACGATCCGGTCCAGTTCGCTGGCCTGACCTTCGGTCTGCTCGATGGCGGCATTGGTCTCTTCCACCAGCGCCGCGTTGTGCTGGGTCATCTCGTCCATCTGGCGCACAGCGACGCTCACTTCCTCGATCGCCGAGGCCTGTTCGCGGCTGTCGCGGGCAATGCCGTCCATCAACATCGAGTTGGACTTGGCCGCGTCGAGCATGGAGGCAAGCTTGGCTGCCGCTTCCGCCACCAGTCGCGTGCCGGCGCCCACTTCTCCCGCCGAGGTTTCGATCAGCGCCTTGACGTCCGAGGAGGCCTGCGCCGCCGACTGGGCGAGACGCCGCACTTCCACTGCCACCACGGCAAACCCCTTGCCCGCGTCCCCGGCCCGCGCCGCTTCCACCGAAGCATTGAGCGCCAGAAGATTGGTCTGGAAGGCGATATCGTCGATCAGACCGATGATGTTGGAGATTTTCGACGACGAGGTCGAGATCTGCTCCATGGCCAGATTGGCCCGGGCCATCACCTCGCCGCCTTCCTGCGCCGTGCGGCTGGCCATCTGGGCGTCGGCATTGGCGTCGCGGGCCCGATCGGCATTCTGCATCACCGTCTGGGCCAGCTGCTCCATGGCCGCCGAGGTTTCCTCGATCGTTGCCGCCTGCTTGGTGGTACGCTCGGACAGATCATTGGCACCCGAGAGGATTTCGCCGGTTGCCGATTTGATCGAGCGCGAGGTCTGCTTGAGCTGGACGACCACCTTGCTCAGCGTCTCGGCCACGGCATTGGCGTCGTCCTTGAGCTTGGCAAAGGCGCCGCGATAGTCACCCTGCATGCGCACGGTCAGATCGGTGTGGGCCAGCGCCTCCAGCACCAGGCCGGTGTCGCCGATGCCGTTTTCGACGGTTTCCACCAGCGAGTTGATACCACCCGCGAGGCTATTGAGCTCGGGATCGGGGAACTGGGCATGCACGCGCTTGGAGAAATCGCCCGCGATGGCCGCATCGACCACCTCGCCGAAGGCGGCCTGAAGATCGGTCATCATCGCGCGGCGCTGCTGTTCGTCGGCAACGATACGCGCGGCCTCGGCTTCCGTCATCTGGCTGATCTTGAGCCCGTTCTCGCGGAAGATCTCGACGGCACGGGCCATGTTGCCGATTTCGTCCTTGCCGGTCTGATACGGCACTTCGATATCGTAGCGGCCCTGCGCCAGTTCGCGCATGATCCCCGTCATCCGCGTGATCGGCTTGGCCAGCAGACCCGCGCCGAACCATACCAGCACCAGCGCGACGGCGATCAATGCTGCCGAAGCGGCCAGCGCCAGGTTTCGCATCTCATCGACGCCGGCATAGATGGTGGCCATGGGAACCTGCATGATCATGGTCCATTCGTCGTCCAAGCCCTGGAATTTCAGTGGGGCGGTGATGACGAATTGCGCGGTGCCCGTCGCATCGACAAAGGTCGTGCCGTGCTCCATCAGCGATTTATCGAGCAAAGCGGCGGCGACGTCCGGGGTCAGCGACTGGCCCACGAGGCTGGGATCGGAATTGGCGATCCAATGATTGCTGTTGCTGACCAGCATGACCGAGCCGACATCGAAGGGGCGCAGAGCGCCGATGACGCCGGCGATGGTGTCGAGGGTGAGGTCGGCGGTGAGAATGCCGATGGGACGGGCGTCCCGGCGCACCACGACGCTCACCGTGGTCATGAGCGTATCCACGCCATTGGCTGGATAATTATAGGGCGGCGTCAGCACATTGCGGTTTTCGCGCATCGGCATGTCGTACCAGTCTTCAGCGCCATTTCCCGGCGTCATGTCGAGCAATTCCACCGCCACGCCTTTGGCCGAGTTGGTGAAATAGGGTATGAACCGACCCCTGTTGTCGGAATAGACATGGCCGATATGAGCGGCGTCCTGGCCGTCCACCGCGTTGGGGCCGAAGGCCAGCGCCATCCCGATCAGGGAGGGGTTCGAGCCGACGACGGAGGTGACGACGCGCCCGAGCTGGTCGCGGTCGACAGGGCCTTCCCCGACCAGGCCTTCGATGGCCTGGGCCGCGCCCTCGGTCATACGCACCACGCCGCCCATCTGGCCCATCACCAGCTCAGAATAGGAGCCCATCATCGAGCGCGCGCGCTCCTCGGCCTCCTGGCCCGCGGTCTCATACATCAGCGCCGTGCCGCCGATCACGATGGCCGCGAGACTGGTAACAAATAGTACACCGGCACCCGCGACCAGCTTTTGCCGAATGGATAGATTTGAGAATTTCATCTTAGCCCATACCCCCTGTCCCTTCTGGGACAAACTCAACCGACCGGACCGGCAGTCACTGCTGCCCGCGAGACGATGGAAATATGCGCCCGGCGGCACGGTTCGCCTCTTTTTGAGACCCCATTGCCCAGCCGTTTCAGCATTCCGGCGTCCAGCGCCACCTTGAGAAGATCATGGCAGCCTTAAGGTCTGGTAAAGCACGCGCCCATTCCGGCACGGAGAAACGACGAAGGGGGGCATGCCCCCCTTGACAAAATCCGTGTTGATTCGACGTCCCGAGGCAAAATGGAGGGCGAGCCTTTCCGCCACCGCGCCCCGGTCCGGACCTAGAATTCGTCCCAGTCGGCCGCCACGGCCGCACCGCCATGACTCTTGAAGACGGGCGCGGCAGGGCGGCGAGGCGGCGGCGCCGCCGCGACAACCCGCCTCGAGCCAGAATCGGCCGCCTGCTCGATGCGGAAGACATCAACGATCCGGTCGAGCTCGCTGGCCTGCGCCTCGGTCTGCTCGATGGCGGCGTTGGTCTCTTCCACCAGCGCCGCATTGTGCTGGGTCATCTCGTCCATCTGCCGCACCGCCACCGTCACCTCGTCGATGGAGCCGGCCTGATCGCGGCAATCGCGGGCGATCGCCTCGAGCGAGGCGGTATTGTCGCGAATGGCGGTAAGGACATGGGCCAGCTTGCTGGCCGCCCCATCGACCAGCCGCGAGCCGGCGGACACTTCCCCGGCACTTTGCTCGATCAGCGCCTTGACGTCGGAAGAGGCATTGGCCGCCGATTGCGCCAGGCGCCGCACCTCGACCGCCACCACGGCAAAACCCTTGCCCGCCTCGCCGGCCCGCGCTGCCTCGACCGAAGCATTGAGCGCCAAGAGATTGGTCTGGAAGGCGATATCGTCGATCATGCCGATGATGTTGGAAATCTTGGCCGAGGACTGGGTGATCTTTTCCATGGCCTGGGTCGCCTCCTGCATGGCGACCCCGCCCTCTTCGGCCGTCCGCGTCACCTGCGCCGCATTGGCGCTGGCCTCGCGCGCCCTTTCGGCATTGTGCAGCACGGTCGTGGCCAGTTGTTCCATGGCCGCCGAGGTTTCTTCGATGGTCGCCGCCTGCTTGGTGGTGCGCTCGGAAAGATCGTTGGCGCCCGAGAGAATTTCTCCCGTCGCGGTCTTGAGCGAGCCCGAAGTATGGCGCAATTGCCCCACCACTTCGGTCAGCTTGTCCGCCACCGCATTGGTATCGTGCTTGAGCCTGGCGAAAGCACCTTCATAGTCGCCCTGCATCCGCAGCGTCAGGTCGGTATCGGCCAGGGCGCCCAGCACGGCGCCGATCTCGGTAACGCCGCGATTGAACGTCGCCACCAGGCTGTTGACGCTGCCGGCCAGCGCATTGAGTTCGGGATCGGGGAAGCGCGCCGGCACCTGGCGCGAAAAATCACCGGCGATGGCGGCATCGACCACATCGCCGAAGGCGCTCTGCAATTCGGCCATCATCTGCTGACGGCTCTCCTGCTCGCTGATGATGCGCGCCGCCTCGGCCTCGGTCATCTGGCTGACGCGCTGCCCGTTCTGGCGGAAAATTTCCACGGCGCGAGCCATGCCACCCATTTCATTGCCCCAATTGGTATAGGGCACTTCGGTGTCGTAGCGGCCCTCGGCGATGGCCGCCATCGCCCCGGCGAGGCGCGGCAAAGGACGGGTGATGAGGCGCGAGGCGAAAAAGCCGGCCAGGCTCAGCGCCACCGTCACCCCCAACCCCACCATGGCGATCAGGCCCAGCACGCTGTTGGCGGCGGTCTCGACCCCACTGATCGGCTGGCCGACGAAAATCGCCCCCATGACCTCGCCGCTCATTTTCTCGACAGGCTGCAGCGCGCCCAGATATTCGATGCCGTTGATGGCGAGCGGGCCGAAATAGACGCCACCGGCCCGCAGCGTGGCAAAGACCTCACCATCCGGACCCAACCGCAGATCGGTCAGGCGGGTGCCATCGTCCTGGGCGATGCTGGTGGTCTTGGACACCATGTCCCCGGTGGCGTTATCCATCACATAGATGGTCGCGTCCTGCCGGGTCACCCGCGTCACCGAATCGATGACTTCGCTGTCATAGAAGGGTGGAATGGCCCAGCTCTGGAACTTGCCGATGGTGCCATCCGCGTTCCATTCAAGCACCGAGCCGGAAATGCGCCGCTCCAGAATGGTCGCGGCGACCCCCAGATTGGTTTCCTGCAGCGCGATGCTTTCGGCCAGCGACTGGGCCCGCAGATTGAAATAGATCGAGGCCGAAACCGTTCCGATGGAGCCGATGATCGCGCCCATCACCAACACCAGAATGGTGGTGGTCATGCGGATATTGCCCAAAGCCTTCGCCAGTCCTTGCATGGATCTCCCCCTCTCATGCACGTACAAGGCGCCTTCGGCGTCCTTGCATGGAAAACAGACGCTAAGCGAAAGCGGTTAACCGAAGGTTCTTGGAAAACCAGAACCCTCAGGGTATTGGCTGGCGCTAGAATTCGCTCCAGTCGGCGGCGATGGCGGCATTGCCCTGGCTGCGATGGGCCGGCGCGACCGGCCGGGCAGCGCGCCGTATCTGGGGCAGGTTTTCTCGCGTCTCGACGATATGGAACGTGTCGACGATGCCATCGAGCTTGTTGGCCTGCGCTTCGGTCTGCTCGATGGCCGCATTCATCTCCTCGACCAGCGCCGCATTGTGCTGGGTCATCTCATCCATCTGCCGCACGGCGCTGTTGACCTCTTCGATGGAAGACGCCTGTTCGCGGCTCTCGCGGGCGATCTCGCCCATCTGGGCGTTGGACGAACGCGCCGCGCTCAGCATGGTTTCGAGCTTGGCCGCCGCGTCGGCCACGAGGCGCGAGCCGCCCTTGACCTCGACCGCGCTCTGCTCGATCAACGCCTTGACGTCCGAGGAGGCGCTGGCGGCGCTCTGCGCCAGACGCCGCACCTCGACCGCCACCACGGCAAAGCCCTTGCCCGCCTCGCCGGCCCGCGCCGCTTCGACCGAAGCATTGAGGGCGAGCAGATTGGTCTGGAAGGCGATGTCGTCGATCATGCCGATAATGTTGGAAATCTTGGCCGAGGATTGGGTGATGCGCGCCATGGCTGCATTGGCCTCTTCCATCACATTGCCACCCTCTTCGGCGGCGCGCGTCACCTCGCCCGCCGTGCCGCTGGCATCCTGGGCGCGCCTGGCATTCTGCATCACGGTGGCGGCCAGTTGCTCCATCGCCGCCGAGGTTTCCTCGATGGTCGCGGCCTGCTTGGTCGTGCGCTCGGAAAGATCATTGGCGCCCGAAAGGATTTCGTGGGTTGCAGTCTTGAGCGTGCCCGAGGTCTGCTTGAGATCGCCGATCACCTCGCCGAGCTTGTCGGCCACCGCATTGGTGTCGGCCTTGAGCCGGGCGAAGGCGCCCTGATACTGCCCCTCGACCCGCCGGGTGAGATCGGTGCGGGCCAGCGCCGAGAGCACCGTTCCGGTTTCGCTCACGCCGCGATCCACGGTCGCCACCAGCTCGTTCACCGAGCCGGCCAGCCGATTGATCTCGTCATCGGGGAAATTGGCGTCCACCCGGTGTCCGAAATCCCCGGCAATGGCGGCATCGACCACGGCGCCGAAGGCTCGCTGCAATTCCTGCATCATCTGCGCCCGCTCGGCCTGGCCGGCGAGGATGCGCCCCGCTTCCGCCTCGGTCATCTGCGCCACTTTGAGCCCGTTTTCGCGGAACACTTCCACCGCCCGCGCCATGGCGCCGATTTCGTCCCGGCGGCCGGCCCCTTCGATCTCGGCCCCCAGATCGCCCTGGGCCAGAGTTTCCATGGTGCCGGTGAGACGCGAGATCGGCTGGCTGATCGAGCGGGCAAACAGATAGCCGACAAGCGCGGCCAGCGCCAGAAGCCCGGCCGTCAGCCCCAGGATCATGTTGCGCATCTCGCTCACCGGGGCATTGGCTTCCGCCTCGGGCTGCGCCGCCACCACGGCCCAGTCGACCGCGCCGACGCTGACCTTGAGCGCCCGCAGCACCATGGGCTCGTCGCGGAAATCCTGGCTGGTCCCCTCGCTGGCCAAGCCGGAAAGCGCCGCCTCGACGGCGCCCGAAGTGAGGCGCGTCTCGAGCACGTCGGTGGCCTCGGTGCGCGGCGTCTCGGTGCGCAACAGGCCATCGGCCCCCACCACCACCACTTCCCCGCTGCGCCCCAGACCCGAAAGCCCGGCGATTCGCTCGCTGACGGCGGCCGGCGAAATCGCCAGGACCATCACGCCGACCCGCGTTTCCTTGTCGAAAACCGGCATGGCCATAAAGCTCAGCGCCGCGCCGGCCGGCTCATAGGCCGAGAAGTCGACAAAACCCGCCCCATTGACCTCGAGCCCCAGCCCCAGCGCGAAGGCCTGGCCGAGCCCGGAGGCCCCGAGGGCGGAACCGCTGGCGACATTGGCGCCGAAATCGATGTTCTTGACCACCGAATAGACCACGTCGCCATTGAGATTGAGCAACAACACGTCGCTATAGCGACGCGCCTGCATCAGGGTGCGAAAACCGGGATGGTAGCGCTTGTGCGGCGCATCATAGGAACCGGCCAACCCGCTGGTGCTGTCGAGCTGGGCCCGCGCCTCTGGATGGGGATTGTCGATCACATAGGCCTTCTGCAGGATTTCGCTGGCGCGATCGCCCATGCCCATGCGCAATTCGCTCAGCCCGCGATCGAGATTCTTCATGGCGGTGACGGTGTCGGCCCGCTCGACGAAGAGGCGAAGATCGACCTCCACATCGCCGTAATAGGTCGAGATCAGCTCCGTGCCGGTCCGCAGCGCCGCCTGCATGGACTGCTCGCGCTGCTCGATCACGGTCGCCTGGCCGATCAGATAGCTGGCCATGCCCACCCCGGCGCTCACCAGGAGCGCGGTGCCCACCAGCGCCAGCGGCAATTTCTGCGCAAGCCTCATTTGCGGCAAAAACCCCATGACTGTCTCCCCCCTCAATTGCATCCCGATAGCGCGGCTCTTCTGGTCGGAGGCTCTTGCTTCGGGCAAATCACATCAATGCAAACGATACAGGTCCAGGCTTAACCACATGTTACCCGCTTTTTTCCGGCCGTTTTCCTGCTGATCGGCCGGTCAGGAAAGGAGCAAAAAAGCAAAAAAGGCACCCCGAAACGGAGTGCCTTTTAAAAATATCAGCTCTGACCGGATCGTTCAGGTCAGCGCGCCGATCACCGCCTCGATACGTTTTTTCATCGTCGAGACGTCGAAGGGCTTGATGATGTAATTGTTGACGCCCGCCGAAATGGCTTCCTTGACCTGTTCGGCGTCCGAGCGCCCCGTGGCCATGATGAAGGGCATGGCCTGGGTCCGCGGATGCTTGCGGATCACCTTGAGGAGGGTCAGCCCGTCGATATCGTCCATGTTCCAGTCGGAAATGATCAGATCGACATTGGCCTGTTCGAGCTTGCCCAGAGCGTCGCGCCCGCTCTTGGCCTCGATGATGTCCTTGAACCCGAGTTGATTGAGAATATACTTACAGATACCACGCATCGACTGCTGGTCATCGACGATCAGAACGCTGACAGCGCTTGCTTTTGGCATGGACCTCTTACCTTTTACGCGCCCGGAACCTCGGCTCCGTTACTCTTGGAGCCATACTAGGGTTCAAGCGTTACAAATCTCTCAATTCAACCGCACTGATTGTCGGGGCCGGACCTAAAGCGCATCGCGATCTTTCAGATCAGCCCCCTGCGCTTTAACCCTTTTTTGTTGCCGCATGTCTTTTTCCCGAAACCGGTTCCCGGTTTCGAGAGACATGCTTCAAGCGGCGGACCGCAGTTTCACCAGCGCATTGGCCAGCTTGGTCGCCACCTGCTCGACCGCCGCCTGCTCCACCACCGCGCCTTCTTCGAAGGCGACGCGCGGCATGCCATAGACCAGGGCCGATGCCTGGCTCTGCCCCACCGTATAGGCGCCGGCATCGCGCATCAGCTTGAGGCCTCGCGCCCCATCCCGACCCATGCCGGTGAGGATGGCCCCCACCGCCATCGGACCGACGGCCTTGGCCACCGATTCGAACAGCACATCGACGCTGGGCCGATGGCCGCTGGCCAGCTCGTCCTGGCTGAGGCGGCATTTGAGCTGACCCGAGCTTCGCTCGACCCGCAGATGATAATCGCCGCGCGCCACATAGGCATGGCCCGGCTGCAGCACCAGACGATCTTCTGCCTCCACCACCTTGAGCGCGCACAATTCGTCCAGCCGCGCCGCAAAGCGCGCGGTGAAACCGGCCGGCATATGCTGGGCGATGACGATGGGCGGACAATCGGCCGGCATGCCGGTAAGCACGGTGCGGATCGCTTCCACCCCACCGGTCGAAGCGCCGATGGCGATCAGCGCGCCTTCGGGCGCGGCGGCGGTGCGTACCGCAACCTTTGGCGCCTCGGTGCGCACGGCGGCGCCGCGCACGTCGGTCTTGGCCGCCGAGCGAATCTTGTCGCGCAGGCTGGCGCCGAAAGCATCGAGCCCGCCGGCGAACTCGGCACTGGGCTTGGCCACGAAATCGACCGCGCCCAATTCGAGCGCCAGCAGCGTTTCGCTGGCCCCCTTCTTGGTCAGGGTCGACACCATCACCACCGGGGTCGGCCGCAGGCGCATCAGCTTTTCGAGAAAGGCCAGCCCGTTCATATTGGGCATTTCGATGTCGAGCGTCACCACGTCCGGGTTGAGCTGCTTGATCTTTTCGCGCGCATCGATGGGGTCGGTTGCGGTGCCCACCACATTGATGTCCCCATCACGGGTGAGCATGCGGGCAAGGACCTCGCGGATAAGCGCCGAGTCGTCGACGACAAGAACCTTAATGCTCATGCTGCTTCTCGCTTGGATCCCAGACGGGACTGATAGATGGTCTTGCCCACGAGGCGGAAACCGTCGCCGCCCGACCCCAGATTTTCCGAATGGCCGATATAGAGGAAGCCCTCGGGCGCCAGAAGCTTGCCGAAGCGCCCGAACACCATGCCCTGGGTGGGCTTGTCGAAATAGATTGCCACATTGCGGCAGAAGATGGCGTCGAACGGCCCCTTCATCGGCCAGTCGGCGATGAGGTTGAGCGGCTTGAAGGCGATCAGCTCGCGCACCGCCGCCGGCACCTGCACCGTGCCATCGGCCAGGCGCTGGAAGGGTCGCGCCCGCTCGGGGCTGAGCCCGGCCAACTCGCTTTCCGGATAAACGCCGCGCGCCGCCTTGGCGAGAACGGCCGTATCGATATCGGTGGCCAGGATCTTGAAATCCCAGCGCTTGAGCTCGGGATGCGCGGCGAGCATATCCATGCCGATCGTATAGGGCTCGGGGCCGGTCGAGCAGCCAGCGGACCAGATGCGCAGGCGCGTGCCGCGCGGCTTGCTGGCAATCAGATTGCCGACATAGCCGCGCAGATGGTCGAAATGGTGATCCTCGCGATAGAAGCGCGTGAGATTGGTGGTGAGCGCATTGATGAACTCCTGACCATCCTCGGCCGACGCGCCTCTTTCGAGGTAGTCGACATAGGCATCGAAACTGCCCAGGTCCAGGCTGCGGACGATCTTGGAAAGGCGGGACACCACCAAGGTCCGCTTGGCGTCGCTGAGGGCGATGCCGGCCACCTTGTAGACCCGCTCCTTGATCCGCGAAAACTCGCGCTCGCTGAGGGAAATTTCTCCCTGTTCCATATCACCTTCCCCGACGACCCCAGCCCTAAGGCCCGTTCGGATCACCAAAAACTCAGTCTTTATCTCCGCCGATCTTGGCCGGCGCATTCCTTAGATTGGGTAAATTCTTGCCCGGAGCCGGCCGCTATATTTGCACCGCGCGGCACATCGCCAATGTTCAGCGGCAGAAGTTCGGGTTTTAGAACAATTCGATATCGTCGGCGGCGACCGGAACGACGACGCGGCGTTTGGCCAGCGCCAGCTCCTGCGTCGCCACATTCGCACCCGCATCGCTGTCGAGCCGCTTGACGAAAGCGCGCCCCGAATGGGGTTTGAACAGGACCCGCCGCGCATAATTGCCGCCCAGATCCTCGCTGGTCGAGACATAGCCTTCATCGGCGAGGAACTGGCGGACAAACTCGATATTCTTGGCCCCGACATCGTCGAGCGCCGAATTGATCTTGCCCCCGCCGAACACCTTGATCTCGAGATTGGATTTCCTGCCGCTGCCCTGGGAAAGCACCTTGTTGATCAGCTGTTCCATGGCAAAGGCGCCGTAACGGGCCGAGGCGCCGTAGCGGTCCCGCGCCGAACCCGATTGTTCGGCGAGCAGGAAGTGATTCATCCCCCCGACCATGGCCACCCGGTCACGCACGCAGGCCGAAATGCACGAGCCCAGGACGGTGGAGAAGGTAACGTCCGGCGCCCCGGACACATGGCAGTCCCCCTGGTGGACCGTGGTCACGACGCCGCGGTCAAACTCAGGAGGCAGCGAGCTGTTCACGACCATTTTTTCGTTCAATACCCTACGCAGTCTGGAGCGGTGATCCTAACGGCAGAGCGTTAGCCAATCGCTAACCACGCCAAGCAACCGGACCCTTACCCAGCG
The DNA here is from genome assembly GCA_026126125.1 of Devosia sp. Classification (GTDB taxonomy): domain Bacteria; phylum Pseudomonadota; class Alphaproteobacteria; order Rhizobiales; family Devosiaceae; genus Devosia. The sequence goes on from JAHCJW010000016.1 coordinate 21,668, forward strand.
CTGCGGAAACAACCGGTTTAGAAATCTCGCGATAGGGTGGGCGAAATTCTATGGGGTCACGTGTATGTCGTTGCAGAAATTGGCGAGAGAACTGGATGAAACCGCCCGTCAATCCGCCGCCATGCTCGAAGGCATCACCGATGCGCTGGAACTGCTGACGGAAAAGAACCTCGGCAAGGACCCCTCGGCCCGCCAGGCCATCCAGATGATCATCACGGCTCTGCAAGGCCAGGACCGCATCGAGCAGCGCTGTCGCAACATGGCGCTGGCGGCCCGGCAATTTTCACTCCTGCCCCCCACCGCCCCCGAAAGCGTCTATGACGAGATCTGGGCCGGGCTGACGCTGGACGAATTGCGGGTGCCTTCGCTCTCGGGTGTCGCCAAGCACCAGGCACACGGCGAAATCGAGCTTTTTTGAGAGTTTGCAACGCGCCGACAGGTTTGGCGTAGTGGCGGCAACGACCCAGTTCCAGACAAACCAAAAGGGCGCCCATCCGGACGCCCTTTGCTTTTTGATTCATGGCGCTGGCGGATCAAAGCGCGTCGCGTTTCTTTCAGATCAGCTCCCTGCGCTTTAACCCTTTGTGTTGCCGTAAGTCTTTATCCCGAAACCGGGAACTTTCGCCAGAAATGCTCTAGCCGTCCATCTTGGCGCCGCTGACCACCGCGTGCAGGTCGATCAACCCGACCATGCGGCTGTCATGGGTGACGATGCCGTTCAACAGCTCGGTGTCGATGGCATTGCCTTCGGGCACATTATGGATGTCGTCTCGCGACACGGTCAGAATATCGGAAACGGCGTCGACCAGGATACCCACCCACTTGTCGCCCACGCTCATCACCACCACGACATGGTTCTTGGTCGGCGAGGTCTGGCCGTCGCCGAACCGGGCGCGCAGGTCGAAGATCGGCACGATGGTGCCGCGCAGATTGATCACGCCGCGCACGAATTCCCGCGTATTGGGCAGGGGCGTCGCCCCGTTCCAGGCGCGGATTTCGCGCACGGTGGTGATTTCCACGCCGTAGGTCTGTTCGCCGATGGAAAACGCGATGAGTTGAAGCGTATTGGCTCCAACGACCGCCGTCTTGTCCCCCATATCGTCGCGGATCGCGAGCGCTTCCATAGTGGTGCCTTTCTGCCGCCCCCGGGGCCGGCTTCTACTCTGACGCGCGGCTGGCGGCCGCTTTACTCAAACTCATGCGGGCGGCTGACCAAGGCCGTCCGTTTGGCCCTCTCAGGCCGCGTTCTTGTGGAACTGCGTGGCCCGAAGACCCTGCACGTCCACGATCAGCGCGACATTGCCGTCGCCCAGAATGGTGCCGCCGGCGATGCCGTCGACCCTCTCGAAATTTTCTTCGAGCGATTTGATGACCACCTGCTGCTGGCCGATGATGTCATCGACGACGAGGGCCACTTTCTGGCTGCCTTCGGTCTCGCACAGCACCACGAACCGGTCGTCCGGATCGGTCTGGGTGGGCAATTCGAAACGCTGCGCCACATCGATGGTCTGCACATATTCGCCGCGCACCTGCAGCACCTGTCCACCCGAGGGGACGCGCTCGAAATTGGCCCGCGAACACTGCATGGTTTCCACGATCGAGGACAGCGGCACCACATAGGGGCTGTCGCCGACCTTGACCAGCATCACATCGAGCACCGCAAGGGTCAGCGGCAGGCGCAATGTCACGCGCGAGCCCTTGCCGGTCCAGCTCCGCACATGCACCGAGCCGCCGATCTTCTTGATGTTGGAGAGCACCACGTCCATGCCGACGCCACGGCCGGAAATATCGCTCACCGCATCGGCGGTAGAGAAGCCCGGCGCGAAGATCAATTGGTCGATCTGCTCGTCGGTCGGCGTGATGTCGGGCGCGATAATGCCCTTGTCGCGGGCCAGTTGCAGCACGCGCTCGCGATTGATGCCGGCGCCGTCGTCCTCGACCACGATCAGGATATTGCCACCGGCCTGTTCGGCCGACAGCCGGATCGTGCCGGTTTCGGACTTGCCCATCGCCCGGCGTTTCTCCGGCGTCTCGATGCCGTGATCGGCCGAGTTGCGGATCATATGGGTCAAGGGGTCCGACAGCTGCTCGATCACGGTCTTGTCGATTTCGGTATTTTCACCGATGGTTTCGAGCTTGATCCTCTTGCCCGTCTTGGTCGCCAGCTCGCGCGCCAGCCTGGGCATGCGCGAGAAGACCGACTTCACCGGCTGGGCACGGATGGCCATCACCGAATCCTGCAGGCCGCGCGTGGTCTGGGCCAGAACCTCGAGCCCGCGCACCAGTTCGGTATAGCGCGCCCGCAGCGTTTCATCCATCTGCTGGGTCAGCATGGACTGGGTGATCACCAGCTCGCCGACCATGTTGACCACGCGGTCGACCTTGTCGAGATCGACACGGATCGACTGCACGCCGACACTGCGATTGCCGCCGTCTTCGCCACCCTCCCCGCTCGGTGCGGGCTTGGGCGGTGCGACAGGCTTGGGCGCCGGAGGCGGCGCCACCGGGCGCGGCGGGGCCGAGGCCTTGATCTCGTCGGCAAGGTCGGCAAAGCTCAGCGCCGGTTCTTCTTCCACGGCGGGAGCGGCAGCTGCGGCCGGACGCGCCGCGACATCGGCGACCTCGTCCTCGGTCAAGGCGAGAAGATCTGCCACACCCGGCTCGGCGGCCGCCGCCGGCATGCCAGCCGGCGCCACCGAACGCGACAGGGTCGCCCCCAGCGGCACGATGGTGATTTCGCAATCGCCTTCCACGAATTCGAACACTTCGCGAATGGCCGCATCGGTCAGATCAGGGGCGGAAAGCGTGATCTCCCACGAGCAATAGACGCCGAACGGCTCGAAATCGCCGAGAGCAGGTACGTCGTGCATCACCGCGCGGACGCTCATCTCGCCCAAAACGCCCAATTCGCGCAGCAGCAGCAGCGGATCGTTGGCGCGGGCATAGAGCTGGCGGAAGGGGGTGAAGCGCACTTCCCAGCTGCCGGGCGCCGCTTCGAGCGGCGGCGCATCGAAGGCGTCGTCCTCGCCGCTCTCCTCGGCCTCATCGACCTTGAGTTCGACGCGCACCGGCGTGAACTCGATGTCGAATTCCTCGATGATCTCGCCGTTCATGTCGTCGTCTTCGCTGCCGGCGCCGCTGCCGCCGCGGGCAATGACGTCGAAGCGGACTTTTTCCTCATGGCCATATTCGGCCGGCAATTCTTCGCCGTTCTTGGCGGCGCTGACATGGTCGGCGACAATGTCGTTGGCCTTTATGCACAGGGTGACCACATCGTCGGTCAATTCGACCCGGCCGTCGCGCACATAGTCAAGCAGGGTTTCATAGGCATGGGCAAAGCCCACCAGCCCCGAAAACCCGAAGGCGCCGGCGCCGCCCTTGATCGAGTGGATGGCGCGGAACACGGCATTGAGCCGGTCGGCATCGCGCTCGCCCGCCTCGATGGCGGCAAATTGTTCTTCGAGTTCGCTCAGCAGCTCCGAGCACTCGTCGAAATAGGTGGCCTTGAAATCGTCCAGATCGCTCATAATTCGGCTCACCAGCCCCGTGGTGTTTGGTTTGGTTCAGTGCACAACGCGGTGGATGACGCTGATCAGCTTGTCCGGATCGAACGGCTTGACGATCCAGCCGGTACCGCCAGCGGCCTTGCCCTGGTCGCGCTTGTCCTGGCTCGTTTCCGTGGTCAGGATCAGGATCGGCAGGCTCTGATATTGCCCGCTGGCCCGCACATTCTTGATGAACTCGATGCCATCCATCACCGGCATGTTGATGTCGGTGATCACGACGTCGACTTCCTGGCTCTGCAGCACGTCGAGGCCCTGCTTGCCATCCTCGGCCTGCAGCACCTGAAAGCCGGCATTGCTCAGCGTGTGGTGAAGCATGGCGAGGATCGTTCGCGAGTCATCGACAGTGAGTACGCGCAATGTCATTGTTTTATCATCCCCGAAAACTGGGTGGTCAGACCCAGGCGCTCGACGGCGGCCATCATCGACGCACTCGGCGCTTCAATAGCGAACTCAAAATGGTTGCGCCGCGCGGTTTCCGCGGCACTGATCAGCATCAACAGAGCATTGGTCGAGACGCGCTCGACGGCGCCGGCCGCCAGGGTGACCGGTCCTTCCTCGATCGCGTCGATCAACTTGTCGCGAATGGCATCGAGCGCATCCAGATCGATGACCTCTGGCAAGGCGATCGAGCCTCGGTCCTGATTGCCCATAATTTTGACGTGCCCCCGGAGTTGTCTCCAGCGTCATAATCGGCGGGAACGGTTTAAGAAGTGCTAACCCTGCGCTGCCCGGGCCACGGGAGCTTGCGGCGCGGCGCGCCAGCCTGTAACCAGACCGCCAAATGGATCGGACCCTTGCCATGAACAAGATCGCCCTCACCGGGCTCGCCCGAGATCTCGCTGCCCGCGCCGATGCCGGAAAGCCGGTGCGCGTCGGCGTCATCGGCTCGGGCGAGATGGGCACCGACCTCGTCACCCAGATGAGCCTGATGCGCGGCATCGAGATGGCCGCCATCGCCACCCGCCGTCCCCATACCGCGCTCGATGCCATGACCATCGCCTATGGCGACGACGATCGCGGCAAGCTCGCCGACACCCCGGCCCAGGCCACCGCCGCCATCGAGGCCGGCAAGATCGCCATCACCTCGGCCGAAACCCTCGTCACCACGCCCAATATCGACGTGGTCATCGACGCCACCGGCAAGCCCGGCGTCGCCGCCGACTACGACCTGACCGCCATGGAGCATGGCAAGCACCTGGTGATGATGAATGTCGAGGCCGACGTCACCATCGGGCCCTATCTCAAGGCACAGGCCGACCGGCTCGGCGTCGTCTATTCGGTCGGCGCCGGGGACGAGCCTTCCTCCTGCATGGAACTGATCGAGTTCGTCTCTGCCCTCGGCCTCGACATCGTCGCCGCCGGCAAGGGCAAGAACAACCCCTTGAAACACGACGCCGTGCCGGACGACTATCGCGAGGAAGCCGCCCGCCGGAACATGAACCCGCGCATGCTGGTGGAATTCGTCGATGGCTCCAAGACCGCCGTCGAGATGGCGGCCATCGCCAATGCCACCGGCCTGCTGCCCGACATTCCGGGCATGCACGGCCCCAAGGCCGACCGCGACGACATGGCGAAAGTCCTCATCCCCAAGCGCGATGGCGGCATTCTCAACTCGTCGGGCGTGGTCGATTTCACCATCGGCAAGGGCGTGGCGCCGGGCGTCTTCGTCATCGTCAAGGCCAGCCATCCCCGCATCATCGAGCGCATGGACGATCTGCATATCGGGCATGGGCCCTATTATGCTTTCTTCCGCCCCTATCACCTGACCAGTCTCGAAGTGCCGCTGACCTGCGCCCGCATCATGCTCACCGGCCGGCCCGACATGGTGCCTCTGCCGCGCCCCGTCGCCGAGGTCTGCGCCGTGGCCAAGCGCGATCTTGCGCCCGGCGAAACCTTGGATGCCATTGGCGAGACCTGCTATCGCTCCTTCACCATGACCGTGGCCGACGCGCGCGAAAAGGCGGCGCTGCCCGTTGGCCTGCTCGAAGGCGGCAAGGTGACCGCGCCGATCAGGAAGGGCGACCTGCTCACCGCCGCCAACAGCCAGCCGGACACCACCACCCGCCTCTTCGCCCTGCGCCAGGCCCAGGACAGCATGCTCGGACTTTGAGAGCGGGGGCTTGCCAAGGCGCCCGCCAGCCCATAATTCCTGATCAGTCAATTCAGGATTACGTCATGAGCGAAGCCATCGACCCCCGCGCCCCGCAACGCCTCCGCCACGACACCAGGCTGCGCCTGCTCACCGTCACCCATGTCACCGACATCACCCCGCTGATGCGCCGGTTTCGCCTCGAAGGCGACATGGAGGGCTTCGTCTCCCCCGCTCACGCCGACCACATCAAGGCCTTTTTCTTCCCCGAAGGCGTCGAGCCGCGCCTGGTGCCGGTAGGGGCCAACGGCGCCGAATTCGCCCCGGGCGAACGCCCGGAAATGCGTGACTACACGCCGCGCTACTGGAACGTCGCCGAAGGCTGGATCGAGCTCGATTTCGTGCTGCATGGCGATGGCCCTGCCTCGAGCTGGGCGGCGACCGCCGGCCCAGGCAAGACCCTGGTCATCGGCGGTCCGCGCGGCTCGGTCGTCGTTCCGGCCGCCTATGACTGGTATCTGCTGGTGGGCGACGAAACCGCCCTGCCGGCCATCGGTCGGCGCATCGAGGAACTGCCGGCGGGCGCAAAGGTGATCGCCCTCGTCGAGGTCGACAACCCGGCCGAGGAACAGAGCTTTGCAACCGCCGCCGCGCTCGAACTCACCTATCTGCACCGCAATGGTGCCCCGGCCGGAACCACGACCCTCTTGCAGGACGCGGTGGCGGCACGCGCTTTCCCGCAGGGGGACGCCTATGCCTATATCGCGGGCGAAAGCACGATGAGCAAGGCGGTGCGCGCGCATCTGACCGAGACACGCGGCTTCAATCCCGAATGGGTCAAGGCGGCCGGCTATTGGCTGCTCGGCGTCGCCGACGCCCACGAGCCGCACTGAGAGCCCCGCTTTGGGCAGCCTATTGCGGCTGCCCGCCCAGCGCCTGAACCGCTTCCGCCCCTTTGGCGATCGCCTGTGCAAGGCATGCCTCATGCGGCTCGCCCTTGAGCAGCGCCGCCACGAACCCGGCGGCAAAGGCATCGCCGGCGCCGGTGGTGTCGACCACAGCAACCACGGGCGCGGGCTGGCTGAACACGATGCCGTCCTTGCCCCCGAGCGCCGCGCCGAGCCGGCCGCGCTTGATCACCACCTGGGTGAACTGCTGCCCCAGATCGCGCATCTGCTGCTCGATATCGGCCGTGCCCGTCAGCATTTCGGCCTCGCTTTCATTGGCGAAGATCCAGTCGCCCGGCCCCACCCAGTCGCGAAACACCGTCGGGCCGACCTCGTCGAGAAAACCGATCGAAGCCGGATCGATGGCGATGGCGATGCCGCGCGCCCGCGCCTCGGCCAGCAAGGCCTGCACGGCGTCTCGCGGCCCCGGCGCGAAAAAGCTGTAGCCCGAGACCATCAGCAGCGCCACGCCCTCGAGCAGCCCCACCGGCAGGTCCGCCGTGCACAGGTTGAGATTGGCGCCCCGGTCGGTGAGAAAGCTGCGCTCGCCATCGGGCGAAATGAGGGTGACGAGCACGCCCGAGGGCTGTTCACCATCGCCGGTCAGCGCCGGCACCACCCCCAGGCCGCGAAAGTAATTCTCATACATGCCGCGCTCGTCCGCCCCGACCCTTGCCGCGAACAGCACATCGGCGCCGACCGCGCCCAGCCACACCGCCTGGTTGGCACCCGAACCGCCCGGGCGGTTGCGAATGGTAGCGCGCCGATCCGAGCCGAGCACGATCGGCCCTTCGGGCTTGACGATGATGTCGGTCATCACGTCGCCGACGACAAGAACCCGTGCGCTCATGCGCGGCGCAGGGGCGGCTTGGTCGCATGGCGCTCGGCCAGCGCCACCGCGATGCCGGCTGCAACCTTTGCATTGTTCTCGACCAGCGCGATATTGGCCTTGAGCGAGCGGCCCTCGGTCAATTCGAAAATGCGCTGCAACAGATAAGGCGTCACCGCCTTGCGGCTGACCCCGGCCTGTTCGGCGTCGGCGACGGCCTGGGCGATGCGGCCCTCGATCTGGGCGGCGTCGAGCTCGTCCGCCTCCGGAATGGGATTGGCCACCAGTACCCCGCCCATATTGAGGTCGGTCTGGATGGCCACGAGCCGGGCGATCTCGGCCAGGTCATCGAAGCGATGATCGACCTTGTGACCGCTCTTGCGCGCCCAGAAGGCCGGAAAATCCTCGGTGCCGTAACCGACCACCGGCACGCCATTGGTTTCGAGCACTTCCAGGGTCTTGCCGATATCGAGGATCGACTTGGCTCCGGCGCAAACCACCGCCACCGGCGTGCGGCTCAATTCTTCGAGGTCGGCGGATATATCGAACGTCTCTTCGGCGCCGCGATGCACGCCGCCAATGCCGCCCGTGGCAAACACGGCAATACCGGCCAGCGCCGCGATCTGCATGGTGGTGGCCACGGTGGTGCCGGCGGTTTCCCCGTTCACCAGCAAGGCGGCCACATCGCGCCTGCTCGCCTTGGCTGCCTGCCCCCGGTTTGAGCCAGGCGCTCCAGATCCTCGCCCGAAACGCCGACGCAAAGCCGCCCATCCATGATGGCGATGGTGGCGGGCACCGCGCCATTGTCACGGATCACCTGCTCGACATTGCGCGCCATATCGAGGTTCTGTGGATAGGGCATGCCATGGGTGATGATGGTGGATTCGAGCGCCACGACCGGCTTGCCGGCCGCCAGTGCCGCCTTCACCTCGCCCGATATCGAAAGATAGGCCTTGCCACTCATGTCGTCTTGCTCCGCAAATTTTCAGGCCCCGCGTCCGGCGCCCAGTTTAGAGCAGCTTTTGCGCCCCGGTAAGCATGGTGGTCAAGCCCTGCAAAAACTTCTGTTTGCATGCCTTGTCCCCCCCTTGATTTGGCATTAATTTGCCCGCGATCTCGTGAGGGGGAAAGGGCACTTCGCTGACCAGATCCATTGTTGACGGCATGAATTTCATGCCTCGATACGCGCCCGGCTCCGGGCAGATCGCTGCGACCCTGTCGAGTGCCTTGCGGCGCTCCCGCCCTTTATATCCGCGATTCCTGCACCATCTGCCGAGCCCTCAAAGATGAGGGTTCGGGGCTGAGCCGCGGCCAGACCGCGGCAGGCGCGTCACCCCGCGCGCCAAACCGGCCGTCTTCAACGACCGCCATCGCCACGGGTACACCTCTTCTTATTTTTATTGGAGCTTCTCGATCATGAACAAGTCGCTCGCCTTTGCCTTGGGCGCTCTGATCGCCGCCAGCCCTGCCATCGCGCAGGACGAACCGGTGCTGAACGTCTACAACTGGTCCGACTATATTGCCGAGGACACCATCGCCAATTTCGAGGCGGAAACCGGCATCAAGGTCAATTACGACGTCTATGACAGCAATGAGATCGTCGACGCCAAGCTCCTGGCCGGCAATTCGGGCTATGACATCGTGGTGCCCTCGGGCAATTTCGTCGAACGCCAGATCAAGTTCGGCCTCATCGCCCCGCTCGACAAATCCAAATTGACCAATCTGGATAATCTTGACCCCACCGTCATGGAAGCGGCGGCTCAGCACGACCCGGACAATGCCCACGCCGTGCCCTATATGATCAATACGATCGGCCTGGGCTACAATGTCGAAAAGGCCAAGGCGGCCCTGGGCGAAGGCGCCGAGCTCGACAGCTGGGATCTGCTGTTCAAGCCTGAAATTGCCCAGAAGCTCGCCTCCTGCGGCATCACCGTGCTCGACAGCCCCTCCGAAGTCATGGGCATCGCCCTCAACTATCTCGGCATCGCCGCCAATTCGGAGTCTCCCGACGACCTTTCCAAGGGCGAGGCGCTGCTCAACTCGGTGAAGCCCTATATCCGTTACTACCACTCGTCCCAATATATCGACGATCTGGGCAATGGCGAGGTTTGCCTGTCGCTGGGCTATTCGGGCGATATCTTCATCGCCGCCGACGCTGCGGCGCAGGCCGGCCAGGGCGTCGAGATCGAATATGTCATCCCCAAGGAAGGTGCGGCGACCCTGTTCGACTTCCTCGCCATTCCGGCCGACGCGCCCCACAAGGACAACGCCCACAAGTTCATCGACTATATCCTGCGTCCCGAAGTCGTGGCGGCGATCACCAATTACGTCTATTACGCCAACCCCAATATCCCGGCGACCGAATTTGTGGACGAAGAAGTCAAGTCCAATCCGGGCATTTACCCGCCCGCGGATATCCTGGCCAAGGCCTTTGTCATGTCGGCGCATTCGCCCGAATATGAAGAGCTCTTGACCCGAACCTGGACCCGCATCAAAACGGGCCAGTAATTCAATCCAAAAGGGGCGGCCACCACCGCCCCTTCAGCTTTATTTCAGAGTCCGCCATGGCCAAGAAGCCGCAGCTAGCAGTGGATACGCGCCCATGGCGCGACCCGGCAAACAACAAGCCCTTCGTGCGCATCAAGAACGTCACCAAGAAATTTGGCGACGTCTCCGCCGTGCATGACGTGTCGCTCGACATCTACCGATCGGAGCTCTTCTGCCTGCTGGGCGGCTCAGGCTCGGGCAAGTCGACGCTGCTGCGCATGCTGGCGGGCTTCGAGAACCCGACTTCGGGCACCATCGAGATCGATGGCCAGGACATGACTGACGTGCCGCCCTATAACCGGCCCGTCAACATGATGTTCCAGTCCTATGCGCTGTTCCCGCATATGAGCGTCGAGCAGAACATCGCCTATGGCCTCAAGCGCGATCATTTGCCCAAGGGTGAGATCGCGGCGCGCGTGGCCGAGCTGCTGGCGCTGGTCAAGCTGCAGGATTATGGCAAGCGCAAGCCGCACCAGCTCTCCGGCGGCCAGCGCCAGCGCGTCGCCCTGGCCCGGGCCCTGGCCAAGCGCCCCAAACTGCTGCTCCTCGACGAGCCGCTCGGCGCGCTCGACAAGAAGCTGCGCGAGGAAACCCAGTTCGAACTGGTGAAAATCCAGGAACAGCTGGGGGTCACCTTCATCGTCGTCACCCACGACCAGGAAGAGGCCATGACCCTGGCCACCCGTATCGGGGTGATGAACCAGGGCGAAATCGCCATGATCGGCGAGCCCACCGACATCTATGAATTCCCCAATTCGCGCTTCGTCGCCAATTTCATCGGCTCGGCCAACATGGTCGAGGGCACCGTCACCGCGGACGAGCCGGACCATGTGCGCATCCGTTCGGCCGAGCTGGGCTGCGACATCTATGTCGGCCACGGCGTCGACTGCGCCCCCGACCAGATCCTGTGGTGGGCCATCCGCCCGGAAAAAATGGCGCTGAGCCGGGAAAAGCCGGAAAGCCCGTTCGACGCCAATGTCACCACCGGCATCGTCGAGGAAATCGCCTATCTCGGCGACATTTCGGTCTATCAGGTGGCGCTCGAAAGCGGCAAGCGCATCCGCGTCAGCCAGACCAATTCGGTGCGCGGCAATCCCGACGCCATCACCTGGGAAGAAAAGGTCTATGTGACCTGGCATGACAATGCCGGCTCGGTGCTGACGGTATGAGCACGACCCACGAACCCACCATTCCGCCGCCGCGCCGCCTGCGCCCCTGGAACGCCGTCGAGCGGCGCCTGGCCAGGGTCGGCATCACCGGTCGCATGCTGGTGCTCGCCGCGCCGGTCTTGTGGCTCCTGGTCTTCTTCCTCGTGCCGCTGGCCGTGGTCTTCGGCATTTCGCTGGCCACCAAGCAATTCGGCCGCCCACCCTATTCGCCGCTTCTCACCACCACAGAGGAAGGCACGGTGCAACTGACGCTGCACCTGTCCAACTATATCCGCCTGTTTACCGACAATCTCTATGTCGCGGCCTATCTCTCCTCGATTCGCATCGCCTTCATCGCCACCGTCATCACGCTTCTGGTCGGCTATCCCATGGCCTATGCCATCGCGCGCGCGCCGGACAAATGGCGCAATGTGCTGCTGATGCTGGTGGTATTGCCCTTCTTCACCTCGTTCCTCCTGCGCGTCTATGCGCTGTCGGGCTTCATGCGCGGCAACGGCGTCATCAATCAGGTGCTGGGCATTTTCGGCATACCGCCCCTCGCCATGATGCAAACCGATTTCGCCGTCTATGTCGGCATCGTCTATACTTACCTGCCCTTCATGATCCTGCCGCTCTATACGACGCTGGTGAAGCTCGACACCTCGCTGTTCGAAGCGGCCGCCGATCTGGGCGCCCGTCCGCTGCGCACCTTCCTTTCGGTCACCCTGCCCCTGTCCATCCCCGGCATCATCGCCGGCTCCATGCTGGTCTTCATCCCCGCGATTGGTGAATTCGTCATTCCATCGCTGCTGGGGGGACCCGAAACGCTGATGATCGGCCGCGTGCTCTGGGACGAGTTCTTCTCGGCCGCCAACTGGCCCCGCGCCGCCTCGGTCGCTGTCGCCATGCTGGTCGTCGTCGTCGTGCCCATCATGCTGTTGCAAAGGGTGCAGGGCGCGATGGTGGAGAAGTAAGATGTTTTCTCGTGGCTGGTTTCTGCCCATCGCCGCCGCCCTGGGCTTTTCCTTCCTCTATGCGCCCATCGTGTCGCTGGTCATCTTCTCGTTCAACGAGTCGAGCCTGGTCACGGTCTGGTCCGGCTTTTCGACCAAATGGTATGGCGCGCTGTTCAACGACCCGCAATTGCTGGGCGCGGCCTGGCTGAGCCTGCAGATCGCCGCGCTCAGCGCGACGATCGCTCTGGTGCTGGGCACGCTGGCCGCCGTGGCGTTGGTGCGCTTCCGCCGCTTCCGCGGCCGGACGCTGTTTTCCGGCATGGTCTCGGCGCCGCTGGTCATGCCCGATGTCATCACCGGCCTGTCGCTGCTGCTGCTGTTCGTCGCCATGGAAGGCCTGCTCGGCTGGCCGCAGGGCCGGGGCATGCTCACCATCGTCATCGCCCACGCCACTTTCTGCACGGCCTATGTCTGTGTCGTGGTGCAGTCGCGCCTGTCCGACTTCGACCGGAGCCTCGAGGAAGCGGCGATGGATCTGGGCGCCTCGCCGGTGCGCACCTTTTTCGACGTCACCCTGCCCATCATCGCCCCGGCGCTGATCTCGGGCTGGCTCCTGGGTTTCACGCTGTCGCTCGACGATCTGGTCATCGCCAGCTTCGTCTCCGGCCCCGGTTCCTCGACACTGCCCATGGTCATCTTCTCCAAGGTCCGGCTCGGCGTCTCGCCCGACGTCAATGCGCTGGCCACGATCATCGTCGGCATCGTCGCCCTGGGCGTGCTTGCCGCCACCCTGATCCAGCTCAGGAGCAAGCCGAAAAAGGCGCGGGCCTGAGCCGCACCGAATTCGCCTTCTCCGCCCTTGGCGCCAGGGTGACCCTTTTGTGACTTTACAGCCTCTCCGAACCGGGGCATGCTCAAGCCATGTTCAACCAACTAAAAGGAGGTGATCCAGTGTCTTATGAGATTATGGTGCTCGAAGAAGGTCTGGGATTTATGGTGTTGCTAGGGAGTGATCTCGGCTAACACCCACCTCCTGGGCCCTTCGAGGCCAATGACTCAGGGAAGGGCTGTCCATATCGGGCAGCCCTTTTCTGTTGGGACTTTTCTCCTTGACGAAAGTCTCCAAGCCCCTGATACCGCAGGATAAAGCATGTCTCCCAAAAGTGGGAACCGGTTTTCGGGAAAAGACATGCGTAAAAACAAAGAGCTAAAGCGAATGGAGCTGATCTGAAAGATCGCAACCCGCTTTAGAATTCACGGAGCTGCCCAGATGTCGCCGGCCAATTTCGTCCTGACCCTTTCCTGCACCGACCGGCCCGGCATTGTTGCCGCCGTCACCACCGAGCTTGCGGCGCTCAACGCCAATATCGCCGAAAGCAACCAGTTCTGGGACAAGGAAACCGGCCGCTTCTTCATGCGCCTCGCCTTCACCGCGCCCGAGGGCGTGTCGCGCGACACGATCGAGAAGGCCTTGAAGTCGCCGATCGAACGCTTCGACATGAAGACGGCGCTCGCCGATCAGGGCCAGCGCAAGAAGATCGTGATCATGGTCTCCAAGTTCGACCACACGCTTTTGCACCTGCTCTACCAGATCCGCGTCGGCTGGCTCGACGCCGAGGTCGCGGCGATCATTTCCAACCATGACGACGCCCGCAAGATCGCCGAAGACGCCGGCATCACCTATCACCACCTGCCCGTGGGCAAGGACACCAAGGCCCAGCAGGAGGCCCAGGTGCTCGACATCGTCAAGCAATCGGGCGCCGATCTCGTGGTGCTCGCCCGCTATATGCAGGTGCTTTCAGACAATCTGTCGACGCGGCTGTTTGGCCAGGTGATCAATATCCACCACTCCTTCCTGCCCAGCTTCAAGGGCGCCAAGCCCTATCACCAGGCCCATGAGCGGGGCGTCAAGATCATCGGCGCGACGGCCCATTACGTCACGCCCGATCTCGACGAAGGCCCGATCATCGAGCAGGAAACCGCGCGCGTCACCCACGCCATGAGCCCGGACGACCTCGTCGCCGCCGGCCGCGACATCGAAAGCCGCGTCCTCGCCCGCGCCGTCAAGCTGCACTTGGAAAGCCGGGTGATGCTCAATGGCAAGAAGACGGTGGTGTTCGGCTAAAGCATCGGACCGAAAAGTGTACTCACGGTTTTCGGGCAATCCGATGCGTACACAAGGGAT
>JAHCJW010000160.1 GCA_026126125.1 Devosia sp.
ATTTGAGCGCCGATTTGGGCACGGCGCTGAACAGCATCTCGATATCGGCCGCACCGATGACGCCGAGCATGTCGGCGCGTTCATGGGCGGAATGGGGAAGGTAGCGCATGGATGGGATGGTTCCAGTTTGCTGTTGGTAAAATCCCCTCCCTGGCCCTCCCTGCAAGCGGGAGGCAGACTACGGTGGTCGTGGCGCAATTTGGCCAAACACGCCGGCTTGACCCTCCCCTATGCGGGGAGGGCAGGGAGGGGGACCTTTTTAGAGCGTCAATTCGGCATAGCCGTCGGCATCGAGCAGGGTGTCGACTTCCCCCGCCTCGGCGATCTCGATCTTGTAGATCCAGCCGGCATTTTCCGGGTCGGAATTGACCAGACCCGGCTCGCCAGTCAGCGCCTCGTTGACCTCGGTCACCGTGCCCGAAACCGGCGCGTAGATTTCCGAGGCGGCCTTCACCGACTCGACCACGGCCGCCTCGTCGCCCTTCTTGAGCGCCTTGCCCACCGGCGGCAGCTCGACAAAGACGATGTCGCCCAGCTGCTGCTGGGCATAGGGGGTGATGCCGACAATGCCGGTCGAACCCTCCACGCGGATATATTCATGGTCCGGTGTGAATTTGGTGGTCATGGCGAGGGCCTTACTTGCTTTTGCGGAAATAACGGTGGGGAACGAAAGGTGTCGGGACGATCTCGGCGGCCTGGGCCCGGTTGCGCACCGAAACCTGCAGTTTTGCGCCGAGAACGGCGTGTTCGGGCGGCACGAAGCCGAGAGCGATGGCCTTGCCCAGCGAGGGGGCGAAGCCGCCGCTGGTGACCACGCCAATGGGCGCACCGGCCGCGTCGAGAATTTCGGCACCCTCGCGGGCCGGGGCTCCCTCGATGATCAGCCCGACGCGCTTGCGGCGCAACTGCCCCTCGCGTTCGGCGAGAATGCGGGCGGCGCCGGGAAAGTCGCCGGCCTCGCGGCGGCGTTTGGATATCGCAAAGCCGAGATCGGCCTCGATGGGGGAAATGCTGGGGCCGAGGTCGTGCCCGTAAAGCGGCAATCCGGCTTCGAGCCGCAGGCTGTCGCGGGCGCCCAGACCAATGGGCTTGACCCGGGGATCGGCGAGCAGACTGTCCCACAGCGCTTCGGCGTCCTGCTTGGCCACGAGGATTTCAAAGCCGTCCTCGCCGGTATAGCCGGCGCGGGCGACGAAAATCCTGTCCGTGCCCCAGTCAAAGGCGCCATAGGTCATGAAGCCCAGCTCGGTCGCTGCGGGCGCGATCTGCGCCATGACATTGACCGCTTCTGGGCCCTGCAAGGCCAGCAGCGCATAGTCGCCATCGGCGCGGCTCAGGCGGGCTTTGTCGCCGGCCGCCGCTGCGATCAGCGCGAAATCGGCATCCTTGGTTCCGGCATTGACCACGATGTAGAGCCCGCCGTCGGCGCCGGGCGCCCGCGCGATCATCAGATCGTCCGCCACGCCGCCATTGTCGTTGAGCAGCAGCGAATAGCGCATCTGCCCGGGCTTGAGCGCGGCGATGTCGCCGCAGATCAGCGGTTCGATGATGGCGGCGATGGCCGCGTGGTCGGCGTCAGCCTCGCCACCGGGGTGGCTGAGCGTGAGGAAGCTCGGCCCCATATGGCTCACATCGAACAGGCCAGCCTGCTCGCGCGTCCATTTATGCTCGCTCATGATGCCGGTCGGATACTGCACCGGCAGGGCATAACCAGCGAACGGCACGATGCGGCCGCCCGCGGCGACATGCCGGTCGTAGAGCGGGGTCTTCTTGAGGTCGTCGAGGTGGATTTCGGCCATAGGATCTCTCGGAACAAGCGGCGACACGACTTGCCCTTCGTTGCCGAAAGGCGCGTGCCCCCTCTGTCCTTGCCCTGAGAGATTTCCCGGCTGAGCGCCGGTTGCTCCTTCGGAGGGACCGGTTTCCCGCTCCGCTTTCCAGAGTTTTTGACCTGACTGCGGTCCTTGGGCCTGAGAGTTTCCGGGGCGGTTGCTCCTTCGGCGCTGGCGCTCGACCAGTCTCTCCCGCAGTCCCGCGCAACATGGTGGAGATTTTTTGCGGCGTCAATCAGCTCCGCACTTTTGTGCCAAACAAAAAGGCGGGCATCGCTGCCCGCCTTCAAATTCATCACTGGTGATCGCCTCAGTTCAGGCGATTGCCCACATCGGCGATGGCCTTGTCGATGACCTGGCCACCTTTGTTGCTCATCTCGCTGGTCAACACCGTCCGTGCCGCCTCGACGGCAAGATCGGCGGAGCGGGCGCGCACCTCGGCGATAGCCTGGGCCTCGGCCTGGGCGATCTTGTCTTCCACCGACTTGGTGCGGCGGGCGACCAGTTCTGCCAGCGAGGTCTGGGCCTCGGCGGTCAGGCGGGCGGCCTCTTCCTTGGCGGCGGTGATGATGCCTTCCGCCTCGGCTTCGGCGGCGACGCGCTTCTGCTCATATTCGGCGAGCAGGGCGGCCGCTTCCTCGCGCAGGCGCTTGGCTTCGCTGATATCGGTTTCGATCTGCTTGATCTTCTTGTCGAGCATGGTGCCGATAACGCGCGGCACGCCGACATACATCAGAAGGCCAATGAACAGAACCAGGCCAATCAGGGCCCAAAAGCTGTTATCCATCCACTCCATGGCGCTTACTCCTTGGCCTTGGCGACCGCGGCGCGGACATTGTCGGCATTCACTTCGCCGACCAGCTGGCTGACCAGCGCCTGGGCGGTGTCGGCGGCGATCTCGTCGACATGCGTCAGCGCTTCAGCCTTGGTCTGGGCGATGCGGGCTTCGGCGGCCGAAACCTTGGAGGAGAGATCGGCTTCCACGGCAGCGCGCTTGGCGGCCAGGTCTGCCTGGATGGCGTCGCGGCTTTCATTGGCGATGCCCTGGGCCTTGGCCTTGGCTTCGGCAAGGGCCTTTTCATAGGCGGCGATAGCGGCGTCGGTCTTCTGCCGGGCCTGGTCGGCGGCGGCGAGATCGGCGTCGATCAGAGCCTGGCGCTTCTCGATGATGCTGCCCATCTTGGGAAGAGCAATCTTGCTCATCAGCAGATAGAGCGCGGCGAAGGAAATTGCGAGCCAGAGCAACTGGCTGGGAAAGGTTGCCGGATCGAAGGGCGGGAACACGTCCGAATGCTGGGCATCCCCATGCGCTTCGGTGGTGGCGTGCGTGTCGGCCGTCGGATCGGCATGGACCGCCTCGGCGCCCTGCGCCTCGACATTGTCCTCGGTCGGCGTTTCCGCCTCTTGGGCGAAGGCTTGCGTTACCATCTTGTGCGGTCCCGTTTTATCCCGTGTCCAACTTGTGCCGGACCTAAAAGAACGCAGCCGGGAACTCCCGGCCGCGCAAATTCATCGTCGCGAATTAGGCGACGAACAGCAGGATCAGGGCAACCAGGAACGAGAAGATGCCCAGAGCTTCGGTCATGGCCATACCGAAAATCAGGTTACCGACCTGGCTGGGAGCAGCGGACGGGTTGCGCAGGGCACCCGACAGGAAGTTCGAGAAGATGTTCGACACGCCGAGGGCGGCACCAGCCATGCCCAGGGTCGCGATACCGGCGCCGATCATCTTTGCGGCTTCAACATCCATTTGTTTGTCCTTTCGAGGGTCAAAAATTCCGGCGAAAAGCCGCCGTTTAAGGGACTCAACGTCTTAGTGTGATGGGTGGACCGCGTCGTTGAGATACATCGAAGTCAGCACTGCAAACACATAGGCCTGCACCACCGCGACGAGCAGTTCGAGTGCGGTGATCGCCACGGTCATGATGAGCGGCAGCACAGCACCCAGCCAGCCCAGTGCGCCAAGAGCGCCGAGGCTGACCACGAAACCGGCGAACACCTTGAGGGTGATATGGCCGGCCAGAATGTTGCCGAACAGACGAACCGAAAGGCTGATCGGGCGCGACAGGAACGAGATGATCTCGATCGGCACCACGATGGGCAGCACATAGGCGGGAACGCCGGCAGGAACGAAGAGTTTGAGGAATTTCAGGCCGTGACGGAAGAAGCCGTAAAGGATCACCACCGAGATCACCAGCAGCGCCAATGCGGCGGTGACGATGATGTGGCTGGTCACGGTGAAGAAATAGGGGAACATGCCCAGAAGATTGGCCACCAGCACGAAGCCGAACAGCGAGAAGACGAAGGGGAAGAACTTCATCCCTTCGGTGCCGGCCGAGCTTCGCAGCATATTGGCCACGAAACTATAGGCCAGCTCCCCCACCAGCTGGAAACGGCCCGGCACCATCGCATTGCGCGATGCGGACAGCACCATGAAGCCGGTCAGGACCACCACGGTGACGACCATGAACAGGGCCGAGTTGGTAAAGGAGAAGTTCATGGCCGTTCCGGCCGCTTCATCCCCGATATGAATCGGGAACAGGTCGTAGATGACAAACTGGTGGATCGGGTCAGTACCGGCCATGGAGCCCTCTAAGCGTCATCAATCTAGTGCCCGCTTCCGGCATCCTGGTCGGAACCCTTGGCGGGCTCAGACGGGGCGGCCGTCGCGGCATTCATTTCGGCCACCACGCGGGTGACATTCAGAATTCCAGCGGCAAAGCCCATCATCATGACAATGAGCAAGCCCCAGGGGCTGGTCCCCAGTCCAAGGTCGATCAGGTAGCCGATCACGGCCCCGACGATGACAGCCGCCACGAATTCGGTGCCGATGCGCATGCCGCGTCCCAGCCCTTCGGACGACCCGGAATTGCCACCTGCGGATCTGTTGTCCGCCAGCGCACGCTCCCGCTTGGCCGAAGCGATGCGGGATGCGAGATCCCGCGTTGCTTCGCTGGCGCTATCGGGCTTGCCATGGTTCTCCGGCGGTTTTGCCATCCGCACACTCCCCTTGGCCGGCCCAGTCCCTTTGTTTTCGGGGCGCCTTCTAAGTCGGGCGCAACATAGTGGCGGCCCCTTATGGTGTCAAGGAGAGCATTGATGTTCTAACATATTGTTATTCAACGTATATTTCTGTCTGCGCCTAGGTGCGGCATGCTGTCCACAGCGCAATGGTGGCAGAGTCATGGCAAAGATCAGGGATTCTTTGCGACGCCGCCCCCGGCATTTTGGGCGCCGTGTTCTCATCGCCGGGCCGGGTTGACGCCTTTAGGATTTTGGCGAGAGTTCTTCGGCTAGACTTTGCCGGCTGCAAGAGGGGGCAATTATGGCAACTTACGTTGACGACTATAGGGCGCTGATTACCAGCACGTCGAGCTGGAATCACATCTACAATCAGCCGTTCAAGGCCAAGTCGGTTTTTCTCACCTATTCCTTCGCCGAGACGGTGCCGCCCAAGGTGGACGGGATCAATTATGAGGATCCGAATTATTTCCGACCACTGACCGAGGCGGAGCGCGCGATCTATCGCGAGGCTATCGAGACCTGGGGCGCGGTGTCCGGCATCGTGTTCTTCGAGGCGCCGGGCGGACTGGGCGATGTCGAGGTGGGGGGCTACAAACTCGACGGCAATACGGCGGGCCAGGCCTCCATGCCCTCCTCGGACATCTATCTTCAGAGCGGCCGTCCGGGACTGTTTGCGCCGTCTTCGGGCTATAGCGGGGTCTTCCTCGATCAAAAGTCGGGCATGAACCTGCATGTCATGTTGCATGAAATCGGTCATGCGCTGGGTCTTGAACATCCCCATGACGGCACCGATCCCTTGCTCTCGCCCAGCAAGGACAATGGCCACAACACCGTCATGTCCTATAATGACTATTTTCCCAAGCTTGGCGTGATGGATGTTCAGGCCATCCAGGCGTTGTATGGCACACCCGACCAAAAAGGCAGCCATGTCGCCAGCTGGAGCTGGGATGCCCAGACCTTTACCCTCACCCAGTCCGCGACGGGTGCAGGCGAGGTTCTGCACGGTACCGCGGCCAATGACGTGATTTATGCCGGGGGTGGCCGTGACGTCGTCGTTACCCGGGGCGGCGACGACATTATTTTTGTCCAGGGCAAGCAATTCGCGGTCAATGCCGGCGCCGGGTTCGATACGGTCGTGACCGATATCTTCCGCTCCTCCATCTGGGATGTCTCGCACTCCAACGAGATCGTCAACATGCTGGCGAACGGCGCCAACTCTTGGGACATGGTGGTGATGCAGGCCGAGCGCATCGTCTTTGCCGATGCCGTTCTTGCCTATGATTTCGAGGGCAATGCCGGCCAGGCCTATCGGCTCTATCAGGCGGCCTTCAACCGCACTCCGGATGAGAAGGGGCTGGGCTATTGGATCAAGTCACTGGACCAGGGGCAGGGCAATGTCTATTGGGCGGCGCAGCAATTCATCGGCTCGAATGAATTCACCCAGCTCTACGGCACCGCATCGAGCGTGTCCCACGAGAGTTTTGTCGGGCTGCTCTATCGCAACGTGCTCAAGCGCGGCCCCGATGGCGACGGGTTCAATTTCTGGGTCGATGGGCTGAAGAACGGCACCCTGGCACGAGACGCGGTGCTGGTGAATTTCTCCGACAGCGCCGAGAACAAGGCCAATGTCGCGGCGGAGATCCACGACGGGATATGGTTCAGCTAAAACATGTCAGCCGAAACTGGAAACCGGTTTCGGCACAAAAAAGGACATGCGTTAAAACAAAGAGCTAAAGCATGTCTGCCGAAAGTGGAAACCGGTTTCGGCAAAAAGACACGCGTTAACAAAGAGCTAAAGCGAACGGAGCTGATCTGAAAGATCGCGAGGCGCTTTAGCTCTCCCGACGGCGCGAAGCCGATCGTTGGCTAACCCACATCGAGAAAACTCTCGGCCGTCTGCAGGTCCACCGACACCAGTTGGGAAACGCCGCGCTCGGCCATGGTCACGCCAAACAGGCGATCCATGCGGCTCATGGTGATCGGGTTGTGGGTGATGGTCATGAAGCGCGTATTGGTGCGCTGGCGCATCGATTCGAGCAGGTTGCAGAAGCGTTCGACATTGGCGTCATCCAGCGGCGCGTCGACTTCGTCGAGCACGCAGATCGGCGCCGGATTGGTGAGGAAGACCGCAAAGATCAGGCTCATGGCGGTCAGGGCCTGCTCGCCGCCGGACAACAGGGTCATGGTCTGCGGCTTCTTGCCCGGCGGCCGGGCAATGATTTCGAGCCCGGCTTCGAGCGGGTCGTCGCTTTCGACAAAGCTCAACTCGGCCGTGCCGCCGCCGAACAGCGTCGTGAACAGCTCCTGGAAATGCGCATTGACCTTGCCGAAGGCGGCGTTGAGGCGAGCGCGGCCCTCGCGGTTGAGCGCGGCGATGCCGGCACGCAATTTGGCGATGGCCTCGATCAGGTCATCGCGGTCGCGCACCATGGTGTCGAGCTTGTCCTGAACCTCGGCCGCTTCCTTCTCGGCCGAAAGATTGACCCCGCCGAGCCGTTCGCGCTCCGCCTTGAGCCTTTCGAGCTTTTGCTCCACCGGCCCCTCGGCCGGCAGGGCCTCCTCGGGGCGAATCCCGGACGCTTCCAGCGTTTTGCTCGCTGGAATGCCCAGCGTTTCTTCCACCTGTCGCTCGATCTGCTGGCGCTGGGCCATCGCGCCCTTGAGCCGCTCCTCGATGCGGGTCAATTCGATGCGCACTTGCGAGAGCGCGTCGGTGGCGGCCCGCAAGTCCTGTCGGCATTGCGCCAGCCGGTCTGGGCCGCATTGCGCCGGTCGCCCGCCTCGCG
>JAHCJW010000161.1 GCA_026126125.1 Devosia sp.
CGCATGTCTCCCGAAAGGGGCCTCGGTTTCGGGACAAAGACATGCGGCAAAACAAAGGATTAAAGCGCAGGGAGCTGATCTGAAAGAAGCGCGCCGCGCTTTAAAACCATGTCGGGCCGCTTTGGCGCGGGAATTTCGCACGCAACCCGCGCCGGCCCTCCTTCATTACTCCTGCACGACTAAAGCATGTCTCCCGAAAGTGGAAACCGGTTTCGGGAAGACATGCGCAAAAGCCAACGCAGGAGCAGTCCATGACCAAGGACCATCACGACACCCAGAAGACCCCCGCCGAGGTGCAGGACCGCATCTGGGAATTGGCCAAGAAGATCGATATCTGCATGTTCACCACCTGGGATGGTGAGCGCCAGCGCAGCCGGCCCCTGTCGGCGCGGGTATTTCGCGACCAGGACGCCATCTATTTCCTCGTTGATGTCGAGGGGCACAAGAATGACGAGATCGAGCGTTTTCCCTATGTGTCGATGGCCTGGGTCGATAGCGGCGGCCATAAATATGCGGTGATTTCGGGCAAGGCCAGGCTCAGCAATGACCGCGCCAGGATCACCCAATTGTGGAGCGATTGGGACAAGGCCTGGTGGGAAGACGCCACCGATCCCGACATCCGCCTGATCACCGTCACCCCCGAGGATGGCGAACTCTGGGATAGCCCCAACCGCGCCGTTACCTTCGCCAAGATGGCCATCGCCGCGGTCACCGGCGCCGCCCCCGATATGGGCGACAATGCAAAGGTCAACCTCTGAGCGCACCAAGCCTCGGACCAAAAAATGTGGTCACGGTCTTCGGATAATCCGATCCGCGAACAAGGGAATAGACCAGCGCTTGTTCTGGAGGGGCGAGGGAAAGTGCTGCCCTTTCCTTGCCACAGCCATGCCCCATATACTGACCTCGAAGCATCTGGAGAGAGCCCATGCGCCCCCTCATTCTCGCCGGCCTGGCCCTGGCCCTCGCCACGGTCCCCGCTGCGGCGCTCACCGTCACCGCCCGCGTCTCGGGCGGCGACATCGCCATTCACTCGGGGCCCGGCGAGCGCTATGCCATTGTCGGCCGCCTCGCCAACGGCAGCGCGATCCCTATCGATCACTGCACCCAGAACGACAGCGACTCGCGCTTTGGCACGCTGTTCGGCGGGGGCGGCTTTGCGCTGCGCGGCGCCAACGCCACCCAATGGTGCCGCATTCCAGACACCGGCTGGGTCAAGCGCAGCTGGATCGTCGGTCGGGGCCTCGTCAACGTCACCCCGCCCGATTTCGCCGGCCCGGGCTGGTAAACGCCTCAGATCGGCAACACCCGCGAGAATTTCACCGCGCCGAGCGAAAAACTGCTTTCGATCGATGCCACACCCCCGAGCTGGGTCAGCTTTTCGCGCAGAAAATGCTCGTAGGCGTCAAGATCGGCGCAGACAACGCGCAGTAGAAAATCGAACTGCCCGGTCATCAGATAGCACTCCATCACCTCCGGCCAGATGCGGATCGCCGCTCCGAAGGCGTCGAGTTCATGCGCCCGCTGCCGCTCCAGCTTGATCGAGATGAACACCGAGATCGGCAGCCCCACCGCCCGCTGCTCCACATTGGCGCTGTAGCCCGAGATGATCCCCGCCTGTTCCAGCTGGCGTATCCGGCGCAGGCAGGGCGAGGGCGACAGCCCCACCTGGTCGGCAACCGCCTGCACGGTGAGCCGCCCCTCCGCCTGCAAGGCGCGCAGGATTTTCCGGTCGATGGCGCTCAACTCGAATTTGGCGGTTTCAGCCATTTTTTCTTCCCGACCTTCGTAAATCCTGCGCATCGATAGCGATTATACGCCAAAATAGGCAAAAATCACCCTCTCGCAACAGGCAATGTCAGACAACTGCCAGAGGAGGCTATGAATGGCGAAATCGGATCTGACGCGCATCGAGGCGATTACGGCGCTGACGAAGAAGTCGCTCTGGCTGGCGAGCTGGATGATCCATCATGCCAATCACATCCGCCCCAATGTCGACGGGGTGAAGGTCGGCGGCCACCAGGCCAGCTCCGCCTCGATGGCCGCGCTGCTGACCACGCTCTATTTTGGCGTTTTGCGGCCCGAGGACCGGGTAGCGGTCAAGCCCCATGCCGCGCCCGTCTTCCACGCCATCCAATATCTCATGGGCCGCCAAAGCCGGCAGAAGCTCATCGATTTCCGCGCCTTTGGTGGTGCCCAATCCTATCCCTCGCGCACCAAGGATACCGACGACGTCGATATTTCCACCGGTTCGGTCGGCCTGGGCGTCGCCTTCACCGCCTTTGCCTCCCTGGTGCAGGATTATGTGCGGGCCAAGCCCTGGTCGCGAACCGACCACCCGGAAGGCCGCATGATCGCCCTCGCCGGCGATGCCGAACTCGATGAAGGCAATCTCTATGAATGCCTGCTCGAAGGCTGGAAACATGGCCTGCGCAACACCTGGTGGATCATCGACTACAACCGGCAGAGCCTTGACGGCGTGGTGCGCGAAGGGCTTTACGATCGGATCGAAGCCATTTTCCGCGCCTTCGACTGGCAGGTCGTCACCCTCAAATATGGCGTCCGACAGCGCGCCGCCTTCGCCGAGCCGGGCGGGGACCGCCTCAAGGCGTGGATCGATGCCTGCCCCAACGATCTTTATTCGGCGCTGATGTTCCGCGGCGGCGGCGCCTGGCGCGAACGACTTTCCGACGACATCGGCGATCAGGGACCGGTTTCCGCCCTCCTCGCCCGCCGCACCGACGCCGAGCTGGCCGATCTCATGGCCAATCTCGGCGGTCATTGCGTGGAAAGCCTGCTCGAACAATTCGAGGCCGCCGGCAGCGAGCGGCCGACCGTCTTCATCGCCTATACGGTCAAAGGCTGGGGCACTCCGCTCGCCGGCCACAAGGACAATCACGCCGGCCAGATGACCGGCGCCCAGATCGACCAGTTGCGCAAAGCCCACCAGATTCGCGAAGGCCAGGAATGGGAGCCCTTCGAGGGCCTGCCCGAGGCCGAGGCTCTCCAGGCCTATCTCGATGCGCTCCCTTTCAACACCAGCACCTCGCGTCGCCTCACCAGCCCCGCCGTGCCCACCCTGGGCCCGCAATTTATCGGCACCGGCCCCGTTTCCACCCAGGCAGCGTTCGGCCGCATTCTCGACGCCATTGCCAAGACCGACAGCAAACTGGCGCGCCGCATCGTCACCACCTCGCCCGACGTCACCGTTTCGACCAATCTGGGCGCCTGGGTCAATCGGCGCCATCTCTTCGCTCGCCGCGAACAGGCCGATCTTTTCCAGAAGGAAGCCATCCCCTCCACCCAGAAATGGCGCTTTACCCCCGAGGGCCAGCATCTGGAGCTGGGCATCGCCGAGATGAACCTCTTCCTCATGCTCGGCGCCGCCGGCCTTTCCCATTCCCTGTTCGGCGAACGGCTGCTGCCCATCGGCACGCTCTACGACCCCTTCATCGCCCGCGGCCTCGATGCGCTCAACTATGCCTGTTATCAGGATGCGCGCTTCCTCCTCGTCGCCACGCCCTCGGGCGTTTCGCTGGCCGGCGAAGGCGGCGCCCACCAGTCCATCGCCTCGCCGTTGATCGGCATGGCGCAGGATGGCCTTGCCAGTTTCGAGCCTGCCTTTGCCGACGAGCTGGCCGTCATCATGGATTGGGCCTTCGACTATATGCAGCGCTCGGGCGACGCCCGCCCCGACCTTGCCGATTGGCCGCGCGACGTCACCGGCGGCTCGGTCTATCTGCGCCTGTCAACCCGCACCCTCGAACAGGTGCCGCGCACGCTGGAAAAATCCCTCGCCGACGACATCATCCGCGGCGCCTATTGGCTCAATCCCCCCACCCCGCAATGTGAGACCGTCATCGTTTATCAGGGCGTACTGGCCAGCGAGGCCATCGAAGCCGCCGCGCGGCTCGGCGGCGACCGCCGCAATATCGCCGTGCTCGCCGTTACCTCCGCCGATCGGCTCAATGCCGGCTGGCACGCCGCCCAGCGCGCCCGCCTGCATGGCGACACGGCGGCCCGCAGCCATGTCGAAACCCTCCTCGCCGACATCCCGCACCGGGCTGGCCTCGTCACCGCCATCGATGCCCATCCCGCCACGCTGGGCTGGCTCGGCAGCGTTCTGGGCCACCGCACCATTCCCCTCGGCGTCGAGCATTTCGGCCAGACCGGCACCGTTCCCGACCTCTATCGCCACTTCGCCATCGACGCCCATGCCATCGCCAACGCCGCTGCCAGCCTTTCCGGCTCCCCAAGGCGCTGAGACCGCAGCGCCTTCCCGCTCTGCCCCGCTATCCCGAGGGACAAAATCGTCACCCCCGTCTTGCCAAGCCAACGCACGTTTGTCAGACATATGTCATTAGCGCATGTTTCGCGAAAGTGGCCCCGGTTTCGGGATAAGGACAGGAGCTAAGGCGAAGGGGGCTGATCGGAAAGAAACGCGACACGCCTTAGGCAGCTCGAGAGGGGTTTCGATCTGCCCATCCGCCGGATCATGGCGGCGGATGCGCGAAGACTACCGGCCCGGCGGCGACCGTCCGGACCGGCGCTGGAGCATGTCTCCCAAAAGTGGCCACCGGTTTTGGGGCAAAGACATGTGCAAAAACAAAGAGCTAAAGCGCAAAGAGCGGATCTGAAAAAATCGCGACGCGCTTTGGGAAACGTCTTTTGCCCTGCAAGGAGGGAGCGCATGCACACACTGAAAACACTGGCATCCACGCTGGCCATCGCCACGGCACTCACACTGCCCGCACTGGCCCAGTCCACCGTTCTGGCGCCCGGTCAATCGACCACCGGCACCTATATGGACTATATGAAGACGGTCTATGACCGCGCCACCTTCGCCGAATTGCTGCAGGTGCCGATCGCCACCTTCGACAAGGAGTTCGAGCTGACGCCGATGGCGGCGGAAAGCTGGAGCCAGTCCGAGGACGGCCTCACCTGGACCTTCAAGCTGCGCCCCGGCCTCGTCTGGTCCGATGGGAAACCGCTGACCGCCGAGGACTATGTTTTCGCCCTGCAGCGCGCCGCGACCAGCGGCTATGACTTTGCCTGGTATTGGGATTTCGCCGGCGGCATCAAGGGCTGGAAAGAGGTCACCGAAGGCACCGCCGATGTTTCCGCGCTCGGTCTCGCTGCCGTCGACGACCTCACCATCGAGGTCACCACCGTCGCGCCAAAGCCCTATCTGCCCTCGGTCACCAGCCTCTGGTATCCGGTGCCCAAGCACAAGGTGGACGAGTTGGGCGACGACTGGGCGCTCAATGTCGACACCATCGTTTCCTCCGGCCCCTTCGATCTTGAAAGCTGGGAGAAATCCAACAATTCCGTCGTTCTCACCAAGTCCGACACCTATACCGGCCCCTGGCAGGCCCAGATCGACCGGCTCGAAGTCGATCCCAGCCTCGGCGCCCCTGAAGTTGGGCTGCCGGCCTTCCTCGCCGGCGACGCCGACTATTCCTTCCTCAATACCGGACAGGTGCCGGTGGCGACCCAGCGCTATCCGGACGGCATCCGCCAGAATGCGGTCTTCGCCACCTCCTATATTTCCTACGACCTCGATTCGGCGCCCTTCAACGACGTCAATGTCCGCCGCGCTTTCTATCATGCGGTCGACCGCGCCGAATTGACCTCGACCGTTCTCAAGGACATCGCCATTCCGGCCGGCTCCATCCTGCCGCCCGGCTATCCTGGCTACAATGAAACGGTCGTGGCCCAGGCCACGTTCGATCCGGAAGCGGCCAGGAAATATATGGCCGATGCCGGCTTCGCCAATGGCGAAGGCTTCCCCGAAATCGAGATCTGGTATCGCGAGGAAGGCGGCTATAACGGCGCCATCATTCCGGCCATGGCGCAATATCTGCAGGCCGAGTTCAAGGAAATCCTCGGCGTCACCATGAACATCCGCGTCCTTCCCGGGGCCGACTGGATGGACGGTCTGAGGAACAAGAAGAACAATATCTTCATCGCGCCCTATGAATACGACTATCTCGATCCGTCCAACTTCTACGGCATTTTCTACAATGGCGGCCGCCACGGCTATTTCATTCCCGAATATGACGCCCTGGTCTCCAAGGCGGATTCGGAAAGCGACTGGGATACCCGTTACGATCTCTACGCCCAGGCCGAGCAGATCATGATCGATCAGGGCCTGATCGTGCCGCTGGTCCATCCGGTGACCATCGCCGTGATTTCCGACCAGCTCGGCGGCGAGGCTTCCCAGCCCAATGCCCTCGGCTTCACCCCGCTTGATCGCCTCGGCCACTACTTCTTCACCCATCTGACGAAGTAGTCCAACGATCCTCCCGCGCTTCCCGGCTCTGCCGGGAGGCGCCTCCTTCCTGCCGGGACCAATCCATGCCGCTTGTCGAAGTCGAGGACCTCAAGGTCAGTTTCCGCCAATATGGCGGCGCGGTCGATGCCGTGCGCGGCATCAGTTTTGCCCTCGAGCAAGGTGAAAGCCTCGGCATTGTCGGCGAGTCGGGTTCGGGCAAGTCGGTCAGTTGCAGCGCTCTGCTGCGTCTGCTGCCCGCCACCGCCAATGTCACGGCAACCAAGCTCCGCCTCGATAGCACCGATGTGCAAAAGGCCGGCAAGGACGATCTGGCGCGTCTGCGCGGCCGCGCCGCGGCCATGATCTTTCAGGACCCGATGACCGCCTTCGATCCGGTCTTCACCATCGGCCACCAGATCGCCGAAACCATCCGCGCCCACCGCAACACCAGCAAATCCGCCGCCCGCAAGGAAGCCGAGGAGCTGCTGGCCCGCGTCGAGATCAAGAACGCCCGCGACGTTCTTTCCTATTATCCCCACCAGCTTTCCGGCGGCATGCTGCAACGCGCCATGATCGCCATGGCCCTCTCCTGTCGCCCCAAGGTGCTGATCGCCGACGAGCCGACAACCGCGCTCGACGTCACCATCCAGGCGCAGATCCTCCAGCTCATCAAGCAGATCCAGTCCGAATTCGGCATGGCGCTGATCATGATCACCCATGATCTCGGCGTCATCGCCGAAACCGTCGATCGCGTGCTGGTCATGTATCGCGGCGAGGTGATGGAGGAAGGCCCGGTCGAAGAGATTTTCGACGCGCCGCGCCACGACTATACCAAACAGCTCCTCGCCAGCCTCCACGCCAATTTCGAGCCCTCGCGCGGCGACGAAAATGCCACCCCGGCCCTCGAATTGCGCGGCCTCGCCAAGTCCTATCGTGTCCGCCGCCGCTCCGGCCTTGTCACCAAATATGGCGATTTCCACGCCGTGGAGCAGGTGGATATTACCCTGCCACGCAACCGCATCGTCGCCATTGTCGGGGAGAGCGGCTCGGGCAAGACCACCACCGGCATGATGGCGCTGCGCCTCACCGAGGCGACGCGCGGCCAGATCCTCGTCGATGGCACCGATATTTCGTCCCTCTCCCCCGAGGCGCTCAAACCCTATCGCAAGCGCATGCAGGTGGTGTTTCAGGACAGCTATTCCGCTCTCGATCCAATGATGACGCTGACCCAGATCGTCGCCGAACCATTGCATATTCACGGGCTGGGCACCGCGCGCGAGCAGAATGAAAAGGCGCTCTTCTGGCTCGAACGCGTCGGTCTCGATCGCTCCTATGCCAATCGCTA
>JAHCJW010000162.1 GCA_026126125.1 Devosia sp.
CCCGAATCCGTTAACCCGCGACATGCTTTAGGGCATCGGACAGAAAACTGTCCTCACGATTTTCGGACAATCCGATGCGTAAACCAGGGATTAGAACGCAAAGCCGTTCCAGGGTATTTCCGTTTGGCGTGGAATCATCGGCTCTTTCGCCCCCTCGCCCCTTCAGGGGAGAGGGTGGGGTGAGGGGTGAAGGCCTCTCAGCTTGAAACGCGAGACTGAACCCCTCATCCGGCCCTGCGGGCCACCTTCTCCCCTCAGGGGAGAAGGGAAGCCGGAAAGATTCTAGGGTTGTTCACCCCGCGAAAACACCAGCACCGTTTCCCGGTTGCCATCGCCCCCCGCAATCGGTGAAGCCACGCTCAGCCGATGGGTGAACCCCGCCGCTTCGACAAAGGCGATCACCTGCGCCATCGCGCTTTCGCTTGCCTCGATATCGGTGACGATGCCGCCCTTGCCGACATGCTCCCGCCCCACTTCGAATTGCGGCTTGTAAAGGATCACCGCATCGGCCCGGGGGGCGCAGAGGGCCAGCGGGGCCGCCAGCACTTTGGTCACCGACACGAAGCTGACATCGGACACCATGAGGTCGATGCGATCGGCGATGATGGCGGCGTCGAGGTCCCGCGCATTGGTGCCCTCAAGGCTCGCCACGCGCTCATCGGCCCGCAGGCTCTCGTGCAATTGCTCATGCCCGACATCGACGGCGTAGACCCGCTCGGCGCCCCGCTCGAGCAAGACCTGGGTAAAGCCGCCGGTCGAGGCGCCCACATCGAGGCAGGTTCTGCCCTCGACCGCGATGCCGCCGGCATCGAGCCCGGCGATCAGCTTGAGCGCCGCCCGCGATACATAGCGCGCCGCCGGATCGTCCAATGTCACCGTATCGGCCTCGCCCACCATCTGATTGGGCTTTTTCGCCGGCGCGCCATTGACCGACACCGTGCCGCGCAAAATGGCGTCGCGCGCCCGCGCCCGGCTGGGCAGGAGGCCGCGCTGTTCGAGCGCCAGGTCGAGCCTTGTGCGCCCGCTCACCCCTCGACCAGCCGCTTGACCTTGGCGAGGGCGGTGTCCTGGGCTTCCTCATAGGAAATCGTGCTTTGAAACAGGCCGTTCCTGTCGATGAGGAAGGTCAGCGCCGTGTGGTTGACGAGGTAGAATTCGCTCCCGACATCGCCGGCCTTTTCCGAAAATACTCCGAAGGCCGCCTTGGCCTTGGCCGTCGCCTCTTCGTCGCCGACAAGGCCGATGACGGAGGGGTCGAACCCCTCGACATAGTCCTTGACCATTTCGAGCGTGTCGCGCTCGGGATCGACCGTCACGAAGATGATGCGCAGATCATCGGCGTCGAGCCCCAGTTGCGCCCGCCAGGCCGTGGTTTCGGCCAGCGTCGTCGGACACACATCGGGGCAGAACGTATAGCCGAAAAAGATCAGGCTCGGCGTCCCGCGCAGATCGTTCTGGCTGAAAGTCCCGCCCTTGGTCGAGCGCAGGGCGAATTCCTGCCCGTTGAGCCCCAGCGGCCGCTGCGGCGGCCGGAACACATAGAGCGCCGTCGCCCCGATGGCCACCACCGCCACCAAGACCCACAATACGATCCGAAAATTCCGCAAGGCTTTGTTGGTCATGGGTCTTTACGCTTCAAATCAGGCCTGTCGGGCCCAGGGTGCTGTTCTGGGGCACATCGCACCCTATCAAAAGGGTGCCGGTGTCGCTCAATTCGCGTCGAGCGGCTCCACACCCACCGCCTTGCCTTCGCGGCTCAAGGTGATCTTCTCGATCCGTGCCTCGGCGGTGCGCAGAAGCGTCTCGCAATGGGCCTTCAGCGCCTCGCCGCGCTCATAGATGGCGATGGATTCGGCCAGCGGCGCCTTGCCGCTTTCGAGTTTCTGGACGATCTGTTCGAGCTGTTCCAGCGCCGCCTCGAAGCTGAGCGCTTTTACATCCTCATGGGTGGTTTCGGCCATGGTTCGTCCTATTCACTCGTCTCGGGCGCGCGGCCATTGAGCAGCATCGCCACATGCTGGCGCACGCCGCCGGCAAGGCCCTTGAGGTCATAGCCACCTTCGAGCAGCGACACAATGCGATTGGCGCAGCGGCGTTCGGCCACATCCATCAACTTTCCCGTGAGCCAGGCATAGTCGCCATCCTCCCATTCGAGCTGGGCCAGCGGGTCGCGCTGATGGGCGTCGAACCCGGCTGACAGCAGAATGAGATCGGGGGCGAAATTGTCCAGCGCCGGCAGGATGATTTCCTTATAGGCCGCGCGCATATCGGCGCCGTCGCCATGCGCCTTGAGCGCGGCGTTGACGATATTGCCCACCCCGGTTTCGCTCGGGTGCCCGGTGCCGGGAAACAGCGGCATCTGGTGGCTCGAGGCATAGAATACGCTCGGATCGTCCTTGAAGATGTCCTGCGTGCCATTGCCGTGGTGGACGTCGAAATCGACGATGGCGATCCGCTCCGCCCCATATTTGCGCTGCGCCTCGCGGGCCGTGATGGCAACGGTGTTGATCAGGCAAAAGCCCATCGGCCGGGCGATTTCGGCGTGGTGCCCCGGCGGGCGAATGGCGCAGAACGCATTGTCGACCTCCCCCAGCAACACCGCGTCGAGCCCGGCCAGCGCGCCGCCCAGCCCAGTGGCCGCCGCCGACATCGACTGGTCGGAGATGAAGGTGTCGTCATCGAGCTGGCCGATGCCTTCGGCCGGCCGTGCCGCGCGCAGCCGCGCCATGTAGTTTCCGTCATGCACCAGCTCGGCGAGGGTGATGTCGCCATAGGGCGCCTCGCGCCGGTGCAGGGCATCGAACACCGAAGCGGCCAGCGCCTCTTCCACCGCGCGGAGGCGGTCGGGCCGCTCGGGGTGGCCCGGCGGCGTGCGGTGGTCGTCGAAATTGGTCTGGCTGACGAGAAGCGTTGACACCTGAGGCCTTCCGGAGATGCGTTTCTGTGTCTTGACGCGGGCGGGGCCTGTTGTCAAACCACCGCCATGAGCACCCTCACCGAGCATCAGGCCATCAAGGACGCCGCCGCCCTCCTGCGCGCCGGCAAACTCTGCGCCTTTCCTACCGAAACGGTCTATGGCCTGGGGGCGGATGCCACCAATGCCGATGCGGTGCTCTCGATCTATGAAACCAAGGGGCGGCCGCGCTTCAATCCGCTGATCATCCATTGCGCCGATCTGGCCATGGCCGAAAGCCTGGCCGAATTCTCCCCGCTCGCCCGGCGCCTCGCTGCCCTCTGGCCCGGGCCGCTCAGCATCGTCCTGCCGCAAAAGCCGGGCAATGGCCTGGCCGATGTGGCAACGGCCGGCCTTGCCACCGTCGCCCTGCGCATCCCCGACCACCCTCTGGCCCTGGCGCTGCTGCGCGAAACCGGCCGTCCGCTGGCCGCCCCCTCGGCCAATCCATCGGGAAAACTGTCGCCGACCACGGCCGAACAGGTCCGGCGCGGTTTTGCCGGCGCCGTGCCGGTGCTCGATGGCGGCCCCTGCCAGGCCGGCGTTGAATCCACCATTGTCGCCGTCGATGGCGACCGTGTGGTGCAATTGCGCTCGGGCGCCATGCCGCGCGCCGACATCGAGGCGGCCCTCGGCGTCAAGGTCGATATCGCCGCCGAAAATGCCGCAATCGCCGCCCCCGGCATGCTGCTCAGCCATTATGCGCCCGAGGCCCAGATCCGGCTCGATGCCGCCCCGCGCCCTGGCGAGGCCTTTCTTGCCTTCGGCCCGGCGCCCGATTTTTCCGGCCCCATGCGCAATCTTTCGCCCAGCGGCGATCTGCGCGAGGCGGCGCGCCATCTGTTTTCCATGCTGCACGAGCTCGATGCCACCGGGGCCGGCGCCATCGCCGTCGCCCCGATCCCCGACACCGGCCTCGGCGAAGCCATCAACGACCGCCTGACCCGCGCGGCCGCACCACGCGGATAAGGCGCCGTCGCCGCAGACGCGCAGTCAGAAATTGGCAATACCCGCCATGCACAATGAATCCCCTCTGTGGGGGAAATCCAAAAATGTGCGAAACCTGCCGTTCACCGGTCCGCGGACCTTCTCGGCGCTCGCTGCTTCTGGGCGGGCTCGCGGCGCTGGCGGCCGGCACCGTGCCGCTGCGGGCCGAGGACGCGGCGATTGCGCCCGATGCGGCGTGGCAGCGCCTGGTCGAGGGCAATGACCGCTACGTCGCCGGCACTCGCCGCCTCGCCGATTTTTCGATCGGCCGCGCCCAGCGCGCCCTTACCCAGCGGCCCTTTGCGGCGATCCTGAGTTGCGCCGATTCCCGCGTTTCCCCCGAACTGGCCTTCGATCAGGGGCCGGGCGATCTGTTCGTCGTGCGCGTCGCCGGCAATTTCGTCAGCGATGACGGCCTTGCCAGCCTCGAATACGCCGTCAATTTTCTCGAGACGCGGCTGATCGTGGTGCTTGGCCATTCCAGTTGCGGCGCCGTCGATGCGGCGATCAAGATGGTTCGCGACCAGCTCGAACTGCCCGGCCATCTCCCCGAAATGCTGCGCGAAATCAAGCCCGCCGCCGAGACAGCGCTCGCTGGCGGCGGCGACGTTCTCAATACCGCGATCGCGGAAAATGTCCGCCTCGGCGTCGACCGCCTTGCCACCGCCGAACCGATCATCGCCGGTCTGGCGGCGGCGGGGCAGGTCAAAGTCATCGGCGGCGTCTACGATCTGGCCACGGGCCGGGTAAACTTGGTTTCGCCGGCTTAGAGCATGTCTGCTGAAAGTGGCCCCCGGTTTCGGAACAAAGACATGCGTAAAAACAAAGGCTTAAAGCGCGGGGCGCGAAGCTGAAAGAAACGCGACGCGCTTTAAGCGGCGCTATCGGGGTGAGCGCACGCGGCTCTAATCGCGCACCTTGTACGGCTTCTGATCGCGCATGAACCGGGCCAGCGCCTCGAGATCGGGGTCGCCCCCCGGCGGCAGGATGACGCGCAGGTTCACATAAAGATCGCCGTCGCCATAAAGCCCCTTGCCCTTGAGGCGCAGCGCCTTGCCGGTGTCGACGCCCGGCGGCAGGTTCAGCTCCACCGAGCCATCGAGCGTGGGCACGCGCACCTTGGCGCCCAGCACCGCCTCATAAAGGGCGATGGCCACATCGGTCCTGATGTCTCCGCCATCGCGGCGGAACTGCTTGGACTTTTCAAAGCGCACGGTCACCAGCGCGTCGCCCGGCTCGCCGAACGGGTTGGGCGAGCCCTGACCCTTGAGGCGGATCTGCTGGCCTTCCTCGACCTTTTCCGGCAGCTTGACCGACAGGAC
Organism: Devosia sp.; assembly: GCA_026126125.1. Lineage (GTDB taxonomy): Bacteria > Pseudomonadota > Alphaproteobacteria > Rhizobiales > Devosiaceae > Devosia. Next base: position 5,263 of record JAHCJW010000162.1, read on the forward strand.
CTTGCCCGAGGGCATGCGCACCGGCACCGAGGCCGCCTTGTGCGCATCCTCGAGCGACACCGCCACGGTGACGATGACATCCTCGCCCTTGCCGCCGCGTGCGCCGGTGGTCGCGCCCGCGAACGGGTCCCATTGCGCGCCGCCGGCGGTGCGCGGCCCGGCGCCCGCGCCGCCACGCGCCTGTCCGCCAAAGCCGCTCATGAATTCCTTGAGGATATCCTCGGCCGAAAAGCCGCCACCCCCGCCGGCGCGAGCGCCGCGATTGGCGCCGGCGCCGCCAAAGCCGCCATTGCCGAAGCCGGCAAAGCGCGGATTGCCCTCGGCGTCGATTTCGCCACGGTCGAACTGGCCCCGCTTTTCGGCGTTGCTCAACAAATCATAGGCATTGGTCGCCTCGGCGAATTTGGCGTGCGCCGAAGGGTCCTCGGGATTCTGGTCGGGGTGATATTTCTTCGCCAGCTTGCGATAGGCGGACTTGACGTCCTTCTCGCTTGCGGACCGAGGCACCCCAAGCACGGTGTATGGATCGCGCATTTGGTCCAATCTGATGTGGTCGGGCGTTGCTTCGCCCACAATTCGAGTCCTATATGGCCACGCCCCCCCTGCTTGTCCAGTTTGCGGAGGGGAGAAGCGCGGGAAATATGACGATGCTGCAGACTCTTTCCGAGCGCCTGTTCGACGATGGCGACCGTACCGACCTCGATCCTTTCGCTGTGTTCGAGGAATGGTTCGCTCTCGCCAGGGATGCGGAAATCAACGATCCGAACGCCATGGCCCTCGCCAGTGTCGACGAAACCGGCCTGCCCGATGTGCGCATGGTGCTGCTCAACGCCCGCGATGCGCGCGGCTTCGTGTTCTTCACCAATTTCGAGAGCGAAAAAGGGCGGCAATTGCTGGCCCAGCCCCGGGCGGCCATGGTGATGCATTGGAAGGGCCTCCGGCGCCAGGTGCGGGTGCGCGGCCCCGTCGAGGTGGTGTCGGCCGAAGAAGCCGATGCCTATTTCGCCTCCCGCCCGCAGGGCAGCCAGATCGCCTCCTCCGCCTCGCAGCAATCGCGCCCGCTGGCCAGCCGGCAGGATCTGGTCGAACGGGTCACCGACCTGGCCGCCGAGATCGGCGCCGATTCCGTGCCGCGCCCCGTGCATTGGTCGGGCTTTCGCCTCAAGCCGACCAGTATCGAATTCTGGAAGGATGGCGAATTCCGCCTGCACGACCGGGTCCGGTTCACCCGCGAAACGCTCGATGCGCCCTGGACCAGCCAGCGGCTTTATCCGTAAAGCCGCATTTTTCCTTTGTTTGCAACGTTTCGGAAAGCATCTTCAAACAAGAGAAAGACCTTGCCGCTAGACTGCGCGCGTCAAGGGAGGCCTGGCGCCGTTGCGCATATTGATCCGAGTGTCGAAAGCCGCCATCTGGGCGCGCCGGTTGGGGAGCCTGGCGCTGCCGCTCGTCGTCCTGCCTGTCATCCTGCACCATCTGGGCTATCTCGATTCGCCGGCTTTCTTCCTCGCCGCGCTTCTTGCCGGCGGCGTCAGCGCCCTCGCGGTCCTCGTCGCGCTCATCGCCCTGGTCCGCCTCTGGTATAGCGGCGACCACGGCTGGGGCAAGGCGCTGTCGGGCCTGTTCCTGGGGCTTGTCTGCCTCGTGCCTTTTGCCTGGTTCGGCGCGCTGGCCTGGCGCTATCCCCCGGTCACCGATATCGCCACCACCACGCGAGGCGATCTGCCGCTGATCTTCGCCCCCGACACCGCCCATATGCCGCCGCCCAAAACGCTCGGCGCCGCCGATCAGGCCCGCATTTTCCCCAATGCGACGACCCGCCGCTATCCGCTCGATACCGCTCAGCTTTTCGCCCTCGTCGAGCAGCTTTCGGCCGAGCGCGGCTGGAGTGTCCGCCTGCGCCGGGCGCCGGGCGAGGTCGGCGCCGATGGCCGGCTCAATCTGCGCATCACCACCCTTGCCGGCTGGCGCGAGGAGGCCGTGTTCCGCGTCTCGCCCACGCCCGAAGGCGCTGCCGTCGACATGCGGTCGGCCTCGATCAACGCCCCGCACGATTTCGGCTCCAATGGCGAACGCATTTCCCAATTCATGGTCGCGCTCGACACGGCGGTCACCACGCTCCTGCGTGACAATCCCAGCGTCAATCTCCCCGAAGAGGAGGCGCTGGAGGAGACAGGGGATTGAGGGCGCGATGCAAATGCCCCTCTCTCCCGGAAAGGTCGAAGGGACAAAAATGTGTTCATGACCGCCATCCCGGTCACCCCCGCCCCTTCGGGGGAGAGCAGGCCGGGCGAGGGGTGTTCCAGCTTCCGCTAGA
>JAHCJW010000163.1 GCA_026126125.1 Devosia sp.
CGAGGGCGACATCGACCTCGTCGACCAGCAGCAGACGCCGGGTTGGCGCGTATTGCAGCACCGCGCTGAGGGCGGCCAGCGTATGATCGAGCCGCTTGCCCGTCATGCCCAGCGCCAGCGTCACCGGAGCGCTGGTCGAATAGAGCGCTTTCTGGAAATCGGTGGTGACCTGCTCGGGGATGTGGAGGACGCGGGTGCGCCTCTCCCAGCCCGCTCGATCCCGCAAGGAATCGAGATCGCCGATGATCGCTTCGGGCAGGAGGCCCGCCGCGCCGATGGCATCGCCGCCCCCATCGGCACCGACCAGGGCGACGCCGCGCCCGTAAAGCTCGCGCAGCAGCTCGGGCGCCACCGCGCCGCCGCCCACGATGGCGATGGGGCGCTGGAACGTCAGCAACGGGCCTGGCGCGCCGCTTGGGAAAGTCTCTTGCACTGTCCTGAATCTCTTACTAAGGTCCGCACTGTCTCGCTGGGGTGTTCCGCTATTGCGGAGCTGAGAGTTACCCATTGAACCTGAACCAGGTCATGCTGGCGGAGGAAGTTCGAGATGGCAAGGGTGCCTTTTCGGCCTCCTCACCATTGACGCATCCCTTCACCCATGACCGCAACCGATGAAGGGATGACCCATATGGTCAAATCCACCTCCATGGCGCTTGCGGTCCTTTTTGGATTGTTCACCGCGCCCATCCTCGCACAGGATGTGCCGACGCTTACCATCTACACCTATGACGGCTTCGCCTCCGAATGGGGCCCCGGCGCCAAATTGTCGGAAGGCTTCGAGGCGATCTGCGGCGGATGCAAAATCAATTGGGTCGCCGCCGACTCCTCCATCGGCACGCTACGCCGCGTGCAACTCGAAGGCGATGCGACCGAAGCCGATCTGATTGTCGGGCTCGACACCGCCATTGCCGGGGAGGCTCGCGCCACCGGACTTTTCGCCGATCATGGCCTCGATCTGTCGGGCCTCGACCTGCCCGGCGCATGGACCGACGCGCAATTCGTCCCCTTCGACTATTCCCATTTTGCCTTCGTCTATGACGAGGACACGGTGCCGACCCCGCCTACATCCTTCGAGGCGCTGATCGCCCTGCCCGACGATTTCAAGATCGTGGTGCAGGACCCGCGCTCCTCCACCCCCGGCTTTGGCCTGATGCTGTGGATCAAGGCCGCCTATGGCGAGCGCGCCCCCGAAATCTGGGCTGGCCTCAAGCCCCATATCCTCACCATCACCCGCGACTGGAGCGAAGCCTATTCGCTGTTCCTCGACGGGGAGGCGGACATGGCGCTGTCCTATACCACGTCACCCGCCTATCACCGGCTCGATGAAGGCGACGACACCATCCATGCCGCCCTGTTCGAGGAGGGGCACTACGCCCAGATCGAGGTAGCCGGCATTCTGAAGTCGTCAGACCAGCAGGACCTGGCGCAACGCTTCCTCGCCTGGTTCACCTCGCCCGAGGGGCAGAAGATCATTCCCACGACCAATTGGATGTTCCCGGTGGTCGATCTGGGCGCCGATCTCGATCCCGCCTTCGCCACGCTGCCGCAGCCGGAAAAAACGCTGGTGATCAGCGACGAGGAGATTTTGGCCAACAGCGGCGCCTGGATCGACGAAGTTCTGGCGGCGGTGCAGTAAATCCATCGGCTTTTCGTGCCGCGTACCCCTCCTTGCCCCGCCCTTTGAGGGAAAGGCAGGGAGGGCGCTCCTGCCGCGACCACCCCCCTGAAAGGCTCAAAATCCCAATGCTGGCCCTGCCCCGCCGTCCGCTTCGCATTGCTCTCGCCACTGGTTTGGCGTTGAGCATTGCCGGGCTCATCGTCGCCGTGCTCTGGGCCATCCTCGCAGCCGCCAGCGAAGGCAGCGCACACTCGCGCGTCGATATTGCTCATCTCTTGCGCATGACGACCATTCAGGCCGGGTTGACCACCGTGCTGTCGCTCGGCGTCGGCATGGCGGTGGCCTGGGCGCTCAATCGGCTGCGGTTTTTCGGGCGCGACCTGCTGGTCGGGCTGTTCGCCGCCGCCATTGTCACGCCGGGCATGGTCGTGGCCTTCGGACTGCTCTCGATCTGGGGGCGCAATGGCTGGATCAACGAGGCGAGCCGGGCCCTGTTCGGCTTGGCCATCGGCAACCCGGCTTTCGGGCTCTCGGGCATCCTCCTCGCCCATGTGATTCTCGATGGCGCCTTTGCCGCGCGCATCCTGCTGGCGCGGCTCGACGCGGTGCCGGCGCAAAAGCTCAAGGTCGGGCAATCGCTAGGGCTTTCCGCCACCAGGCGCTTTGCGCTGATCGACTGGCCCTCCATGCGCGGCAGCCTGCCGGGGCTGGGAGCGATCATTTTCCTTCTCGCCTTCACCAGCTTTCCCATCGTGCTGCTGCTCGGTGGCGGGCCGGCCAACCAGACGCTGGACGTGGCCATCTATTCGGCGGTGCGGCTCGATTTCGACCTGGTGGGCGCCGTGCGCCTAGCGGTGACACAGATCGCCGTCTGCTCTCTGGTCATTCTTCTCGCTTCGGCCTTGCCCCCGGTGCCGACGGCGCTGGGGCGTTCGGCGCAACCGCGTTGGCAGGATAGCACCGCCGCGCGCATCATGCAGGGTCTGGTGCTGGCGCTGGCCACGCTGGGCTTCGCCCTGCCGCTCGTCTCGGTTCTGATCGATGGGCTGGGGACGGGGCTGGGACGCGTTCTGGGACAGGCCTCGTTCTGGTGGGCGAGCCTCACCAGCCTCGTCATCGGCGCCAGCTCTGCCCTTCTCACCCTGGTTCTGGCCCTCTCGCTGTCACTTGGCCGCGCCGCGGCGACGCGCGCCGGCGTGCGGACCGCGCTCGGCGCCCCGACCTTCGCCTATCTGGCCGTGCCCGCCGTGGTGCTGTCGCTGGGGTTCTTTCTTCTCGTGCGGCAAACAGGACTGGCGCCCGCTCAGGCGGCGCCCATCGTCGTCATCCTCGCCAATGCCCTGCTCGCCTTGCCCTTTGCCGTCGCCACGCTCGGCCCGCCGCTCGACGCCATCGCCCGCACACGCGGCAAACTGATCCGCTCGCTGGGTCTTTCCGGCTGGCAGCAGTTCTGGCAGATCGAATATAAGCTGCTCGGCAAGGATATCGGCCTCATGCTGGCGCTCGCCTTTTGCTTCTCGCTCGGCGATCTGGGCGTGATCGCGCTCTTTGGCACCCAGGATTTCCAGACCCTGCCGCTGATGATGTTCCGGGCGCTCGGCGCCTATCGCAACAATGACGCGGCGGCCATCGCCGCGCTGCTGCTCATCTTCACCATTGCCGCCTTTATCGGCCTGCCCCGTCTGTTCGAAAGGTTCGCCCATGCTGCGCGCGACTGATCTGGTTTTCGCCCACAAGGGACAGGACGCGCCCTATCACTTTTCTCTCGAAGCGCGGCCGGGCGAGGTGACGGCGATTTCCGGCGCCAGCGGATCGGGCAAATCCACCCTGCTCGACCTATTGGCCGGGTTTTTGACGCCAACAAGCGGTCGGCTCGATCTCGATGGCGCCGATCTCCTGCCTTTGCCGCCGGAAACCCGCCCGGTCTCGCTGCTGCTGCAAGCGGACAATCTGTTCGAGCATCTGAGCGCCCGCGACAATGTCGAGCTGGGCCTGCCCAAGGGCACGCCCCGCGCCGAGAGACGGGAAAAGGTCGCGGCGGCGCTGGCCGATATGGGACTGGCCGGGTTTGACGACAAGCCGGCCTCGACCCTTTCGGGCGGACAGAAACAGCGCGTGGCGCTGGCGCGGACCCTGTTGCGCAACCGCCCGATCCTGTTGCTCGACGAGCCGTTTTCGGCGCTCGATGACGAGACGCGCCAAGCCATGCGTAGCCTGATCGGTGCGCTGTGCGCAGCGCAGAACTGGCACACGATCCTCGTCAGCCACCATGCCGACGACATCGCGGCACTGGCGACCCGCCATTACCGGCTGGAAAACGGGCGGCTGGCGGCAGCGCAGAATTAGGGCGCATCTGCCGAAATGGCCTTTCCGTCGCCGTCACCAACGGTCTTGTTCTGACCATCCAGGCCATATGACAGCCCTTCCCGCATTGCCCGGACAAGCCGGGCCATGACGACAAATGGCGCGCACGCGCCGGGCTGACCTTATTCCGTCCAGCTGGCGAAGACTTTTTCGAACAGCGTCTGGGCTTCTTCGTCTTTTTCGAGCGTCAGGATGGCGTTGCGACCCGTGCCATAGACCACCGCCAGGTCGAGCCAACGCCGGTCCTCGAGCAATTGCGCATTGGTCGCGGCGTCGTCGGGCGAAGCGCTGAGAGCGAAGAGGAACGAATTGCCCACCACGCGAGCGGACGCTCCGACCAGCGGCGTGCCCGGGACCAGTTCCTCATCCTTGAGCAACACCCCCGGCAGGCTCGAAATCGACCCGCCGATAAAGGTGTCGGGAACGTTGAACGCCACTTCCATCAAATGGCTGGCCGGCAGGCTGGGATCGGCATTCTTGCGGATGGTCACCCCGACATTGAGATTGCGCGCCGGAATGCTGGCCTGCGCCACCAGCGTCGGCAGGCCGACCTCGTCAACGCCCTCGGTCCAGTCGACCGTGCCCGAGAACGGCACGGCGCCGGTCCGGCCGTCGGCCGAGGCTTCGAGCAGCAGCGACTGGCTACCCGCCAGTACGGCCGGATCGACCGAGGCGGCCGGATCATTAGTCGCGGCAATGCTGGTGTCGTTGCCGGAAAGTCGCTCTTCGGTCTTCGCCTCACCGCCATTGAGCGAGGGCAACACGGTTTCGGTGCCCGACGGCGTCACGGCCTCGGGTGTCGGCTCCAGCCGGTCTTCGAGCTCCAGCCCTTCAAGGGCGCTGGTCGGCTCGCCCAGCGTATTGGTCGCGGTATTGCCCGGACCGCTGGGCAGCTCGGCGCCCGGCACCGCATCGACAGCCGGCTGCGCCCCATCGAGCGTCGGCGTCGCCGCCGCGGCCGGGATCTCCGCAGTCTGCGTCACCGCAGCCTGGGCATTGCCGAACATCTGGTCGAGATCGACATAGCCTTCGCGCCAGGCCCAATAGCCGGCGCCGCCGACACCGGCCAGCAGCACGGCGAAGACGACGAGGAAAATGGTCAGACCGCCACCCGAACGGCGCTCGCTCTCCTGGTCCTCGAATGCGCCTTCTTCGGCCTCGGGGAGATCGCCGGCCCGCATGACTTCGGCGCTGCGTTCGACGATTTCCGCCGTGGTTTCGCCGCGCGCCTCGCGATCAAGCGTTTCGATGGCGCGTTCGATGGCCCCTTCCGCTTCGCGGGTGTCATCGCTTTCCACCTCGACTTCGCGCACCGAGGAGAGGGCCGCTTCGACGGGCGTATCCTCGACGAGCACCGGCTCAACGACCGCCTGCCGCGCCAGCGCCGATCGGCCGGAAATCACCGGCTCGACGCGCGAGAGGCTTACCGGGGCAATGACAGAGGCGGCGGCGGCGCCGGCATCGCGGCGGGGGGAAAAACCGGCAGGCTTGAGCGGTATCGGCTGCGCGCTGGCCGGACCGGCCACGTGCAGTTTTTGCACCGTCTTATCCGGCCCGCTCTCCGGCTCGGGCCGTGTTTCTGGCTCGGAACCGATCTCGGGTTCGGCTTCCGCTTCAACCGGGGTGATTTCCACACCCTTGCCGGTCGCCGCCCCGGATATAATGCCCTCGATGGAGAGCACATCGTTTTGCTCCGGCACCGGCTCCGGCTCGGCAGGCTGAGAAACCGGCGGAGGGGCGGGCTCGGGGGCCGGATCGGCAGGCACCGATTCGGCACGCCGCAGCTCTTCTGCAGCGGGGGCCTGCGCCACCTGCGGCGCAACCGGCGGCGGCTTGGCCGCGAGCAAGGCTTCGCGGCCAAGGCTGATGACGGCCTCGCTGGCCTCCTGTTCGACCTGGCGGATACAATCTTCGAGCTGCAGCCGGTGTTGCGTGATTTCGCGGGCCGGCAATGGCGGCTGGATGGCGCGCAGCTGCCCGACGAGAGCGGAGCGCGCCTTCTCGTAGACAGCGCGACGCGCGGCCCCATTATTCTCCGGCAGCGCCGAAATCGCGCGGCGCAACAGCTCCTTGTAATCCGCCATCGACTAGTTGGTACTCACAATTGCAGCGACGTGTTGTAACAAAATTTATCAGTCTTGAAAGGGGTCTACCACAAGGATGGTATCCGCCCGTTCCGGACTGGTGGACAGAAGCGCCACCGGCGCGCCGATCAGCTCTTCGATATAGCGGACATATTTGACCGCCTGGGCGGGCAACTCGGCCCAGCTGCGCGCGCCGGCGGTCGTTTCCGACCAGCCTTCGAGGGTTTCATAGATCGGCTTAACCCGCGCTTGTGCTCCCATTGAGGCAGGCAGGTAATCGATCCGTGATCCGTCCAGTTCGTAACCGACGCAGACCTTGATCTCCTTGAGCCCGTCCAGCACGTCAAGCTTGGTCAGCGCGATGCCGGTAATGCCCGAGGTCTTGACCGTCTGGCGCACCAGAACCGCATCGAACCAGCCGCAGCGGCGCGGACGGCCGGTATTGACGCCGACCTCGCGCCCGACAGTGGCCAGATGCTTGCCGACCTCGTCATCGAGCTCGCAGGGGAACGGGCCTTCGCCGACGCGCGTCGTATAGGCCTTGGTGATGCCCAGCACATAGCCGATGGCGGTGGGGCCGAGGCCCGAACCGGCGGCGGCCTGCCCGGCCACGGTATTGGAGGAGGTAACGAACGGATAGGTGCCGTGATCATTGTCGAGCAGTGCGCCCTGGGCGCCTTCGAACAGGATACGCGCGCCTTCGCGGCGCTTGTCGTCGAGCACGCGCCAGACCTGATCCATGAACGGCAGGATCTCGTCGGCAATGGAGGTCAGCTCGTCATAAATGGTCTGCGCCGCGATCTCCTCGAGCCCGATACCACGACGCAAGGCGTTGTGGTGGCTGAGCAGGCGCTCGATCTTGGGCATGAGCGTGTCGGGCTCGGACAGATCGATGAGGCGGATGGCGCGACGGCCGACCTTGTCCTCATAGGCCGGGCCGATGCCGCGACGGGTGGTGCCGATCTTGAGGCCCGAATTGGCATCCTCGCGAATGCCGTCCAGCTCGCGGTGCAGCGAAAGGATCAGCGGGGCATTGTCGGCGATGCGCAGGATTTCAGGGGTGATGGTCACGCCCTGGCCACGCAGCTTGGCCATCTCCTGCACAAAATGGTGCGGATCGACCACCACGCCATTGCCGATGACCGAAAGCTTGCCCTGGACGAGGCCCGAGGGCAGCAAGGCCAGCTTATAGCTCACCCCGTCGATGACCAGCGTATGGCCGGCATTGTGGCCCCCATGGAAACGCACCACCACATCGGCGCGCTCGCTGAGCCAATCCACGATCT
>JAHCJW010000164.1 GCA_026126125.1 Devosia sp.
ATAGCCGGCCGGGCTTGACGCCCCCTTTACCCTGCCGGGCGGGGGCAATTGCCCCTCAGGCGCCTTTGCTCTAAACCGGCCCACGGCCTTTTGCGCAAGGATGGACCGTTTCCCCATGACCCAGACCCGCTTCGACGTGCTGACCATCGGCAATGCGATCGTCGACATCATCGCCCCGGTGGAGCCGGGCTTCATCGAGCGCGAGGGCATGCAGGAAGGCATCATGCACCTGATCGACACCGATCGGGCCGAGGACCTCTATGCCAAGATGCCGTCGAGCCGGCGGCAGATTTCCGGCGGTTCGGCCGCCAACACCGCCGCCGGGGTTGCCTCGCTGGGCGGGCGCGCCGCCTTTGTCGGCAAGGTGGCCGATGATCCGCTCGGCGATGTCTTTGCGACCGATCTCGACGATCTCGGCGTCTTTTACGGCACCTCGCGCCTCAAGAATGGCGCGCTGACCGCCCGCTCGATGATCTTCCTCTCCGAGGATGGCGAGCGCACCATGAACACCTATCTGGGCGCCTGCCATCAATTGACCGAGGCCGATATCCGCCCCGATGAGATCGGCGCCGCCGCCATCACCTATATGGAGGGGTTCTTGTGGGACCCGCTCGAGGCGAAAAAGGCCTTCGTGCTCGCCGCCCATTATGCCCACAAGCAGGAACGCGCCGCCGCCTTCACCCTTTCCGATCCATTCTGCGTCGATCGCTACCGCGCCGAATTCCTCGATCTCATCCGCTCCAAGACCATCGACTATGTCTTTGCCAATGTGCATGAGCTGAAATCGCTCTATCAAACCGACGATCTGGGCGAGGCGGTGCGCGCCATCGCCCAGGACGCGGAACTGGCGGCCATCACCATGGGCGCCGAGGGCGCCATGGCGGTGCATAATGGCGAGATCGTTTCGGTTCCGGCTTTCCCGGTCGACAAGGTGGTCGACGCCACCGGCGCCGGCGATCTGTTCGCTGCCGGCTTCCTGCTCGGCATGGCCCGCGGCCAGACGCTGGACTCGGCGCTCAAGACCGGGTGCCTCGCCGCCTCCGAGGTCATTTCCCATATCGGGGCCCGCCCCGAGCTCGACCTTGCGGACCTGAGCAAGCGGCACGGCCTGGCGGGGTGATTTTCTAACCCGATAGCCTCGCGTTCCGCACCCACCTCTTTATCGTCACCACCGGGCTGTTCCGGTGGTCCATGCCTCCCCCAACTGGATTGCCCGCACCAGCCGGGCAATGACGACAAGACACAGTTCGGCGAAAAGAAAACGAACCGTTTTCTATCCTATGCCGTCATAGCACCCCGAGCGCGCCGCGCATCTGGGTGAGCGCATCCCCCGTTCCCGCCGTCGGCCGGAATTCCAGCCCGACAAAGCCCGCATAGCCCTTTGCCGCCAGCCAATCGAGCGGTGTGCGCAGATCGAGCCCGCCGCTGCCCGGCTGGTTGCGGCCCGGATGGTCGGCCAGATGCACATGCACGATATGGCGTGCCCGCTCCCCGATCACTGCCTGGGGCACCTCGCCCATCACCAGCGAATGATAAAGATCATAGGTGATGCCGATTTCCGGCCGATCCACCCTCTCGACGATATCGAGCGCTTCGCTCGTGCTGGTGAGATAATAGCCGGGATGGTCGACGCGGTCGTTGAGCGGTTCGAGCCCCAGCGTCACCCCCGACCCGGCCAGAATTTCGGCCGAGCGCTGCAGGGCGATGGTCAGGTCTTCGTGCTGGCGCTCGCGTGCAATGCCCGCGAGCAAGGGCCCCGACTGGCAGATCAGCACCGGCGCGCCGAGCCGCCGCGCCACGTCGCGGCTCTGTTCGAGGCCGGCCAAGAACCGGTCGTGATCGCCGGCGCGGGTCAACTCGGCAAAGGGCTCGGCCACGATGCCGGCCAGCGCCAGCCCGGTTTCGCCCAGCGCCCTTTCGATGGCGTCGAGGTCCTTGTTCGACCACAGCCAGAATTCGACTGCTTCGAAGCCCGCCTCCCTGGCCAGCCCGATCCGCGCGGCCGGATCATCGCTCTCGGGCACGAACAGCATTTCGATACAGGCTGAAAAGCGCATCAGGCGAACCTCGTGCCGCCGCCGGCCATTTCGGCGAGGATCGCCTCGGCCGCCGCCTTGGGGTCGGGCGCCTCGACGATGGGCCGGGCGACGACGAGATGGGTCGCGCCCACGGCCAGCGCCTCGGCCGGGGTCATGATCCGCTTCTGGTCGCCGGCGGCGCTGCCGGCCGGGCGGATGCCCGGGGTCACCACCGCCATTTTCGGCCCGACAATGGTGCGCACCATTTCCGCCTCCTGCGGCGAGGCGACGATGCCGCCGATCCCCGCTTCGCGCGCCTGCTGGGCCCGCAGCGCCACGAGGCCCGCCGCGTCGCGCTCATAGCCGGCTTCCTTCACATCCGCGTCGTCCATCGAGGTCAATACCGTCACCCCCAGCACGCACAGATCCGATCCCGCAGCGGCCCTGGCGGCGGCGCGCATCGTCTTAGGATAGGCATGCACGGTCAGCATCGCCGCGCCGGTCCCCGCGATGGCGTCGACGCCCTTTTCGATGGTGTTGTCGATATCGAGCAGTTTGAGGTCGAAGAACACCTTCTTGCCGGCCGCGATCAGGTCCTTGCCCAGCGCGAAGCCGTCGGCGCCGTAAAAGCACTGATAGCCGATCTTGTAGAATTGGACGCTGTCGCCCAGGGCGGTGATGATCTGCTCGGCGCGGGCGCGCGTTGAAACATCGAGGCCCACGATCAATTGACCGGCCATGGCATTCTTCCCCTTTTGTCGCTGTTGGGCGTGCCTCGCATATCGGCGCGGCCCGAACAAGGCGAATTTGCCCGAACTATGATCCCATAACATCTTGCCTGGCCAGTCCTATGCCAGCATAAGAGCCCTTCTCTCCCGTTGATTTGCCGAAAGTCCCATGCAGCAACAGGCCCTTTCCACCCTGGTCGCCTGGATGCGGCTCGACAGCGCCATCGCCGCCTTTCATCTGCAGCTAAAGCAACGCCACGGCATCACCGGCCTGCAATTGGCCGTGTTGCATATCCTGGCCGAGCGGCCCCATATGGCGCTGGCCGCCCTGCGCAAGGGGCTCGATATGCACGCCGCCACCCTGGGCCAGTCCATCGACGAATTGCGCCGGCTCGACTTGTGCATCGTGCGCACCGATCCGCGCGATCGCCGCGCCCGCCTCGTCGCCATTACCGAAAAAGGTCGCGCCCTCGTCGCCGCCGTTCCCCTCGCCGGCCCCAACCGCCTGCGTCAGCTCGAAACCGACCCGGCCCGGCTCGACCACCTCACCGCGGCGCTCGCCGATGCCATGGACCTGTTCGGGCTCGCCGAAAAGGGCGCATAGGCCCATCAAACCCACGAGAGCTTCAGCTCTTTCGCCCCCTCGCCCCTCGGGGGAGAGGGCTGGGGTGACGGGCCTGAGAGGTCCGAGAGGCCTGAGAGGGATGGGTGAGGGGCTGACACGCGTTCGGCAAAGCCGGTGGCCCTCCTATTCCCACCACCCCTCCTTGATCTCCTCCATCGCCATCCAATCCCCGATCAGCGTGCGGCTGGCGATCTCGAACACAAAGCCATTGCCGCCGCCCCGGTGTCCGTGCCGGCTCTGGTCTTCGCTGCGGGCGATGGCGCGGCCGCCCAGATGGCATTTGAGCAGCGTGCCCACCGCGCCATGGCCGCAAAAGACCACCGGCGTGCCCTCCCGCACCGCTCCCAGCGCCAGCCCGATCGTCTCGACGATGCGCGACTGCGCGTCGATGGCGCGCTCCCAGCCCTCGATGCTCTGTTCGGGGTGGGCGAAAAACGCGTCGGCGGTTTGCTCGAACAGCGAAGGGGGCAGAAAGCCGGTGGCGCTGCGGTCGTTCTCCCCCATCAGATGGTCGGCCAAAACCGGCGTGCCGGCGGCGGCGGCCACCAGCTCGGCCAGCTCCAGCGCCTTGGCCTCCCGGCTCGAAAACACCAGCGCGTCTTCTGGCACGGTGCGGCGGGCGACGAATTGCTCGGCCCGGGCCCTGCCCTCTTCCGACAGCGGCCAGAGCGGCACCGGGACATTGGGATCCATGCGCACCTGGGGATGGGTCAGATAAAGGGCGCGCATGGTGGGCTAGCCTCGGCTGAAAAGGGTCAATTCATGCACGATCTGCTCGACCTTGCGGATGATGGCCGGCTCGCTCGGCTCGCCTCTCTCGTCAAAGGCGCTCTCGGCCGGGCCGATGCCCAGCAGCGTCGGCACCACCAGCGTGCCCAGCTTGGTCAGCGATTCGCGCAGATGGCTCAGCCCCCAGATCGTGCCATATTTGCCCGAGCTGACCCCGCCAATGCCGAACACGGCGTGGCGGAACGGGCTCGGCTTCTGCCGGGACAGCCAGGTGACGGTGTTGACGATCAACGGGCTCGCCCCGCCATTATATTCGGGGCTGGCGACAAAGACGATGTCGTGGCTGACAAATAGCGCCGCCAGGCGCCGCGCCGCCTCGGGCGTGTGCTCGGCCTCCAGATCTTCGTTGAAGATCGGCATGTCGAAATCGCCGAGGTCGATTTCGGTCACCGCGACGCCGGCGTCCCCGAGCTTGCGCCCGACATGGCGCTGCAACACGCGATTATAGGAGCCCTGGCGAATGGAGCCGGAGAGGGTAAGCGCACTCGTCATGAAAACTTTCCAGGTGTTGAATGTCGAAATTGGCGCGGCGCGCACGTCGAGGCAAGAGTATTGCCGCAGCCTGCGTCCTGACCGACCCGATTATCCCTGGCTCAACCGGAGAAAGCCACCATGTCGACGATGATCTTCATCAACCTGCCCATCCGCGATCTTGCCGCCACCATGGCCTATTACAAGGCGCTCGGTTTCGCGCATAATCCGCAGTTCACCGACGAGACGGCGGCTTGCATCGTCATTTCCGAGACGATTTTTCTCATGGTTCTCACCCATGACAAGTTCAAGCAGTTCTCGCCCCTGCCCATTGCGGACCCCCGGCAGCAGACCCAGGCGCTTTATGCCCTGGCGCGCGCGAGCCGCGCGGCGGTGGACGAGATCGCCCAGACCGGGCTGGCGGCCGGGGGCACCGAAGTGCGCGCGGTACAGGATCTGGGCTTCATGTATTCGCGCGCCATCGCCGATCTCGACGGTCACGTCTGGGAATATTTTTACATGGATATGAACGCCCAGCCGCCGGCGGCGTGACAAACCCGGCCGTGGTGGTCATGCTGCGCCCCCAGCACAGGAGATCGCCATGCCGTCGACGCTGACCATCACCCATCTGAGCCACGATCTGCAGCACAAGAAGTCCTATGTCTCTTTCGTCTGGGCCGACGATCCGAGCAAGCGCCTGGGGCTCGAAGTGCCCTATGGCACCGCGCTCGAACAGGTCGAGGCCGAGGCGCACAAAGCGGTTCTGGCCCTGCGCGACGACCTGGCGGCGAGCCAGCTGCGTAGGCCCGAGTAAGCCCTTGCACGCGCGCGCCGGGATTAACCCCGGCGCGTTTCCTTCAGATTGGTGCGCTGCGCTTTAGCTTCGGGCAGACCTGCTCTAAGCCTCGAACATCTTCTTGAGCTTGTCGAAGAAGCCACCCGAATTGGGGCTGGTTTCCTGGGTTTCGAGCTGGGCGAATTCCTCGAGCAATTCGCGCTGGCGCCGGGACAGGTTCTGCGGCGTTTCGATATCGAGCTGCACATAGAGATCGCCGACATCCTTTGAGCGCAACACCGGCATGCCCTTGCCCTTGAGGCGCACGCGCTGCCCCGGCTGGGTGCCGGCCGGCACCTTCACCTTGGCCCGGGCGCTGTCGAGCGTCGGCACCTCGAATTCTCCGCCCAGCGCCGCCGTGGTCATGGCGATGGGGACGCGCGCGTAAAGATCGGCGCCGTCGCGCTGGAAGAGGCTGTGCGGCTTGATCGAGATGAAGATATAGAGATCGCCCGGCGGGCCGCCGCGCACCCCGGCCTCGCCCTCATTGGCGAGGCGAATGCGGGTGCCGTCCTCGATGCCCTTGGGAATGTCGACCGAGAGCTTGCGGTTCTGTTGCCGCCGTCCCTGCCCGCCGCAATCGGTGCAGGGCTGGTCCATCATTTCCCCGCGCCCCTGACAGACCGGACAGGTGCGCTCGATGGTGAAGAAGCCCTGCGCCGCCCGCACCTTGCCATGGCCGTTGCACTGCCGGCAGGTATGGGTGCCGGTGCCCGGCTTGGCGCCCGAGCCCTCGCAGGTGTCGCAGCCGACCAGCGTCGGCACGTCGATCTCGACCGTCCGGCCGTCGAAACTTTCCTCAAGGCTGATCTCGAGATTGTAGCGCAGATCCGAGCCGCGCAGTTTCGATGCTCCCCCGCCGCCGCCGCGCCGGCCGCCGCCCATGAAATCGCCGAAAATATCCTCGAAGATATCGGACATGGACGAGGAGAATTCCGGCCCGAAGCCATGCCCGCCGCGCCCGCCGCCATTTTCGAAGGCAGCGTGGCCGAACCGGTCATAGGCGGCGCGTTTCTGCGCGTCCTTGAGCGTGTCATAGGCCTCGTTGATTTCCTTGAACTTGCCCTCGGCTTCGGCATTGCCGGGATTGCGGTCGGGGTGAAACTGCATGGCGAGCTTGCGATAGGCGCTCTTGAGGGCAGCCTCGTCGGCGCCCTTCTGGCAGCCGAGCACCTCGTAAAAATCGCGTTTGGACAAGTCTTACGTCTCCAACAGGCAGGCGCGTCCGGTCGCGCCCCACACAGGGCTTGCATTGTTTCCGCCCTAGATGGCAATCGCCTTGGCGCACTGCAAGGGGCTGGGGGGCAGCTTTGACCCAGTGCTTTAGCAAGGCCGCGCCGATGGGGCAATCTTGCTGACGGATCGGCGGTGATTCACGTGGAACAGCGCGGGGGTGTCCGCAAACCAACAAAAAAGCCCGGCGTCGCCGCCGGGCCTTTCCGATTCAAACCGACAGGAATTACTTCTTGTCGTCGTCCTTGACCTCTTCGAAGTCGGCGTCGACCACGTCGTCGTCTTCTTCGTCGCTCGTGCCATTGGCCTTGGCTTCGGCTTCCGCCTGGCTGGCCTTGTACATGGCCTCGCCAAGCTTCATCGAGGCTTCGGCCAGAGCCGAGGTCTTTTCCTTGATCGCTTCGGCTTCGTCGCCTTCCAGCACCGCCTTGAGATCGGTGATCGCCGTCTCGATGGCGGCCTTGTCCTCGGCCGAAACCTTGTCGCCATAGTCCTTGAGCGACTTTTCGGTCGAGTGGATCAGCGATTCGCCCTGGTTCTTGGCTTCGACCGCTTCGCGCTTCTTCTTGTCCGCCTCGGCATTGGCCTCGGCTTCCTTGACCATCTTTTCGATATCGGCGTCGCTGAGGCCACCCGAGGCCTGGATGCGGA
>JAHCJW010000165.1 GCA_026126125.1 Devosia sp.
ATCCTTTGCGTAACCTCGGGATTATTGGGTAATTTTGCTTTCTACCCAACGCACGCCGCTATAAGCCAGCTGACGCCTGAGATAGGCCCGCAGCGGCGCATCGTAAAACCGCACGATCATGGAAGAAAAGACCAGAAGGGCGATCAATGTCGCAAGGCCGAGCGCAAACGCATTGAGGCCAAAGGCCTGGCTCAGGGTATCGACGCCGGTGATGATCGGACTGTGCACGATATAAAGCGCAAAGGACAACGAGCCGAGATATTGCGCCATCGCGGCAAACCGCCCCCAAGGCTCGGCCGAGGCGCCGCTGATCACGATCAGCGGCGCAAGGACGAAGACGAAGGCGAGATCAAAACCCGCCCGTTGATCGGGGGCCAGCGGCAGGCAGGCCAGAACGATCAGCGCCACCACCGGCACGAAGGGACCGAGCGGCCAGCGAATGCCCGACCGGCAAAGCCCGACGCCGACAAGGAAGCCGAAAACCGCGCGGGCAACGCCGCCCAGCGCCGTCGCCACATGGGTGCCAATGTTATTGTCGCCGAAGCCGACGACGCATATCGCCAGGCACAGGCCGCTGGCGACGACGCCCGCCCACAGCACTCGCGGGCCAAGCCAGGGAAACAGGACCGCATAGGCGATGCTGACATAGAATTCGAGCGCCAGGGTCCAAAGCGGCACGTTGAGCGGAAACAGATCGCCGAAGGACGGATAGGGAAGCAGCAAGAACGTCGCGCCCAAGATGATGGCTGCTTCCGAGAGCGGCAGGGCGGACCCGGGAAAGACGATGACAGCCAAAACCGCTTTGGCAGCGCATAAAAGGATGGACAGCGCCAGCAGCGGCCAGAACCGGATGAGACGGGCGAGCAACACGCCCCGCCACGAAAAACCGCTGCGCAGCCGCCGGTCATAGCGATGGGCAATGACAAAGCCGCTGAGAATGAAAAACAGATCGACGGCCAGATAACCGCCGGGCGCCACGCCGCCGATCAGCGGCGCCGCGTGGAACAGCACCACCAGCATTGCCGCAACGCCGCGCAAGGCATTGAGCGTTTCGAAGATGTGATCGGACTGCGCGTCTCCAGCCGCGCGTGTCACCGCCGCCCCCGCCGCGCGATCACCCGGGCAAAGGCGCCGTCGTGTCGAGCGTGTTCGAGACGCTTTCCAGCACGCGGGCGGCGGCGTCGAGTTTCTCGGTGAATTTCTGTTCGGTCTGCTCAAGCTCGAGAGCGATGTCGTGCCCGGCGCGGGTCAATTCGGCCACCTCCGCCACGAGGCGCGCGATGCGGCGCTCGGCTTCGGAGAGTTCGTCGAGAACGGCGATGCCGGCCATGACGCTGAGACGGTTATCGCCGATTTCGCCCACCGCGCCCTTGAGCGCCTCGACCTGGGTGTTGAAACGCTGCGCCAAAGCGATGAGGCGCCCCTGCTGGCCCTCCTCGCAGGCCATGCGGTAGCGGCGGCCATTGATCTCGACATTGACCTCGGGCATCGGCCTACTCCGCCTTGGCCAGTACTTCGCGCACCGTCTCCATGGCGACGACGAGGCGACGCGACACCTCGTGCGCGCCATCGTCGAGCCGCTTGGCCCGGGCGGCGGTCTTGTCGAGCTCGGTGGCGAGGCGCGCCCGCTCATGCACGAGACGCTGGGTATCGACCTCGATACGGTTGAGTCGCTGCAGGCGTCCGCCCAGATCGCGCAGGCTCTGCTCGAGGCGCTCCAGCGCCCGGTCGAACCGCGCCGTGGCGGCGACCAGGCCGTCTTGTGTTTCCGTCTCACTCATGGCCGCAACTTTTCCTCGATACGCATTGCCCCGACCCTGCCTCAGCCGCACCCGCTTTGCAACCGCCCGGCCCCGGCAAGCCCCCGGAATTCGGGCCTGGGCGAACGGCAAACCGGGGTGGCGACATTGACAGCGGGGCCGAACCTGTTATGCCTCAACCGCGCCTTTGGGAGGAGGTCGCGCGGCCTCTTCTTCCTCATTTCTCCAGCCTTCTTTACGAAAGAAAGCGGCCTGCCGATGACGAATACAGCCCAGCAGAACCAATTGGCCAACGCAATCCGGTCGCTGTCGATGGACGCGGTCGAAAAAGCCAATTCCGGCCATCCCGGCCTGCCCATGGGCTGCGCCGACATCGCCACCGTGCTGTTCACCAAGATCATGAAGTTCGACCCCGCGAACCCCCATTGGGCCGATCGCGACCGCTTCATCCTCTCGGCCGGCCATGGCTCGATGCTGCTCTATTCCTCGCTCTATCTGCTGGGCTATGAGGACATGACCATCGATCAGGTCAAGAATTTCCGCCAGCTCGGCGCCAGGACCGCCGGCCACCCCGAATTCGGCCACGCCACCGGCATCGAGACCACCACCGGCCCGCTGGGCGCCGGCATCGGCAATTCGGTCGGCTTCGCCGTGGCCGAAGCCAAGCTCGCCGCCGAATTCGGCGCCGATCTGGTTGACCACCATACCTATGTTTTGGCCGGTGACGGGTGCCTGATGGAAGGCATTTCCCAGGAGGCCATTTCGCTGGCCGGCCACCTCAAGCTCAACAAGCTCGTGGTGATCTGGGACAACAACAACATCACCATCGACGGCAAGGTTTCCAACGCCGATTCCACCGACCAGATCGCCCGTTTCAAGGCCGTCGGCTGGAACACGATCGAGATCGACGGCCATGATCAGGACGCCATCGAACAGGCGCTGCTCACCGCCAAGGCCTCGACCGACAAGCCGACCCTGATCGCCGCCAAGACCACGATCGGTTTCGGCGCCCCGAAAAAGGCCGGCTCGGAAAAGGTGCATGGCTCCCCGCTCGGGGCCGAGGAACTGGCCGGCGCCAAGGCGGCTCTGGGCATCGACTATCCGGCCTTTGAAATCCCCGCCGCCATTCTCGACGCCTGGCGCGCCGCCGGCACCCGCAGCCAGAACCTGCGCGGCGAATGGGAAGCCCGCCTTGCCGCCTCGGACAAGAAGGACGAATTCACCCGCCGCATGTCCGGCAAGCTGCCCGCCGCCTTTGCCGGCGCCATGGCGGACTACAAGAAGAAACTGGCCGAGGACAAGCCGAAGGTCGCGACCCGCAAGTCGAGCCAGATGGCGCTCGAAATCATCAACAAGGTCACCCCCGAGACGCTGGGCGGCTCCGCCGACCTCACCGGCTCGAACCTGACCAATACGCCCGAAACCACGCCCTTCCAGGCCGAGAGCCGCCTGGGCCGCTATATGATGTACGGCATTCGCGAGCATGAGATGGGCGCGGCCATGAACGGGGTGGCGCTGCATGGCGGCCTTATCCCCTATGGCGGCACCTTCATGGTGTTTACCGATTATGCCCGTCCGGCCATCCGTCTTTCGGCGCTGATGGAACAGCGCGTCATCTATGTCATGACCCACGATTCCATCGGCCTTGGGGAAGACGGCCCGACCCACCAGCCGGTCGAGCATCTCAGCGCCCTGCGCGCCATTCCCAACCTGCTGGTCTTCCGCCCGGCCGACGCCATGGAAACCGCCGAGTGCTGGGAACTGGCCATGGAAGCCAAGCTCCCCTCGATCCTGGCCCTCAGCCGCCAGAACCTGCCGGCCGTTCGCACCGAATATTCGGCCGAGAACCGCAGCGCCAAGGGCGCCTATACGCTGGTCGGCCCGGCCGATGCCGACGCGGTAATCTTCGCCACCGGCTCGGAAGTGGCCATCGCCGTCGAGGCGCAGAAGCAACTGAGCGAAAAGGGCATTTCCGCCCGCGTCGTCTCGGTGCCGTCGATGGAGCTGTTCGCCAAGCAATCCGAAGCCTATCGGGCCGAAGTGATCGGCACGGCCAAGGCGCGCGTCGCGGTGGAAGCCGGCATCGAAATGAGCTGGAACAAGCTGCTGGGCGACAAGGGCAGGTTCGTGGGCATGCACTCGTTCGGCGCTTCCGGCCCGATCGAAGCGCTCTATGAGCACTTTGGTATTACGGCCAAGGCCGTTGTTGAAGCCGTCACCGCGCAAGTGTAAGAGAGCCCGGCCTCCCTTTTCCCCTTCTCCCGCTAGGAGCGTCACACCATGGCAGTTCGCGTCGCCATCAATGGCTTTGGCCGTATCGGCCGCAATGTCCTGCGCGCCATCATCGAATCCGGCCGCACCGATATCGAGGTCGTCGCCATCAACGATCTCGGCCCGGTCGCCACCAATGCCCACCTCCTGCGCTTCGACAGCGTGCATGGCCGGTTCCCGCATGAGGTCAAGGTCGATGGCGACACCATCGATGTCGGCCGCGGCCCGATCAAGGTGACCGCCGTCCGCAATCCCGAGGAACTGCCGCATGGCGAGATGGGCGTCGATATCGCCCTCGAATGCACCGGCATCTTCACCAGCAAGGAAAAGGCCTCGGCCCATCTCAAGGCCGGCGCCAAGAAGGTGATCATCTCGGCCCCCGGCGACGGCGCCGACAAGACCATCGTCTACGGCATCAACCATGCCAGCCTGACCAAGGACGACGTGGTGATCTCGAACGCCTCGTGCACGACGAACTGCCTGGCGCCGCTCGCCTATGTGCTGCACAAGGAATTCGGCATCGAAAAGGGAATGATGACCACCATCCATTCCTATACCGGTGACCAGCCGACCCTCGACACCATGCACAAGGATCTCTATCGCGGTCGCGCCGCGGCGCTCAGCCAGATCCCGACCTCGACCGGCGCCGCCAAGGCCATCGGCCTCGTCCTGCCCGAATTGAAGGGCAAGCTCGATGGCGTCTCCATCCGAGTGCCGACCCCCAACGTCTCCTGCGTCGACTTCAAGTTCATCGCCAAGCGCAATGTGACCGCCGACGAGATCAACGCCGCGATCAAGAAATATGCCGATGGCGAGCTCAAGGGCGTGCTCGGCTATACCGACCAGCCGAACGTGTCGATCGACTTCAACCACGATCCCCACTCCTCGACCATGGCGCTCGACCAGACCAAGGTGATGGACGGCAATTTCGTCTCGGTGCTGAGCTGGTACGACAATGAATGGGGCTTTTCCAACCGCATGGCCGACACCGCCGTGGCGCTGGGCAAGACGCTCTGAGCGGGTTGAAAACCAATGTGAAAGGGCGTCCCCAGGGGCGCCCTTTTTTCGTTTGTCTCGTCTTGCAGGCAAGACCCGGGAGCAAATGAGGCAAAAATGAACCTCGACCGATCCGTCCGCTGGCGCGGGCTCGACCTCAAGACGCTCGAACACGCCCATATCATCGCCAGGGATCGCGACACGCGTATTCGCGGGGTGGTGATCGGCCCCGATTTCGGGCTGTTCTACCGCCTGAAACTGGACGAGAACGGCCATACCAGAACGGTCAAGATCGAGCGCGCGGATGGCAGGACGCTGGAGCTTTTCACCAACCGCGCCGGCGGCTGGTCGGACGACCGCGCCGAGCCCATCGAGGCGCTGCGCGGCTGCATCGACGTCGATATCTGGCCCACGCCACTGACCAATTCCCTGCCCCTCTGGCGCGCCGACTGGTCCGCCAATCAGCCGATCCGGTTCGCCATGACCTGGATCGACGCCACGACAATGCGCGTCCAGCGGGCCGAACAGATTTACACGCGGCTCGACGCCCATCACTTCCGCTTCCAGTCGGCCGATTTCGAGGCGGTGCTGGCCGTGGATGACGCAGGACTGGTGACGGAGTATCCGGGACTGTTTGCGCGAGAGGCGTAGAGCGGTTTCTCGCCGGTTGCCCATACCCCCAGCCAATCTCCCCTGACAGGGCGAAAAACGCATCGCGCCTGGCGTGACGCCGGCGACCTAGCGAGAGCCCTGCTCCCAATCAGCGTCCTTCTTCAGCCCCTGCAGCGCCGATTCGGCGGCCGCCGCAGCTCCGCTGCGTTTCTCCCCGCATTGCGCTTTGGCCCTTCCCCGTTCCGTCGCACTCTGCTACCCCACCGCTGAAGATCCGATCCGGAGGCAGGACCGATGAGCGACAGTTTCAAGACCCTTAACGAACTCGATCTCAACGACAAGATCGTCCTGCTGCGCGCCGACCTCAACGTGCCGGTGGCCGATGGCAGGGTGACCGACGCCACGCGCATCGAGCGGCTGCTGCCCACCATCCGCGAAATCGTCAAGCACGACGCCAAGGTGGTGCTGCTCTCCCATTTCGGCCGGCCCAAGGGCAAGGTGAACCCCGAATTCTCGCTCGAACAGGTTTGCGGCGCCGTCGCCGACACCACCGGCCACCCGGTGGGCTTCGTCGCCACCGACTGGGTCGATGTGAGCGCGGCCAAACAGGCCATCGCCGAAGCCCCTTCCGGCTCGGTGCTGGTGCTGGAAAACACCCGTTTCCATCCCGGCGAGGAAGAAAACGACATCGAGCTGGCCAAGCGCATGGCCAGCCTTGGCGATGTCTATGTCAATGACGCCTTCTCGGCCGCCCACCGCGCCCATGCCTCGACCGAGGCGCTGGCCCATCTGCTGCCGGCGGCGGCGGGCCTGGCCATGCAGGCCGAGCTCGACGCGCTCGAATCCGGACTGGGCAAGCCGAAAAAGCCGGTGGTCGCCATTGTCGGTGGCGCCAAGGTGTCGTCCAAGATCGACCTGCTCGAAAATCTGGTCACCAAGGTCGATGGCCTGGTCATCGGCGGCGGCATGGCCAATACGTTCCTCCACGCCCAGGGCCATGGCGTGGGCAAGTCGCTGTGCGAAAAGGACCTGGCCGACACCGCCCGCCGCATCATGGACAAGGCGGAAAAGGCCAATTGCGCCATCATCCTGCCCATCGACGCGGTCGTCTCCTGGCACTTCAAGGCCAATTCACCCACCAGGCTCTATGGCGTCGACGCCATCGATCCGGACGGCATGATCCTCGATATCGGCCCCACCTCGATCGAGCGCATCACCGGCGCCATCGACGACGCCCATACGGTGGTCTGGAACGGGCCGGTGGGCGCCTTCGAAATGGAGCCCTTCGATGCCGGCACGGTGGCCATCGCCAAGCATGTCGCCAAGCGCACCCATGACGGGCACCTGATCTCGGTGGCCGGTGGCGGCGATACGGTGGGCGCGCTGGCCCATGCCGGAGTCAAGGACGCCCTCACCTATGTTTCGACCGCCGGCGGCGCCTTCCTCGAATGGATGGAAGGCAAGCCGCTGCCGGGCGTCGAGGCGCTGAAGAAATAAGCTGTTTGCCGTCCGCCGCGCCGGGCCCCAGCCCCGATGCGGACCCTGCTGACCGGCGCGCGCCTCAGGCCGCGAC
>JAHCJW010000166.1 GCA_026126125.1 Devosia sp.
ATGGGAGCGCTCGATGACCTCCCTCGCCAGCCCTGCGGGCACGCAAACAGCGCCATCATCGTCGGCAACAATGATATCCCCCGGCATGACGGTGACGCCGCCACAGGCTATCGGGGTATTGACCGCGAAAGGCATCAGGTTGGTCTGGGTGTGGAAATTGGGCGTCCAGCCACGAATCCACAGCGGAATATTGAGCTTATCAAGGTTCGGCCTGTCACGCAGGCAACCATCGATGACCATGCCGGCGCCGCCGCGACCCTTGAAATAGGTGGACATCATGTCCCCAAAGACGCCGGCAGTCATGTCGCCACGCGCATCGACGACCACAATATCCCCTTCCTGCACGTGGTAGAGCACGTGTCGGTGCAGCTGCTTTTCGGGGTCCGCATATTCCCCATCCCCGTAGAGATCCTCGCGCTTGGGCATGAATTGCAGGGTGAGTGCCGGGCCGGCGATGGCCTTGCCCGACTGTTGTGCCAACGGCCCTTCGATGTGACAGTTGCGAAGCCCCATATGCGCCAGCGTGGACGAGGCGGAGGCGGCACCTACCGCAAGGATACCCTCGATGAGTTCCCTCGGCGGGCGCGCGATGTCTGAGGTATGCGTCATGACGAATGTTCCTGCCTTACCAATTGGTGATGGAGCCGTCAGTGCGGCGCAGATGCGGGGCTTCCCAGAATTTGAAGGCCTGCCGCTTGACCGCCGCCTCGTCGATTTCGACCCCCAAGCCGGGGCCCTCGGGGACATCGTAGACCGCGCCCCGCAAACGCGGCTGAACCGGGAAAATCGTTTCGTCGCCGAAGCCATGATAGAGTTCGCCCGGCGAGGCGCGGGTTTCGAGCCAGGAAAAATTGGCGACGGCGGCGGAAAAATGGATGGTTGCCGCCGTACAGACCGGACCCAGCGGATTATGCGGCATCAGATCGACATAATGCGCCTCACTCCAGCCGGCGACCTTCATCGCTTCGGTGAAGCCGCCGACATTGCAGATGTCGATGCGATTGAACTGGTGAATGTCGCGCTCGATATAGGGCAGGAACTGCCACTTGCTGGCAAACTCCTCGCCAATGGCGAAGGGGATATCGGTCAATCGGCGCAGGGCTTCATAGGCTTCCGGGGTTTCGTCGCGGATAGGCTCCTCAAGAAAATCCAGCGTGCCGGACGGCATTTTCTGGCAGAAGCTGGCGGCCTCGGCCACGGACAGGCGATGGTGGTAGTCGATGCCGAGCACCACTCTCTCGCCAAGCGCCTCGCGCGCCTTGACGCACCAGCGGGCCGTTTCCGCAATTGACTGTCGCGGCTCGTATATTTGTGAACTGCCGTGATCATGCGGAAAAAGGCGCACGGCATCCCAGCCGAGCTCCATCAGCTCCTTGGCCTGCTCGACAATGTCCGGACCACAAGGCCCCCTGGTGGTGGCGAAGGTGGGAATGACGTCTCGCTGCTTGCCGCCCAGCAATTGATAGACAGGCACGCCCAGAGCCTTCCCCTTGATGTCGTGAAGGGCAATGTCGATGGCCGAAATGGCGGCCGTCAGGACGCGGCCGCCCTCGAAATACTGGCTGCGATACATCTCCTGCCAGAGCGCTCCGATCGCCATAGCGTCGCGGCCAATGAGGAATTCCCGGTAATGCTCAATGGCGCCGACGACTGCTTTTTCGCGGCCAGAGAGGCCGCTTTCCCCCCAACCATAGATGCCTTCATCAGTCTCGACCTTGACGATCAGCTGGTTTCGCGTGCCCACCCAGGTCGGATAGGAAAGAATATTGGTGATCTTCATCGCCCGTCAGCTCCAGGTGCGATCCCAGCTATATTCGTCGTCCCACTGGTCGGTGGGTTGCCAGATACCCTTCACTCCGGGCTGCAGGTGCTGGCTGATGACCTCATCATTTATGTCGTCGATACCCAGGCCTGGCTTATCCGGAACGGTGATGAAGCCGTTGCGCACCAGCGGCGCCGGCAAACCGATGGCGATGTCGTCCCACCAGGACACGTCGACCGAGTGGTATTCGAGCGCCATGAAGTTTTCCGTCGCCACCGCCACATGGGCCGCAGCCATGCAGGCGACAGGGCTTTCCGCCATATGGATAGCCATCGCCACCCCATGGTCCTGCGCGGCATCGCCGATCTTCTTGGTTTCCAGGATGCCACCCGAGGTCAGCACGTCCGGATGGATAATGGAGATACCGGACTTGAGCAGAGGCTCGAACGCCTCCTTGAGGTAGATGTCCTCGCCGGTGCAGATCGGCACCGAGGTCGCCTCCTGCAGTTGGCGATACTGGTCGGTATATTGCCAGGGGATCACGTCTTCGAGCCAGGCGGGGGCATATTTCTCGATGCGGCGGGCAAGCCGGATGCCGTTCTGCAACGAGATATGACCGACGTGATCGATAGCGAGCGGGATATCGTAGCCGATCACCTCGCGAACCTCGTAGATATATTGCTCGAGCAATTCGAGGCCCTTTTCGGTGAAGGCAAGACCAGTAAAGGGATGGCGCACATTGTGCACGTCATAGGCCGCATTGCGGGCGCGGCGATCCTCCATCGATTTGACCGCACGATGATCGGGATGAATCCTGTAGCTTTCGAGCGAGCCGGCCGGCGCCACCACCGATCCCGGCGTATCGACGATCTGCATCAGACCGAGATCCATCTTGAGAAAGGTGAAGCCCAGATCCATCCGCTCCTTGAGCCGCTTACCGGTTTCCTTTCCGCTCGGCACGCTCGCGTCGGTATCGCAATACATGCGAACCTTGTCGCGAAATTTGCCCCCCAGCATCTGGTAGATCGGCACGCCATAGGCCTTGCCGGCCAGATCCCACAGCGCGATCTCGACCGCCGACACGCCACCGCCCTGCCGACCATGGCCGCCGAATTGCTTGATCCGCCGGAACAGCCTGTCGATGTCGCAGGGATTCTCGCCGAGCAGCCGGCTTTTCAACATCAGCGCATAGGTGGCGCTGGCCCCGTCGCGAACCTCGCCCAACCCGACAAGGCCCTGATTGGTGTAGATCTTGAGAATGGCCGTGGTGAAGGGGGCACCGACGATTTCGGCCACCCGCATGTCGGTAATCCGCAACGCCGACGGATTGGAGCTGGTGTTGACGTGGTTGAGGGCTTCCTCGGGACTGTTCATCGCTTGCTCGTGGACTAGGGGCTTCGGGACGCCCACTCGATGTGGGCCGATCGGTTCGGGATTAGCTGGCCGCCAGGGCCATGGTGGTCTCGGCATCGAAAAGATGCAGGCGCTCCTGGTCGAATTCGACCCAGACATGCTCATCGGGCGCGAGGGCCACCGTGGGGTCGAGGCTGATATTGACCAGGGCGCCATTGATGAAGATCTGCGCGAAAGTCACGTCGCCGGTCGGTTCGACCGTGTAGACCTTGCCGGGCACCGAGCCCGGCGAGGGTGCCTTGTGAAGCGTCAGTGTCGAATGGCGCGCCCCCAGGATCACCTTGTTGGTGGTCGAAGCCGCGGCCTTGCGCGCATTCATCGCGGAAAGGGGCAATTCCCACCCTTCCGGACTTATGAGCGCGTTTCCAGCCGCTTCGAGCGGAATGAGGCTCATGGCCGGGCTGCCGATGAAGCTGGCCACGAACGTGTTGACCGGATTGGCGAACACATTGGCCGGGCTATCGTATTGCTGGAGCACGCCGCCATTCATCACCGCCATCTTGTCGGCCATGGTGACCGCCTCGAGCTGATCGTGGGTGACATAGACGACGGTGGCGTTGAGGTTGTGGTGGAAGCGCTTGAGCTCGCTGCGCATCTGCACGCGCAGCTTGGCATCGAGATTGGACAGTGGTTCGTCCATCAGGAAAACGGCGGGGTCGCGCACCAGGGCCCGACCCAGAGCAACGCGCTGCTGCTGGCCGCCGGAAAGCTCGCGCGGCTTGCGCTCGAGCAGATGCACCATGTCGAGCACTTCGGCCGCCTTCCTGACCTTGAGGTCGATTTCGGCCGCAGGCAGCTTGCGCATCTGCAAGGGGAAAGCGAGGTTTTTGTAGACGGTCTTGTTGGGGTAGAGCGCATAGTTCTGGAACACCATGGCTATATCCCGGTCCTTTGGGTCGAGATCGTTGACGATGCGGTCGCCAATGGCGATATCGCCGCCCGACATGGGAATGAGCCCGGCAATGAGGTTAAGCGTCGTGGTCTTGCCGCATCCCGAGGGCCCGACAAGCGCGACAAATTCGCCGTGTTCGACCGTGAAGGAGACGTCGTTGACGGCGTAGAGACTGCCGTAGCTCTTCATGACGTGCGAGAGGACGACCTCGGCCATCAAATTTCTCCTAGTGTTTGACGGCGCCTTCAGTGAGGGCGCGCACGAAGTATTTTTGCAGGACGAGGAACATCACCACGACCGGCACGCTCATCAGGAAGGTCGCGGCCATCAGGCCAGGCCAATCGGTGGCGAACTCGGTGAAGAAGCGCTGGATGCCCACCGGCAGGGTCATCTGGGAGTCGCGCGACAGGAAGGTGTAGGCGTAGACATATTCATTCCAGGCGCCGATGAACGAGAAGATCGACGTGGCGATGATGCCCGGCGTGGAAAGCGGCATGACAATGTAAATAAAAGCCTGGAAGCGCGTCGCGCCATCGATGCGGGCGGCCTGTTCGAGCTGGATGGGAATGTTGTCGTAAAAGCCCTTGAGCAGCCAGATGGAGAGCGGCAGGCCAAAGGTCAGATAGGTCAGGATCAGCGAGCCATGTGTGTTGACCAGGCCCATCCAGCGCATCAGCAGGAATAGCGGCATGAGGAACACGACCGCCGGGAACATGTTGCGCACCAGGACCGCGAAGAACATGAAATTGCGGCCGGGGAAGCGGAAGCGGGAGAAGGCATAGGCCGCCGGCACCGCCACCACCACGCCCAGAATGGTGGTGAGCACCGACACATAAAAACTGTTCCAGAAGTAGCGCAGGAAATCCTGGCCGATGCGTCCGCGCGGATCGAGCAGCTTGAAATAATTGTTCAGCGTCGGTTCGCTCGGCCACCATTGCGGCGGATACTGCATGGCGGCGAACTGGGACTTGACCGAGGTCAGGATCATCCAGGCCATGGGCAGGACGGTGAACAGCAACAGAAAGGTGAGAAAGCCGCGCCCGGCCCAGCGCCACCAATCGATTTTCCTTTTGACCTTGGGCCGGATCGCAGTCGCGGAAATCACGGTCATGGCTCAGCCCCCTGCCCGGTTTTCATCGCCACGCGTCAGCGCCTTCACATAGAAGTAGCCGAGCGTCATCATCACGATGAACAGGATCACCGCATAGGCAGAGGCCACACCCCATTGCTGGCGCCCGAAGGCGAGCTGGTAAATATGGGTGATCCAGATATGGGAAGCGTCCGCGGGGCCGCCGCCGGTCATGACAAAGGGGATGATGAAGGAATTGAAATTGGCCACCAGCAACAGCAGCACGGTGACCATCGAGACCCCTTTGAGATGGGGGAAAGTAACATGCCAGAAACGGTTCCAGGTGTTGGCGCCATCGACCATGGCGGCACGGTGCAACTGATCGGGCACGGTCTGCAGCCCCGCCATCAGCATGACCATGGCGAAGGAAAACTACTTCCAGATATTGACCACGATCAGTGAGGCGAGAACCGTCTGGCGATTGTCGAGGAAGTTGATCGGCTCGGCGGTGAAGCCCAATTGCACCGAGATGGCGCCAATGACGCCGAAATCGGAATGGTAGAGCCACTTCCACACATAGGACGCAGCCACCGCGCTGATCACATAGGGGATCAGCAACAAGGCGCGGAGCACACCCCGACCGACGAATTCACGGTGGAGCGACAGAGCGGCGCCCAGACCCAGCAGGAAGGCAATGGAGGTCGATGCCAAGGTCCAGATGATGGTCTGGATCGTGACCTCATGGAAAACGCTGGAGTTGAGAACAGTGGTATAGTTGCTCAGCCCGGTCCAGATCTTGTCCCGCATCTGCAAATTGGGCGGCGTGCGAAAGAAGCTCAACTCGATCGTGTAGTAGATCGGAAATGCAATCACCACCAGCATGACGATGAGAGCAGGCAGCACGTAGAGATAATCAGTACGATGCGCGACGATACGGCCCACAATACCGGCCGATCGCCTTGCATGGATGGTCGATGGGCCTTCGGCCCGTCCCGTCGCAATGCTCACGGAGCCGTCCTTTCCATCAGTTTGGGAGGAACCGGTGGCGCTGGGGCGTCACCGGTCGATGCCGGAGGAATGTGGCGCGGGCCACAATCGACATTCGGGTTGTTCCATCATGCGTGCCTGACGCCCTCCCCCTCAGGGAGAGGGTGCCGAGCATAAGGAGAAGACCGACTGCCGGCTTCCGCTACAGGCCTCCGCCAATCAGGGCTTTGACCTTTGTGGCTGCGTCCTCGGCGGCTTGATCCACGGTCATGCGTTCCGTCAGCGCGTTCTGGAGCATGTCCGGGACGATGATATTCATGATCTCGGTTGCCTCTGGGATGACCGGGAACGGGATACCGCTGGGGAGCATGGAGGTGGTCACGTCGAGGAACTTGATCGTATCCAGCCGTTCCTTCATCCATTGGGTCTTGAACCCGGCGAGATTGCCGGGGTTGGAGCCGGTCCAGGCAAGCTTTGTCGACCATTCGGGGCTGTTCCAGAAGCAGGCGAAGGCCCTGGCCGCCTGCTCGTCAAAGCCGCCCTCGACATATTCCTCATTGATGAAATGCATGTTGGAGCCGCCGAAGACCACGGCGCGCCGCGCCGGACCTTCCGGGATCAGGCCATAGCGCATATTGGCCACCACCGTGTCGGCGATTTCCTTGTCGGCGCCGGTCGCCTGCCCGGCCAGGTCCACCATCTTGGCATATTCGGACGGGTGGGCGATCATCATGGCCAGTTGGCCAGCAATGAAGGGGGCCTGGTTCTCGTTCTGGGTATTGGTCAGGGCCGATGTAGGCACCGACTTGTCGCGGACATACATGTCGTAGGCCGCCTGCAGCGCCGCCTTGGCGCCATCATTGTCGAGATAGACCTCCTGATAGCCCGGCGACGCTTCGGCTTCATCGAGCGCACCGCCGCCATAGGCCCAGAGCTGGGGCATGAAGCGGAACGGGGTGTTGCCCGCATTCTGGCGCGCCACCAGGCCGTAGCCGGAG
>JAHCJW010000167.1 GCA_026126125.1 Devosia sp.
TTCTATCGCCAGCCGACTCATGCTGGCAGTTTCTGCCCAGTCAAATCAGCCAATCTTGCAGAATGCGAGGCGAGATGGGTCAGTATTACCGGGCTATTAACCGTTCGTTAACCCTAAATGGGCAGGATTTGCCTATATCTCATTGGACTCGGGGACGCCTCATGGGCCTCATGGATCTGCCGGTTTTCGCGGCGCTGACGGACAAGATGCGCTGGCATCAGGCGCGTCAAGGCCTGCTCGCGGAAAACGTGGCCAATGCTGACAATCCCGGTTTTCGCGGCCGTGATCTCAAGCAGTATAATTTCGGCGATCGTGTGAACATGGTCAGCTCGCCCGAGGTGGTGACCCAGGCGACGCAGCCCCGCCACATCACGTCTTCCATCGGCGCCAGCTCCGGCTTTTCGGACCAGAGAATGGCCAATTTCGAAGTCACCCCGCGCGGCAACGGCATCACGCTCGAAGACGAGATGATGAAGGTCACCACCAATATGATGGACTATCAGGCCGCCACCAATCTCTACCAGAAATCGGTCCGCATCCTGCGCACCGCCATGGGCAAGACAGCGTAAGGATAAAGCGTCATGGATTTCAGCAGCTCAATTCGGATCGCCGCCACGGGTCTGCATGCCCAGACCGCGCGCATGCGCGTCATCGCGGAAAACATCGCCAACGCCGATTCCACCGCGACCACCACCGGGGGCGAGCCCTATCGCCGCCGCGTGCCCACTTTCCTGTCCACCTACAACAATGAAATTGGTGGCAGCACGGTCAAGATGGGCCGCGTGGCCAAGGATATGAGCGATTTCAATCCGCGCTACGAGCCCGGCCATCCGGCGGCCGACGCCAATGGCTATGTGCAATATCCCAACGTCAACACGCTGATCGAGACGATGGATATGCGCCAGGCCCAGCGCAGTTATGAAGCAAATCTTAATGTGGTCTCGGTGACCCGCCAGATGCTCGGGCAGACGCTCGACATCCTGCGCGGTTGAATTTTTCAGGAGCGTCGATCATGGCTTCCACGCCATTCAACATCGCGGCGGCTGCTTACGGCAATGCCAGCCGCCTCACCACGCGCCCCGATAGCGACACTGCCGCTGCCGTCGCCGGCGGTCCCAATTTCGCGCAGATGCTGGCGCAGAGCGTGCAGGGTGTCGTCGAGACGCGCGCCGCCGATCCGGTCAGTGTCGCCATGATCGGCGATACGGCCAGCCTGATGCTGCAGCAGGCCGCTCTTCCGGGCGCGCCGCTGGGCGGCGCGACGGCGCAGCCGGGCAATGATTTCGCCCAGATCCTCGCCCAGAGCGTGCAGGGCGTCGTCGATGGCGGCCGCGTTTCCGACCAGCTGGCGCTCGATACGGTCAATGGCAAGGCCAATATCGTCGATATGGTCACCGCGCTGTCGCAGACCGAAATGGCCATCGAAAGCATCGTCACCATTCGCGATCGCGTCATCGCCTCCTACGAGGAAATCATGCGCATGCCGATCTGATCGGCATGCGTTCGCTTCGGGCTGCGGCGATGCCGCCGCCAATTCGATGCTGATGCGGATCGGGAATCAGCTACCATTGCGGCATTGACCGCAGCGGAGGCGGTGACAATGACCGGCGCCGAAGCTCTCGACATCGCCAGCCAGGGCATCTGGACCCTGATCATCATGTCCTTGCCGATGATGCTGGTCGGCTTGGTCGTGGGCGTGGTCATCGCGCTGTTTCAGGCGCTGACGCAGATTCAGGAAATGACCCTGGTCTTCGTTCCCAAAATCATCGCCATCTTCATCACCATGCTGATCGCGCTGCCTTTTCTGGGCGCAACCATGTCGGGCTACATGATGCGCGTGGTCGATATGATCATCGTCGGCGGGTAATGTTCACCCTCAGCCTCGATTGGGGCCCGGCGGCCGCCTATAGCTACATGATCATCTTCGCGCGGGTGGGCTCCATGCTCATGCTGATGCCGGCGCTGGGTGAGAATACCATTCCCGTGCGCATGCGCCTCACCTTTGCGCTGTTGCTGGCCTTCGTCTTCTATCCGCTGCTGGCCGAGGCCATTCCGGCGCGGCCCAATGATTTCGCCGGTTTTCTCGAAATCCTGTTCCACGAGCTGGCGGTCGGTCTCATCATCGGCGCCATCATCCGCATCACGGTCATGGCCACGCAGGTGGCGGGCGCCATCGTCGCCTTCCAGACCGGCCTGAGCGGCGCCATGGCGGCCGATCCGACCCAGCAGGGCATGCAGAGCGCGGTTTTCGCCAGTTTCCTGTCGTTTCTCGGGGTAACGCTGATTTTTGCCACTGATCTGCATCATGTGGCGCTGGCGGCGATCTATGAAAGCTACGAGATCTTCACCCCGACGACGCCGATTCTGTCCGAAGACCCGATGCAGCTGGCCCTGCGCACCTTGGCCGGCGCCTTCAGCGTCGGTGTGCAGATGGCGGCGCCGTTCATCGTCTTCGGCCTCATCTTCAACCTCGGCGCCGGCATTCTTGCCCGCCTGATGCCGCAATTGCAGGTCTATTTCATTCTCATGCCGGCCAATATCCTGGCCGGGCTGGTGTTGTTCGCCTTGTTGTTGCTGATGATGATGGGCTGGTATCTGACGGCCTTTGAAAATCATCTGGCCATGTGGCGGGGCTGATCATGGCGATGCTCCGGCCCAAGCTGATGGAGGCGCGCGGTGTCTGACGCACCCGAGCAGGACAGCAAAACCGAAGACCCCTCCCAGAAAAAGCTCGAGGACGCGCGCAAAAAGGGCGACGTGGCCAAGAGCCAGGAGGTGACGACCTGGTTCATGCTGGTGGGAACGGCGATCATCTTTTCGGCGCTGGCGCCCTGGACCGCCAGCCAGATCAGCGCGTCGCTGCAACTGGTGCTGATGAATGCCGATCAGTTCGACGTCGATGGCTCGGGCTTTGCCGGTTTCGTCACCGGGCTCGGCCTGTCGCTGATCGGCGTCATCCTGGCGCCGCTGGCTGTGCTCTATATCTGCGGGCTGGCCGCCAATCTGGTGCAGCATCGCCCCTTGCTGTCCACCGAGCCGATCACGCCCAAGCTGTCGAAGATTTCGCCCCTTGCCGGCGCCAAGCGGCTGTTTTCCATCGATGCGCTGATCAATTTCGGCAAGGGCCTGATCAAGATCAGTCTTGTCGGCATCGTCGTCTTCATGGTCGCCTGGCCCGAGCGCGACCGGCTCGACACGATGATGACGGCCGATCCGCTGATCATCCTGGCCGACGTGCAGGAGATGGCGGTCAAGATTCTGACCGCCGTGCTGCTGGTCGTCACCTTCATCGCCGGGGCCGATTTCCTTTATATGCGCCAGAAATGGTGGAAGCGTCAGATGATGACGGTTCAGGAAACGCGCGACGAATACAAGCAGATGGAAGGCGACCCGCATGTGAAGGGCCGCATCCGCCAGTTGCGTCAGGAAAAGGCGCGCAAGCGCATGATGGCGGCGGTGCCCGATTCCACCGTGGTCATCACCAACCCGACCCACTTCGCCGTGGCGCTCAAATACGACAAGTCCATGCCGGCCCCGATCTGCGTGGCCAAGGGCGCCGATGCCGTGGCGCTGCGCATCCGCGCGCTGGCCAAGGAAAGCGACGTGCCGATCATCGAAAACCCGCCTCTGGCGCGAGCCCTCTTCGCCTCGGTGGATGTCGATCAGATCATTCCCGCCGACCATTACAAGGCCGTCGCCGAAATCATCGGCTTCGTCATGCGCCTCAAGAAATCGAGCTGGCGGGCCTGAACGGCGCGATAGCCATCAAGGCCCGAGCGTGTGTCGAACCCACGCAGCCTCCCCCCTCGCCGGGAGGGCTGGGGTGGGGGGATGAGAGGTGGGGGGATGAGAGGTGGGGGGATGAGAGGCAGGGCGCTCGAACCCACAGGCCATACCCTCTCCTCACTCCCAACCATGTTTAAAACCGCCTTCGCTCTCCCCCCGGACCGGACCATTTGCTAGACCTTGTATGTCCCGATTCGGGGCAGGTCTCGTGCTGGAGCGTTTTCCCATGGCCATAACGCCGCTTGGCGAGGACAGCTACCCCGATCCGGTTCTGGCATCGTCGCGCGGTGGCGCGGGATTGTGGCGCGTCGTGGCGCTGGGCCTGGTGCTGGTTGCCGGCGCCGTCGGCTTTGCTTTGTTCGGCGACACCATTCCGCCGGAACTGGTGATGACCTTTGTCGGGCTGCTCGCCGTGGCCGGCGTGTTCTTCCTGTTCGGGCTGGCGGCGGGGCTCTTCCGTTTTTCCGGCGCCGATGAGCGCCGAACCATCGCCAATGCCGTGGTCGACAGCGCCGGGCAGGGGACCATCGTCGCCGATCGCGACGGCAAGATCGCCTATGTCAATTCCAGCTACGGAACGTTTCCGGGCGCCTTGCACAACGGCCTGCCGGTTGGCATTCCGCGTCTTTTCGCCGGTCACGCCGATGCCAGCGAGGCGATCTATCGGCTGGCCCGCGCCGCCAAGGACGGGCGCAGCGCCTTTGAGAGCATTCGCATTCCCGGCGGTCTGGGTGGCGCTGCCGCCGATGCCGCGCGCGCCTTCTGGTATCGCGTCGCCGTGCGGCCGCTGCCCGAGACCGACGATACCAGCAAGCCCATGGTCGCCTGGACCATCGAGGACATCACCCGCGATCGCGAAAGCAACGAGACGGCGTTCCGCGATCTCCAGCGCGCCATCGACTATCTCGATCATTCGCCCTCCGGTTTTTTCTCTGCCGACGCGCAGGGCCAGATTCAATATCTCAACTCCACCCTGGCCGATTGGCTGGGCTATGATCTGGCCGAGTTCAATGCCGGCCAGCTTCGCCTCAGCGATGTGGTGCGCGGCGATGGCGCTTCGCTGCTGATGCGCGGCCGCCGCGATGGCGAAATCCGCACCGAGATCATCGATATCGACCTCGTGCGCCGCAATGGAACGACGCTGCCGGTGCGCCTCCTGCACCGTGCGGCGCGGCTGGCCGACGGCGAATTGGGTGAAACGCGCACGCTGGTGCTCGATATGTCGAGCGCGCCCGATAGCGAGGAAGAGCTGCGCGCTGCCGAAGTGCGGTTCTCGCGCTTTTTCAACGATACGCCTTTCGCCATCGCCACGCTCGACGGTGAAGGCCGCATCGTGCGCACCAATGCCCCCTTCGGTCGCATTTTCCGCTGGGCCGGCGAGGAAAAGAGCGTCGAGCTGCAGCCGTTGCAGGATCTGATCGGCGAAGCGAGCCGCGACAAGCTGGCGCGGGCCCTGGCCGATGCCACCGCGCAGCGCTCCGAGGTCGAGCCGGTGGATGCCCTGCTCAGCGCCGAGGGCGAACACGCCGTTCGCCTCTATATCTCCGCCTCCGAGGTCAGCGCCGGCTCGCCCGAGCAGGTCAATGTCTATGCCCTCGACATGACCGATCAGCGCAAGCTCGAAGCCCAGTTCGCCCAGAGCCAGAAGATGCAGGCCGTGGGCCAGCTGGCTGGCGGCGTCGCCCACGATTTCAACAATCTGCTGACCGCCATTATCGGCTTTTCCGATCTTTTGCTGCTCAAGCACAAGCCGGGCGATCCTTCGTTCAGCGAGCTGATGCAGATCAAGCAGAACGCCAATCGCGCCGCCGGCCTTACCCGCCAGCTGCTGGCCTTCTCGCGCCGCCAGACGCTGCGCCCGCAAGTGCTCGAGCTGCCGCTGATCGTCGACGATCTTACCGTGCTGTTGAAGCGCATGATCGGCGAGAAGAACCAGCTTACCGTCGAACATGGCCGCAATATCTGGCCGGTGCGCGCCGATGTGGTGCAGCTCGAACAGGTAATCATCAACCTCGTGGTCAATGCCCGCGACGCCATGCCCAATGGCGGCGCGATCACCATCCGTACCTCCAATGTCTCGGAAGCCGAGGTGATGAACCTCAAATTCGAGGGCATGGTCGCTGCCGATTACGTGCTCATCGATGTCGAGGATACCGGCACCGGCATGAGCCCGGAAGTGCTGCACAAGATCTTCGAGCCCTTCTTCACCACCAAGGAGTTGGGCAAGGGCACCGGGCTCGGGCTCTCGACCGTCTATGGCATCGTCAAGCAGACCGAGGGGTTCATCTATCCCGTCTCGACGGTCGGCGTCGGCACCACGTTCAAGATTTTCCTGCCGCGCCATGTGGCCAGCGAGGCCGAGATCGCCGCCAAGGTGGCCGCCGCCACCGCGCCGGCCAAGGATTTGACCGGCCATGAGCGCATTCTGCTGGTGGAAGACGAAGAAAGCGTCCGCGCCTTCTCCGCCCGCGCCCTGCGCGCCACCGGCTATGAGGTTCTCGAGGCCGATAGCGGCGAGGAGGCGATGTATGTGCTCGAAGATAACGACTTCAACGTCGACCTGATCATTTCCGACGTCGTCATGCCCGAGATGGATGGTCCGACCCTGCTCAAGGCCATCCGCGAAAAGGGCTACAAGCTCAAGGTGATCTTCGTGTCGGGCTATGCCGAGGAAAGCGTGCGCCGCGACATCGAGGACGACCAGAGCGTCGATTTCCTGCCCAAGCCCTATTCGCTCGACCAGATCAATTCCAAGGTCAAGGAAGTGCTCAGCCGCCAGGACGAAGGCGAATGACCCGCCCGGGGGCCGGGAAATGAATTTTTCGCCGCATTTCGAGGCGCCGGCCGAGCGCAATGTCTTGGGCGAGGCGTTGCAGCCCTGTTCCCACGATCCGCTGACCGGCTTTTTCCGCACCGGCTATTGCGCCGCCGGCCCCGACAGTGCCGCGGTGCATCTGGTGTGCATCGAGGCCAGTGACGATTTTCTCGCCTATTCGGCCCGTGTCGGCAACGATCTGTCGACGCCGCGCCCCGAGTTCGCCTTTCCCGGCCTTGTCGCGGGCAATCGCTGGTGCCTCGTCGCGGCGCGCTGGCTGCAGGCCCATATGGCCGGCCATGCCCCACGCGTCTATCTGCGCGCCACCAACGAAAAAGTGCTCGGCTTCATCCCCGGCAAAACCCTCAAGGCCTATGCGCTGGATTTGAACTGAAGGGAGGCTGTGGCGGATTACCAGTGGCCGTTGCGGTAATCCTCGATCGTCACCGCGATCGCGAAGCCAATCCAGATGAGCAGGCC
>JAHCJW010000168.1 GCA_026126125.1 Devosia sp.
TGCGCGTTGCCGGCATGCCCAGGGCGGAGATCGAGAGCCGGGTCAAGCGGGCCGCCGAAATCCTGCAGATCGAGCCGCTCCTGCAGCGCAAGCCGGCCAATCTTTCCGGTGGCCAGCGCCAGCGCGTCGCCATCGGCCGCGCCCTGGTGCGCGACGTTGACGTGTTCCTTTTCGACGAGCCGCTGTCCAATCTCGACGCCAAGCTGCGAAGCGACCTGCGCGTCGAGATCAAGCGCCTGCACCAGCGCCTCAAGAACACCATGATCTACGTCACCCACGACCAGATCGAGGCCCTGACGCTGGCCGATCGCATCGCCATCATGAAAAATGGCGTCATCCAGCAGCTGGCCGATCCGCACACCATCTACAACAAGCCGACCAATCTCTATGTCGCCGGCTTCATCGGTTCGCCCTCGATGAACTTCATCGAAGGCACGCTGGAAGGCCAGACCTTCACCGCCACCGACGGCACGAGGATCGCGGTGGGCGCCTATGATTTCGAGGCGGCGCCCGCCGGTTCGAGCCAGGCCGTGCTCGGCGTTCGCCCCGAACATATCTTCATCGGTGAAGCTGCCGGCGCCATGCCGTTCCAGGCCGAAGCCGAGGTCGAGATCGTCGAGCCGATGGGCTCGGAAACCCTGGCCTGGACCAAGGTTGCCGGCGTGCCCGTCACCTTCCGCTGCTCCAGCGATGTTCCGCTGGCCGCCGGCGACAAGGTTACCCTCGGTTTCGATATCGCGCGTGGTTCGCTCTTCGACGTGAAGACGGAAAACCGTCTTTAAAGCGCCGGGCGTGGAGACGGACATTCTCTTCGCCGTCATGGCCCGGACCAGCCGGGCGGTGGCGGTTGCGAACAGTCCGCACCAACGCGCGCGACGCCGAGGCCATTTGCATCTCCGGCGGCGCCCCATGGGGCGCCGTCCCGCCGGTTTCCGGCAAATCACATTACTTTCCCGGCGGTCGATCTGCCCGGAGGCGGCGACGCAAGGCCGTGCTCGGGCTATCTCCCGGTCGGCGCGATGCCCGCATTTCTGAATTCCTGTACGAGGCCGAAAATGGACTTCTCCTACCAGCTCTACAGCGCACGCAACGAGGCGTCGCTGGATGATACCCTCAAGACGCTCGCCAGCCTGGGCTATACTCAGGTCGAGGGCTGGGGCGGCCAGTTCGCCGATCCCGCCGCGCTGGCGCAGAGCCTCAAAAACGCCGGTGTCGCCATGCCGACGGCCCATATGGGCTATGCCCAGCTTGAAGATACCGACGCGGCGCTCAAGATCATCGACACCGTTGGCATCGAGACGGTGTATTGCCCGGCCCCTCCCTCGGATGCCTTCCGCACCGGCGGCGGCAACTGGCAGGAATTCGCCGAGGGTCTGGCTCGGATCGCGGCGGCCTTCAAGGCGGCCGGCAAGGGCTTCGGCTATCACAACCACCACTGGGAATTCACTCGCGACGCCAATGGCAGGACGCCGATGGAGCTGATCCTGGATGCTTCGCCCGACACGCAGTGGGAAATGGACCTGGCCTGGGTGGTCAAGGCCAATGAGGACCCGCAGGCCTGGCTCAGCAAGCTGGGCAACCGCATCACCGCCGTGCACGTCAAGGACATCGCCAAGGCCGGCGAAAATGCCGATGAAGACGGCTGGGCCGATGTTGGCCACGGCACGCTCGACTGGAAGACGCTGATCGCCGACGTCAAGGCCAGGTCCAGGGCGCGTTATTTCGTTCTCGAACACGACAAGCCGGCCGATGCGATCCGCTTCGCCCGCCGCTCGATGGAAACACTCAAGAGCTTCGGAGTCTAAGCCATGGCCAAGACCTATGGCGTCGGCATCATGGGTGCCGGCAATATTTCCGCCGCCTATCTCGGCCTCGCTCCCCTGTTCAAGGGGCTCGAGGTGCGCGCCGTGGCCGATATCGTTCCCGAGGCGGCCAAGCGGCGCGCCGAGGAGTTCAAGGTCGCGGCCCAGACCCCCGACGAGCTGCTCAAGAACAGCGAGATCGACGTCATCGTCAATCTCACCGTTCCGGCGGCGCATTATCGCGTCTCGATGGACATCATCTCGGCCGGCAAGCACTCCTATTCGGAAAAACCCTTCGTCCTGTCGATCGAGGAGGGGCTGTCCCTCAAAAAGGCGGCCGAGGAGCGCAATCTCAAGGTTGGCTCGGCGCCCGACACCTTCCTCGGTGGCGCCCACCAGCAGGCCCGCGACATCATCGATAGCGGCAAGCTCGGCAAGATCATGAGCGGCACCACCCATGTGATGAGCCGCGGCATGGAGCATTGGCACCCCAATCCGGACTTCTTCTTCCAGCCCGGCGGCGGTCCGATCCTCGATCTCGGCCCCTATTACATCACCGACCTCGTGCATCTGCTCGGCCCGGTCAGGAAGCTCTCCGCCTTCACCAATATGGCGCGCGGCGAGCGCGTGGTCACCGCCGAAGGTCCCAATAAGGGCAGCGTCATCAAGGTCGGCACCCCGACCACCATCCACGGCATTCTCGAGTTCCACAACGGCGCCATCGTCACCATCGGCGCCAGCTGGGACGTGGCGGCCCATGGCCACCACAATATCGAGCTTTATGGCACGGACGGCTCGATCTTTGTGCCCGATCCGAACTTCTTCGGCGGCGATCTGGTCACCGCCGCGCTCGATGGAACGCGTTCGCCCGTCGCGGCCTGGGATCACCCCTTCGGCAAGCCGAACCAGGGCCTCGATCAGGACAATCCGCGCGCCAATTATCGCTGCGCCGGTCTTGCCGACATGATGCTCTCGCACGAGAACGGCCAGCTGGCGCGCTGCGGTCTCGATGTGGCCGTGCATGTCGTCGAGGTCATGACCGGCCTTCTGAAGGCTGGCGAAACCGGCGAGGTTCTGACCCTGACCACCACCTGCGAGCGTCCGCGCGCGCTGGGCATCGAAGACGCCCGCGCCCTGCTCAAGGTCTGACGAACGTACCTCATTGACTCGGGCCGGGCGCTGGTCAAGACTGGTCTGGAAATGAGCCGGGCGGCGGGAAACCGCCGTCCGTTTGGCATAAGCGGGCAATACGACCCGCACTGTGGATGGGGCCCGGGCGCCATGCGTCGGCCGGCCCAAGGAGAGGAGAACTGCCATGCGCACCATCAAGGGGCCCGCTATCTTTTTGGCCCAGTTCGCCGGCGACACCGCGCCGTTTGATACTCTGGACAATATCTGCCGCTGGGCCGCCGGCCTCGGATATAAGGGCGTGCAGATCCCGACCTGGGTGTCGAGCTTCATCGACCTCGAAAAGGCCGCCAGCTCAAAGACCTATGCCGACGAGATCAAGGGCGTGGTGAACAGCCATGGGCTGGAGATCACCGAGCTGTCGACCCATCTCCAGGGGCAGCTGGTCGCCGTGCACCCGGCCTATGACACCGCTTTCGACGGCTTCGCGCCTGCCTCCGTGCATGGCAATCCCAAGGCCAGGCAGGAATGGGCCGTGCAAACGCTCAAGCACGCCGCCAAGGCCTCGCAAAATCTCGGCCTCAAGGCCCACGCCACCTTCTCGGGTGCGCTCGCCTGGCCCTATGTCTATCCCTGGCCCCAGCGTCCTGCCGGTCTTGTCGAGGAGGCCTTCGACGAGCTGGCCCGCCGCTGGACCCCGATCCTCAACGCCTTCGATGATGCCGGCGTCGATGTCTGCTACGAAATCCATCCCGGCGAAGACCTGCACGACGGCGTCTCCTACGAGATGTTCCTCGAGCGCGTGAACAACCACCCGCGCGCCAACCTGCTCTACGATCCGAGCCACTTCGTGCTGCAGCAGCTCGACTATCTCGACTACATCGACATCTACAAGGATCGCATCAAGGCCTTCCACGTGAAGGACGCCGAGTTCAACCCGACCGGGCGCCAGGGCGTCTATGGCGGTTTTCAGTCCTGGGTGAACCGGGCAGGGCGCTTCCGCTCCATCGGCGATGGCCAGGTCGATTTCCCCGCCATCTTCGCCAAGCTCACTGCCAATGATTTCGACGGCTGGGCGGTGCTCGAATGGGAATGCGCCATCAAGCATCCCGAGGACGGCGCGCGCGAAGGCGCCGAGCTGATCAAGAGCTATATCATCCGCGTCACCGAAAAAGCCTTCGACGACTTCGCCGGCGCCGGCACCGACCAGGCCGCCAACCGCAAGATGCTGGGCCTGAGCTAAAGCGGCTTGGGTTCACACGACAATCTGTCCTCTCTGTCGTCATTGCCCGGACCAGCGGGCGGTGACGACGATGGGGAGAATGGGGCCATTTGAACACCCGGCGCCGGGATTTTCCCGCTTTCGTGGGAATGTCTCTCTCAACGCTAACAGTCTGCTCACGCGAACACAGCATTAAGGACACGCAAAATGGCTGAAAACGGCGCAAAACGCATTCGCCTTGGCATGGTCGGCGGCGGCACGGGGGCCTTTATCGGCTATGTGCACCGCATCGCTTCCCGCCTCGATGGCGACTATGACCTGGTGGCCGGCGCCCTCTCCTCGCGCCCCGAA
This sequence comes from Devosia sp., assembly GCA_026126125.1. GTDB lineage: Bacteria > Pseudomonadota > Alphaproteobacteria > Rhizobiales > Devosiaceae > Devosia. The sequence goes on from JAHCJW010000168.1 coordinate 4,504, forward strand.
ATCGCCCGGGAATCGGGCAAAAATCTCGGCCTCGCCGAAGACCGCATCTACACCTCCTACGAGCAAATGGCCGAGGCCGAAGCCGCCCGCCCCGACGGTATCGAGGCGGTGTCCATCGTTACCCCCAACCATATGCATTTCGGCCCCGCCAAGGCCTTCCTCGAAGCCGGCATCCACGTCATCTGCGACAAGCCGATCACCTCGACCTTGGAAGACGCGCGTAAGCTCTTGGAAATCAAGCCGAAAAATGGCGCAAAATTCCTGCTGACCCATAATTACACCGGCTATCCGCTGATCCGTCAGGCCCGCGAACTGGTGGCTTCGGGCGCGCTTGGCAAGATCCGCGTCATCCAGGCCGAATATGCGCAGGACTGGCTGACCGAAGCGGCCGATGAAGGCAATAAGCAGGCCGCCTGGCGCACCGACCCGGCACGCTCCGGCGCCGGCGGTTGCATCGGCGACATCGGCACCCACGCCTACAACCTGCTGCGGTTCGTCAGCGGGCAGAAAACCGAAGCGGTTTCAGCGGACTTGACCGCCTTTGTCCCCGGGCGTCAGCTTGATGATAATGTGCACATCATGCTGCGCTTTGAAGGAGGGGCCAAAGGCATGCTCTGGGCCAGCCAGGTCGCTGTCGGCAAGGAAAACGGTCTGCAATTGCGCATCTATGGCGACAAGGGCGGGCTCGAATGGAGTCAGGAAAACCCGAACTACATGTGGTTCTCCGAATTCGGCAAGCCGCGCCAATTGTTGACGCGTGGCGGCTCCATCTCCGTGCCGCCCGCCGCCTCGATGAATGTCCGTATCCCCTCCGGCCACCCCGAGGGATATCTCGAAGCCTTCGCCACCTTGTATAGCCAGTTCGCCACCGTCATTCGCGGCGAGGGCAGTGACTATGAGGGGCTGTTGCCCAGTATGGCGGACGGCGTCGAAGGCATGCAGTTCATCACCGCCTCGGTCAAATCCAGCCAGAACGATAGCAAGTGGACACGCTTCAGCGAGGTCTGAGCGGAAACCAACGCGTTATTTTCTCAAGCGCCGCCACCCGGTTCATCCGGGTGGCCCATGCTTTCAAAACTGGATCGCCGGCAGGGTCGTGGCGTCTCCTATTGCACGCGCTCTATCAAAAATCCTTTATTTTCCAATAGTTTAGCGAGGCTTTTCTCGCCAATCAGATGCCCTGCGCCCACCACGATCAGCGCGTCTTCATTGCCGGTCAGCATGGTCTCTATTTTGACCACCCAGTTATGGTTGCGCTGGTTGATCAGCGTTTCGATGAAGGCGTCGCCGTAGCCGCCCGCCTCGGCCATGAACACATCGCCCAATATCTCCGGATTGCCGTCGAGCCAGGCCGCCTTCATTTCCTCGGTCATCTCGACCATGCGATCGGCTTCCGCCAGCGTCCCCTCCAGCATCTGCACTTCGCTGGCCTCGTCGCTGCCCGCCAGAAAGTCGATCTGCTCGGCAGCCGTCTCCAGAAACCCTTGACGATCCTTGGGAATTTCGTCCTGCAAAACGCTGTCGACCCCTTTGTTCGGATCATAGCCGGCCTGGGTCAGCGCCGAGACCGACAGCGTACTGGCCGCCAGCCAGGGGCGCATCGCCAACAGGCTCGCCATGGGCACATCGTAAAGCGCCGCCGCCTCGCGCACCTTGGCCAGCAATTCCGGCTCGATCCGATCGCTCAAGAGCCTGCCATCCGTGACAAAGCCCTTCTGAATGGTCAGCACGGCGATTTCCGGCTGCGCGTTCGGCCCGAGATCGGTCTCGAAATAAACCCGCTCCGCCCCGGCCAGCACGGCTTCGAATTCCGGCGTGCGCCATTCGGTATCGGCTGGCAGCAGGTGGATGGAGCCGAACAGCCAGACGGCGCTGTCCGCGTCGCTGACCTTCCACAACGCCGGGGCAGCGATGGCCGATGCCGTTGCCAGAAGGGTGAAGGCGGCGGCGCCCAAGAGGCGGCGTGTCATCATCGGGCAACTCCTTTGCCAAACATCTCTAACGAAATGTATAGCAGCGTGTTCCGTTGCCCAACCCTTCGGCAAACTTCCCCAAAAAACAAAAGCGCCGCAATGGCTTGCAGCGCTTCTCGGATTCAATCTGGCAAAACTCAATGCGTCCAGGGCGTCTTGCGGTCGGACCGGAAATTGTCCGGATAGCTCACCTTTTTGGGTGAGGGGTCATGGGCCGCCTGCACGGTATATTCGATGTTGTTGCGCTGGGCATAGGCTTCCGCCTCTTCCTGCGTTTCGAACGACAGGCGCACCTGCTGGCGGGTATCGGTGCTGCTGGTGTAGCCCATCAGCGGATCGATGCTGCGCGGCGCGGCAGGTTCATGCACCAGAACCCAGCTCTTGGACTTGCCCTTGCCGGATTGCATGGCGTTGCGGGCAGGGCGGTAGATACGGGCGGTCATGCAAGATCCTCAATTCTAGCTTTGGCGTCTTATGCGCCAAAGACGCGGAAATTATAAGAGGTTTTGGCGTTTCTGCCAGTCCCTCCCGCATTTCCGCCGCCTCTATAGGACGGATTTGACGATCCGCCCATTGGCCATG
>JAHCJW010000169.1 GCA_026126125.1 Devosia sp.
TGGGTTCTGGCGCGCGAAGGCGCTCTTTCGGTGCTGCCGGTCGAATCGCTGCCGCCGATGATGAAGGCCGGCATCGGCCTCGGGCGGCTGGTCGAGCGGCCCAGCGTGCGCCGGACCGGACGCGTCGAGCGCCTCAATGCGGCGCTGCACAAATTGGGTCCGACCTATGTCAAGCTCGGCCAGACCCTGGCCACCCGCCCCGACATCGTCGGCGCGGCGGCGGCGGCCGATCTTTCGGCCCTGCAGGACCGCATGCCGCCGTTCGATGAAAAGCTGGTGCCGGGCATTCTCGATACGGCCTTGGGCGAGAAGGCGCGGGCCCTCACCCAGATCAGCGAACCCATCGCCGCCGCGTCCATCGCCCAGGTGCACCGCGCCACGCTGCGCGAACCGGGCGCGGCACCCAGGACCGTGGCGGTAAAAATCCTCCGCCCCGGCGTCGGCGACCGCTTTCGCGCCGATACCAATTCGCTTTATGCCGGGGCGCGGCTGGCTCAGGCCCTCTCCCGCCCGGCCCGGCGGCTGCGTCCCGTCGAGGTGGTCCGCACGCTCGATCACTCCATGCGGCTCGAACTCGATCTCCGCCTCGAAGCCGCGGCGATTTCGGAAATGGCCGAGAACATCAAGGGCGATGCAGGCTTCGTCATTCCCGAGGTGCAATGGGATCAGGTGGCCGAAAACGTGCTCACCACTTCCTGGGTCGATGGCATCCCGATTCGCGACCACGCCGCCCTCGACGCGGCAGGGGTGGATCGCAAGGCGCTGGCCGCCAAGCTCCTGCAATCCTTTCTCCGCCACGCCATCCGCGACGGCTTCTTCCACGCCGACATGCATCCGGGCAATCTCTTCGCCGATCCGCGAACCGGCGATGTGATCGCCGTCGATTTCGGCATTATGGGCCGGATCAACAAGGGTGAGCGCCGCTTCCTCGCCGATATCCTGGTCGGCTTCATCACCCGCGACTATCGCCTCGTCGCCCAGCGCCATTTCGACATCGGCTATGTGCCGGCCCACCAGTCGGTGGACGATTTCACCCTGGCCATCCGCTCGATCGGCGAGCCGCTGCATGGCCGCACCGCCGCCGACATCTCGATGGCCCGCGTTCTGGGGCAGCTGTTCACCATCACCGAGCTGTTCGACATGCAGACGCGGCCCGAGCTGGTGCTCCTGCAAAAATCCATGGTGCTGGTCGAAGGGGTGGCGCGCACCCTCGATCCCGATCTCGACATCTGGACGGTGGCCGAGCCGGTGGTCGGCGACTGGCTGCGCCGCGAAGAGGGCCCGATCGGCAAGATCGAGGAACTGGCCGGACATTTTTCGCGCCTGTCCGAGGCGGCGGGCCGCCTGCCTTCGGTGATGCGCGACGCGGAAATCGTCCTGGCCCAACAAAGGGCCCATCTGGCCCGGCCGCCGGATCGGCTGCTGCGCGGTGCCCTTCTCTGCGTCCTCGTCGCCGCCTTCGTCGTGCTCGTCCTTGCCGGCTGGAAGCTGGCTTTTTCCTGAGCCGCTTGCGCTGGCCTGGGCCGGCCCCTAAATTTTCGCGCGCCAGTGGCGCCCCAGAACCATTGCTTTTTCCGGAGACGACCTCATGAGCTTGAAAACCCTCGGCACACTGGCCGCCACCCTGGTTCTGGGCGCCGCCCTTACCGGATGTATCGACGCCGATGTCACTGTCGAGATCACCAGCGCCACCACGGCAAAGGCCACGCTGACCCAGATCATGAGCGCCGATATCTACGCCATGGTGGCCATGAGCGCCGATAGCGGCGAGGAGAGCGGGGACAGTTTCTGCGCCGAGGGAGAGCTGACGGAAAATGCCGATGGCAGCGCCACCTGCGTCGTCACCGAGGAAGGGACCTTCGCCGACCTTTCGATGGGCAAAGGCGAGGGCGCCATGGTCTTCACCTCTGCCGGCCCGGGCCTGGTGCGCGTGGCCCTGCCGACGGCGGAGATGAAGGCGGAGATCGGCGCCGATGACGAAATGGACGAGGAAACACGGCAGATGGTCGAGGCCTTTTTCACCGGCCATTCGATCACCATCCGCCTGTCGGGCGCCGAAGTGGTCGACACCAATATGACGCTGGCCGCCGACCGGCGCAGCGCCGAGACGGTGCTGCCCTTCCTCGACCTGATCAACGGCACCGCCGAGCTGCCCGAGGAACTGTTCGCCGTCGTGCGCGCGCCATGACGGTTTCCGTCCGCCTCACCTGGCTGGCCCATGGCGTGGGCCTGCCGCTCCCTGCCCTTCAGACCCCCCAGGCCGCCGGCGCCGATCTGTGCGCGGCCTTGCCCGAGGGCGGGCAGCTGACGCTTGCGCCGGGCCAGCGGGCGCTGGTGCCCTGCGGCTTTTGCATGGCGCTGCCCGAAGGCTTCGAGGCGCAGTTGCGCCCGCGCTCGGGCCTTGCCGCACGCCATGGGGTGACGCTGCTCAATTCTCCCGGTACCATCGACGCCGATTATCGCGGCGAGGTGAAGGTCATTCTCGTCAATCTGGGGACCGAGGATGTCGTCATCGGCCGTGGCGAGCGCATCGCCCAGATGGTAGTGGCGCCGGTGGTCCAGCCGGTATTCGTGGCCGTGGAGGAACTGGATGAGACGATACGCGGATCGGGCGGGTTTGGTTCGACGGGGCGCTAGCCTGCTTCTGGCGCTGGTGCTCGGCGCCACGCCGGCTCTCGCCGGCGACCGGGCGCTGATCGACTTCATCGGCTATTCGCCACAGGGCGAGTATTTCGCCTTCGAGGAATTCGGCATTCAGGACGGCTCCGGCTTTCCCTATTCGACCATTTATGTCCTCGATCTCGCCGCTGACACCTGGGTGAAGGGCACCCCGGTTTCGGTGCGCCTCGAAGAGGACGCCGCCACGCTGGGCGACGCCCGCGCCCAAAGCGCGCAAGAGGCTGAGGCGCTGCTGGCGCGCTTGTCCATCAGCGAGCCGGCCGAACTGCTCGTGGCCAATGGCGACGGGCCGGTCGAACCCAATTTCCGCCGCCTGCGCTTCGGCGCGCCGGGCTATGGCCAGGGCGAGCCCCTGTCCGACCAGGTGCTGCGGCTCGACACTTTTGAAAGCACCTCGCCGCTGCCCTGCGCCGACTGGTTCTCCCGGCCGCCCCAGGGCATGGCCTTGAGCATGGAAGAGGATGTGGGCGAGCGGCTGATCCATCGCGACAAACGCGTGCCCGCCTCGCGCGGCTGCCCTGTCGAATATCGCCTCTATGGCGTGGTGCAGCCCGGCTGGCGGCCCGACATCGGCTCGGCCGTCGCCATCATCTCGGTCTATTCGAGCGGTTTTGAAGGCGCCGACCGGCGTTTTGTGGCGGTGCCCATTGGCCGCTGATCCGCTTTCGCCCGAAGAAACCCGACGCTATGCCCGCCATCTGGTGCTCAAGGGCTTTGGCGGCGCCGGCCAGCAAAAGCTCAAGGCGGCGCGCGTCCTGATCGTGGGTGCCGGCGGTCTGGGCAGCCCGGCTCTAGCCTATCTGGCGGGGGCAGGCGTGGGGCGGATCGGCCTCATCGATGCCGACACGGTAAGCCTGTCCAATCTGCAGCGCCAGATCGTCCACACCACGGCCGCGATCGGGCAGAGCAAGGTGGGGAGCGCCGCCGCCTATGCGCGGGCCCTCAATTCCGACATCGCCATCCAGCCGTTTGACGTCACCCTCGACCCCGACAATGCGCGGACCATCCTCGGCCAGTTTGATCTGGTGCTCGATGGCACCGACAATCTCGCCACCCGCAGGCTGGTGGCGGAAACGGCGGCAGGCCTTGCCATGCCGCTGGTATCGGGCGCCGTCTCGATGTTTTCCGGCCAGGTGAGCGTCTTCGCGCCGCATCTGGGCGGCCCGCCGCACCAGGCCGTGTTCGCCGCCGAGGCCGACGACGCCACCCTGCCCTCCTGCGAGGCCAATGGCATTGTCGGTCCCGTCACCGGCGTCATCGGCACGTTGATGGCCATGGAGGCGATCAAGCTCGTCACCGGCATCGGCACGCCGCTGATCGGGCGGCTGCTGATCTATGACAGCCGCGAGGCCCAGTTCACCGAATTGGCCTATTGAGAATCCTTGCGCCTCGTCTTGAGCGGGGAGTGCAGCCCATGATTGCGCATGGGAGATCTCCCGGGGGCCAGGAGACATGGGCTGCACACCGCGCGCAATCGCCGTGCAGGCGGCGCCGCGACGCCGCCCGCGAGAGCCTCAATTGTAGGCGCGCTCGCCATGGCTCGAAAGATCGAGCCCGTCGCTTTCGGCGATATCCGAGACGCGCGCCCCGCCAAAGATCGCCTTGACCACCAGCATGGCCACCAGGGTCACGCCGCCCGACCACAGGATGGCGACGAGCACGGCCAGCACCTGGGTGACCAGTTGGCCACCCATGGCATAGCCCTCGGCGCCGAACCCGCCCAGCAAAGGATCGGCGACGATGGCGGTGCCGATGGCGCCGACAATGCCGCCGACGCCGTGAATGCCGAACACGTCGAGGCTGTCGTCATATTTCAGCTTCGGCTTGAGCGTGACCACGGCCCACAGGCAGACAAAGCCGGTGATGGCGCCGAGCACGATGGCGCCGAAGGTGCCGGCAAAACCGGCCGCCGGGGTGATGGCGACGAGGCCGGCAACGGCCCCCGAGACGAAGCCCAGGGCCGAGGCATGGCCGCGGGTGATCTTTTCGCCGACGGCCCAGGCGATGGCGGCGGCGGCCGGCGCGGTGATGGTGTTGAGGAAGGCCTGGGCGGCGAGCCCGTTGGCGCCCAGCGCCGAACCGGCATTGAAGCCGAACCAGCCGACCCAGAGCAGGCTGGCGCCGGTGAAGACGAAGACCAGGTTATGCGGGGCGATCGGTTCCTTCATATAGCCCAGACGCGGTCCGAGCACGATGGCGGCGACCAGCGCGGCCACGCCCGAATTGATATGCACCACCGTGCCGCCGGCGAAATCGAGCGCGCCCATATTGAAAAAGAGGCCCGCCCCCGACCACACCATATGGGCAATGGGCAGGTAGGAGAAAGTGAACCAGATGGCGAGGAACGCCATCACCGCGCCGAATTTCATCCGCTCGGCGATGCCCCCGACCACCAGCGCAGCGGTGATGCAGGCAAAGGTCAGCTGGAAGACGACAAAGACCAGTTCGGGAATGGTGCCGGACACCGTATCGGGGCCGACATTGACGAGGAAAATATTGGAGAAGTCGCCGATAAAGGCCGAGATCCCGCCCGCGGCGGGGCCCGAAAAGGCCAGCGAATAGCCATAGGCGACCCAGAGCAGGGCGATCATCGAGAAGGCCCCGAACACCTGCGTCACCACCGACAGCACGTTCTTGGTGCGCACGAGCCCGCCATAGAACAGGGCGACGCCGGGAATGGTCATCAGAATGACCAGGAGCGTCGAGACGATCATCCAGGCGGTGTCGCCGGTGTCGATGGCGACGACCTCTTCGAGGGCGGCGGGAATTTCGGCGGCGGCTTCCTGCGCGATGGCCGGCAGGACAAGAAGGAGGGAGGCCAGGCCAGCGCTCCCCAGGATTTTGTACATGTTCATCAATTGTCTCCCCAACAGATGCGCTCAGAGCGCGGAGGCGCCGGTTTCACCGGTGCGGATGCGGGTCACGGCCAGAAGATCGAGCATGAAGATCTTGCCATCGCCGATGCGGCCGGTCTGGGCCGCGTCGCCGATGGCGGTGCAGATCGCGTCGGCGAGCGCCTCTTCGACCGCGATTTCCAGCTTGAGCTTGGGCAGGAAATGCACGGCATATTCGGTGCCGCGATAAATCTCCGAATGCCCCTTCTGGCGCCCATAGCCCTTGACCTCGGTGACGGTCATGCCGTGCACGTCGAGCGAGTTGAGGGCCTGCCTCACCTCCTCGAGGCGCGATGGTTTGATGATGGCGACTACCAGTTTCATGAGGAGCCCTTTCTTTGCCACTGCTCGCTTCGCAGGAACAAGGGACTCAAAAGCCGTGCCAAATGCACAGGGACGCGCGCAATCGACTGAAATCGAAAGCGTTTTTGCTTCTAGAAAGGACATTGGCCTCTGGCGGAGGAAACCGCCGCCAGCCAAAATTGACGGCGATTTGTGCAACCAGAGGCACTCTGCCCAAAAAACTGCCACATCGCTTGCGGCATCAACGCACTTGCTCCCGGAGCGGGCAGTTGGGACAATGGGGACGAAGGAGAAAACGCCATGGCCAAGGCCCAGACCAGCACCAGCAACACCGCCGAATTCGACGTGGTGATCGTCGGCGGGGGGCCGGTGGGGATGACGCTGGCATTGGCGCTGGCGCAATCGGCGCGCGGCATTCGCCTGGCCCTGGTCGATCGCCGGCCGCTGAGCGTACCGCGTGACAATCGCGCCTCGGCCATCGCCGCCGGCGTGCGGCGCATCTTCGAAGCGCTGGGCGTCTGGGAAGCCATGGCGGCGCAGTCCCAGCCGATCAGCGCCATGCGCATCACCGATTCGGGCACCGGCGACATCGCCCGCCCGCTCTTCCTGCAATTTGATGGCGATGTGGCGCCCGGCGAGGCCTTCGCCCATATGGTGCCCAATCAGGCCAGCGCCGGCGCCCTGCTGGCGGCCATGGGCTCGGCGGTGACGGTCATCGCCCCGGCCGAAATCGCCGACTGGTCGGGTGCGGGGCCGATGGCCCGCCTGACCCTGGGCGATGGCAGCACGCTGGCGACCCGTCTCGTCGTCGCCGCCGACGGGGCCCAGTCAGCCCTGCGCCAGCGCGCCGGCATCGGCGTCATCCGCCACGACTATCGCCAGATCGGGCTCGTCGCCACCATTGCCCACCAATTGCCTCATGCGGGCGTCGCCTATGAGCATTTCCGCCCCGCCGGCCCCTTTGCCAGCCTGCCCCTGCCGGGCAACCGCTCCTCGCTGGTGTGGACCGAGGCCGCCGACAGCGCGCCGAAATATCTGGCCATGGACAAGACCGCGCTGGCCCGCGAAATCGAGGCGGTGATGGGCTCGACCCTGGGGGGTGTCGCGCTCGAGGACGAGCTGATGGGCTTTCCCTTGCGCCTGCAGATCGCCCGCGACTTTGTCGGG
>JAHCJW010000017.1 GCA_026126125.1 Devosia sp.
TGATGCGCACCGCCTACAACATGATCATCTATGAAGCGCTCGATTTCACCGTCGGCCTGTTCGACCGGGACGGCAACACCATCTCGATCGGTCTGGGACTGCCGATGTTCATGCGCGGCATGAGCGACACGGTGAAGGCGCAGATCGCCCATTTCGGTATCGATCGGATCGAAGAGGGTGACATTCTGCTGACCAATGACGCCTATGTCACTGGCTCGCACCTCAATCACCCGACCTTCACGTTGCCGATCCTGCAGGACGGCGAGATCGTCGCCTTTGCCACCTGCATGGCGCATTGGATGGATATTGGGGAAACTCTGGGCCGGCTGACAACCGACATCTATTCCGAAGGCCTGCAAATCCCGATGACGAAATACCATCGTCGCGGTGAGCTGAACGAAGACGTCCTGAACTTCATCCGCATGAATGTGCGCCGTCCGGACCGGGCGATCGGCGACCTCGAAGCGCAGCTGTCCTCGATCCGAGCCGGCTCCAAGCATGTTCGCGCCATGCTCGGCCGCTATGGGACGGAGACGTTCCTCGCTTCCATCGAGAAGATCAAGGATCAGTCAGAGGCGCGCGCCCGCGCTGTGATCTCGGCCATTCCCGACGGCGTCTATGAAGCCGAAACGGCGATGGACGACGACGGGATCGATCTGGACAAGCCGGTGCCGATTAAGGTGCGGGTCGAGATCCGCGGCGAAGAGATGACCGTCGATCTCAGCGGCGTCAGCCCTCAGGTCAAGGGGCCGTTCAACTCTGGCGCCGGTGAAGCCTGTGCCCAGGTCGCCTTCAAATGCCTTGCCCTGTCGCAGGATTTTCCAATCAACGATGGCGGCTATCGCGCGCTCAAGGTCATCGTGCCGCCCGGCACCGTGGTGAGTGCCACCAAGCCGGCGGCGATGAAGATGTGGATGTGCTATCCCATGACCATCATCGACACCATCTTCAAGGCGCTTTCCCAGGCTATTCCCGAGCGGGTGATCGCCGGCCACCACGCGGATCTGATGACCTGCAATGTCAACGGCATGCATCCGGTCGAGAACAATCAGTTCCTCTACATGGGCGGGCTTATCGGGGGTGGCTGGGGTGCGAAGTACGATAGTGACGGGATGTCGGGCACGATCGCGATCAATGATGGCGATACCCATAACGGCCCCACCGAGCAGGTCGAGAATAAATATCCGGTGCTGGTGGAACGCTATGCGCTGCGGCAGGACTCGGGAGGCGCCGGCCGTTTCCGTGGTGGCCTGGGCACCGAGCAGGTGGTGGTTGCTGCTGTCGGTCTGAACGGTATCACGCGCTCCGACCATGTCCGCAATCCGCCCGATGGCTTGCTTGGCGGCTTGCCGGGGCATGGCAATCAGATCGCCGTCCGGCGGGCGAATGGTGAGGAGATCGTCTATTCCCACGGCAAGGTCGTCATGCAGCTGGAGCCGGGCGACGCCTATATCCTCCGCTCGGGCGGCGGGGGTGGATTTGGCAATCCCACCGAGCGCGATCCTGCCCGCATCCGCGAGGATTTGCGTCAGGGCTATATCAGCCCCGAAGCGGCCGCCCGGGACTATGACTTCGTCGCCGAATAACATTTAAGGAATCTGAACAATGAAACTGCTATCGTTCGTCGCTGACGGCTCGGAACGCGTGGGGCTCCTTTCCGGCGCTGGGGTCATCGATCTGACGGCGCGCCTGGGCCTGTCGCAACTGCCCGAGGCTTTCGCACGCAAGAGTGAAATCGAGGCTCTCGACCTTTCTCAGGCCGATTTCAACGCCGACGCGATCACTTACCTGCCGGCGGTGACCAAGCCCGAGCGTATCTTCTGCATCGGCCTCAACTATCGCAGCCATCTGCTCGAAACGGGTCGCGAGGCGGGCCCCGAGCCGATGATCTTCACCCGTTTTGCGTCGTCGCAGGCTGCCCACGGCCAGCCGCTGATCCGGCCAAAAGTTTCGGATCACTTCGATTTTGAAGGTGAACTCGCGCTCATTATTGGTCGCGACTGCCGCCACGTGCCGCAGGAAAAAGCCTGGGACGTGATCGGTGGCTATGCCTGCTACAATGATGGCTCGATCCGCGATTGGCAGAAGCACACCAGCCAGTTCATCCCGGGCAAGAATTTTCCGCAAACCGGCGGCTTCGGTCCCTGGGTGGTCACGCCGGACGAGATTGAAGACATCACCAAGGCCAGCCTCGTCACCCGTCTCAACGGCGAGGAAATGCAGCGGGCGGTGATCTCCGATCTGGTGTTCGATATTCCTCGTCTGATCGCCTACTGCTCCACCTTCTCGCCGCTTTCCGCTGGTGACGTGATCGTCACCGGCACCACCGGCGGCGTAGGCGCGGCGCGCAAGCCCCCGGTCTGGATGAAGCCGGGCGACACCGTCGAGGTGGAAATCACCGGGGTTGGAACGCTGGTTAATACGATCGCCGACGAGTGATGTGATCGGGCGGCCCGGGGCGATTTCCGCGCCGGGCCGGCAATCGTGGCGCCAAGCGCTCCGCAGCTATTCAATGTGAGGATTCGGGAAATGACAATGCAATGTGACCTGCTGATCGCGGGTGCGGGCGCTGCGGGTCTGGCGGCTGCGGCCCGCGCGGTCGAATTGGGTGCGAATGTGGTTTTGATCGAGAAGACCGCCGCCATCGGTGGTGCCACCCAATACAGCGCCTCCTTTGTGACTTTTGCCGGCACCGAGCATCAGGAGCGCCTTGGTTATCCCGATAATGGCGACATTCTCTATGACGATCTGGTGCGCAGCTCCAATGGTACGGGCGACCCGGAACTGCTGCGCGCCTATGTCGAAAACCAGCTTGATGTCTATCACTGGCTTGTGAAAAAGGGTGTCGTCTTCAAGGATGTCGTGCATTTTCCTTACCAGACCTGGCCGCGGGCCCATCACACCGAGCCGATGCCGATGCTGGAGACGCTGCTGCGCGATGCCCAAGCCAGCGGGAAGCTGAAGGTTCTGTTCGATTGCGCGGCAACGCGGCCTTTGGTCGAGAATGGCCGGGTCGTTGGCCTCGAGGTGCTTTCGGGTGATCAAAAGCAAGACATCCGAGCGACCAAGGGCGTTGTTTTGGCAACCGGCGGCTTCGGGTGGGGCGAGGATTTTGTCTCGACTTTCGTGCCCAATGCGCTCAAGGGCGTTCGCTTCGGCCACCGGGGCAACACTGGCGACGGCTTGCGCATCTGCATGAGCCTTGGCGCGGACATGCGGGACATGGGCTTCGTCAAGGGGACGTTCGCCAGCCATCCCGTTGTCGGCCCCGAGCGACACGAGATGGTGCACGCCTATTATGATGGGGCGATCGTGGTGAACAAGCTCGCCCGACGCTTCATGGACGAATCCTTGTCGTATAAATTGAACCTCGATTATGCCCTGCTGCAGCCGGATCATATCGGCTACCAGATCCTCGACGCCAAGGTGTTCGCCAAGGGCCTGCCGGGCGTCTCCACCAATGACTACGAGGACTATCACCGCCGTGGCAAGATGACCCGCCACGAGACGCTGGAGGAACTGGCCTCTGCCTATGATCTCGATCCGGTGGAGTTGCGCCGCACCATCGAGACCTACAATTCCGATCTGGCCGAATTCGGCTATGACCGCAGCTGGGGTCGGGCCCATGCCGTGACCGGAAGCGGGGAGGTCACCCCGATCGACACGGCGCCCTATTACGTCTTCCCGACGGTCCAGGTCTTCGCCTCCACCTTCGCCGGCATCCGCATCGACAGCAAAACCCGCGTCGTGAACGTCTATGGCGAACCGGTACAAGGCCTCTACGCGGTCGGCGAGATGACCGGCGGCTTTCACGGGCATGGCTACATGACCGGCACTTCGGTGGGTAAATCACTGGTCTTTGGCTATATCGCCGCCGAAACACTGGCGGGAGATATTTCTTGACCCCGATGGCTGTCGCTTCGGGGCAGCTTCCGGCCGAAGTCGATGTCCTGATCGTGGGAAGCGGTTTTGCGGGCCTTGCCTGTGCGGTGGCTTTGAAGATGAAGGGGCTAAACCCCCTCATTATCGAAAAATCGGAGAGCTGGGGCGGAACTTCTGCCCGCTCTCTCGGCGTCATGTGGCTGCCCGGACATCCCGAGGCACCGCCGGAAGACAGTGCCGAGCGCGCCAAGGAATATATCGCTGCCGTGGGCGGAAACCGGATCGACAATGCCGGCGTCGATACGTTCCTGTCCTATAGTCGGGAAGCCTTTTCCTTCTTCGAGGGCATGGGAGCCACACAGTCGATCTTTCCGCCCATCCAGCCCGACTACCAGCCCGAACTGCCGGGGGGTGTGCAGGCGGGAAGGGCGATGCGGCCGGTGGTCTTCGACGGTGCGTCGCTGGGAGAGGATTTCGCCACGTTCCGCCGTCCCATCAGGGACAATACGGCCTTCAACGGCCTGGTGGTGGACGGCCCGGAAGTCCGCGAATTCTTGCATGCGACCAGAAGGCTGGGGTCGTTTCTCAAGGTGGCGGCGCTGATGACGAAATATGCCGTCAGCCGTTTGCGGTTCGGGCGCGACAGGCGCCTGGCGGTCGGCGCCGCTCTCACCGCGCGCATGGGCGCCAAGGCCCGCCAGCTCGGCATTCCGATTTACCTCAATACTGCCCTTGTCGACCTGGAGTTGGACGGCAATAGCTGTCGGCGGGCGGTGGTGAGGCAGGGTGGCAAGCGTCAGACCGTCCTCATCGGTCGCAGCCTGGTTCTGGCCAGTGGCGGATTTCCGCACAACCCGCAGATGGTTGCGAAGTTTTATCCCGAGCACGCGAGCGGGCGCCATATGTCGCTGGCATCGCCGGGGAACAAGGGCGAAGCGGTCGATGCGGCATTGCGGCATGGCGCCCGGATGAATGCCGACCAGTCGAGCCCTTATGCCTTCATGCCGGTTTCGGTCGTCCCCGACCGCAGCGTCCTGCCCCGTATCGCGCTCAATGGCGGGCTGGATCGGGCAAAACCCGGCATGATCATGGTCGACAGGCACGGACGGCGCTTTGCCAACGAAGCGCAGGATTATCATCGCCTCGGCCTGGAAATGGCCGAAAAATGCGCGGATAATGGCGGCGAATGCTACCTCATCTGCGATCGGGCGGCGTTCCGCAAGCATGGCCTCGGCGCGGCGCTGCCCATTCCCGGCACCGCCTGGCAGTGGGAGCGTAAAGGCTATCTCGTGTGCGGGGCGAGCCTGGAGGAATTGGCGGTCAAGCTCGACATCGATGCCCCTGGCCTGAAAGAAACCGTCCAGCGCTTCAACAAAATGGCCGCCACTGGCGTCGATGAGGACTTCGGCCGCGGCCTGAGCTTTTATGACACCTATATCCGTTCGGTCGGCGAATTTGGCATCCAGGACGATGTCTTGGGGCCGCTTGGGGCCGGGCCCTATTATGCCATCCGTCTCATTCCGGGGGATATCGGCGCCTTTGCTGGCCTCAGGGCGGATGCGGTTGGCCGGGTCATGCGCGAGGACGGCGCTGTGTTTAACAATCTATATGCCATCGGCAATGACCGGGCATCGATCTTCGGCGGCTTCTATCCCGGGCCGGGCATAACGCTGGGGCCTTGCCTCGTCTTCGGTTACGTCGCCGCCAATGCAATCGCTGGCGAAGGAGCAGAAAAATGATGATGCGGGCGGTGATAGCGGATGGCAGTGGGGGCCCTGAAGTGCTGCGCTTTATCGAGCAGCCGAGGCCAGGCCCTGCCGCAGGACAGGTTCTTGTCAAAGTCGCGGCAGCCAGCATCAACAGGCCCGATGTCTCGCAACGCCGGGGTGTTTATCCGCCGCCGCCGGGTGTGACGGATATCCTCGGCCTCGACCTTGCCGGCACGATCATCGAGGTCGGCGAGGGTGTGACCCGCTGGAAGGTTGGTGATCGGGTCTGCTGCCTTGTGCAGGGTGGCGCCTACGCCCAATATTGCAGCGTGCCGCAGGAACAGGTGCTTCCCATCCCCGACGGCTTCGATTTCATACAGGCCGCGGCGCTGCCCGAAATATTCTTCACCGCCTGGAACAACCTGCTCCTGCATGGCCGGATGCAGCCGGGAGAAACACTGCTCGTTCAAGGCGGCACCAGCGGCGTCGGTATGGCCGCGATCCAGATCGCGAAGCTGGTTTTGAACGCCACCGTTGTCGCCACGGCGGGAACCGATGAGAAAAGGGCGGTCTGCCTCGCGCTCGGCGCGGACGCCGCCATCGATTACAAACATCCGGAGTGGGATGTACTGGCCGCGCAGGCATCGGGCCGATCGGGCTTTGATCTCATCCTCGACTCGCAGGCTGGCGACTACACCGCCCGACACCTCGCAATCCTGCGCGATGACGGGCGCCTGGTATTGATCGCAACGCATCGGGGAAGCCTCGAGCAAGTCGATTTGATGAATATTCAGCGCCGACGCCTGATCCTGACGGGGTCGACCATCCGTCCGCGGTCGTCGCAGTATAAAGCCGGCATTGCTGCAAGCCTTGAGCAGCGCGTTTGGCCCCTGTTGTCCAACGGCAGCATGAAGGTGCTCATTCATTCCGTATTCGGTTTTGAAGATGTAGCGGCTGCCCATGCGCTGCTGGATCGAAACGAGCAGATCGGAAAGGTTGTCATGACGGTCGAGGCTTGAGGCGGTGGCGGTCATGTCGATCGGGGGCAAGACGAAAAATCGAAAAGAACATTTGATGCTCATCGTGGAGAGCCCGCTGATCTCACCGGCTGGCTGGGGAGGACGGTCCCATGGCCAGCACTAACCTTGCCCAATTGCGCGCCCTCGTCACTGGCGGTGCGAGCGGTATCGGTCTGGCCTCCGTTCGGATGCTCGCCGAGGCGGGCGCCTTTGTCGCCGTCAACCACCTCCCCGATGATACCGCCGCCGCCGCGACCGTTGCGATGTTTCGCGAGCGTGGCTTGCGGGTCGAGGCCGTCCCGGGCGATGTCGGCGATGTGTCGTCGGCCGAGAAAATGGTTGGCACCGCCATCCATTGCCTTGGAGGGCTGGACCTGCTGGTCAACAATGCCGGCCGCCCCGCGACGCCGCAGCCGATCCCCTTTCACGACCTCGATGCAATGACCGAAGAGCTGTGGGAGAAGGTGTTCTCGGTCAATCTGATGGGCACTTTCCGCTGCTCGAAAGCTGCCGCGTCCGCACTGCGCGCCAGCAGGGGCGCAATCGTCAACGTTGCTTCGGTTGCCGGTTTGGGTACGCGGGGAAGCAGCATCGCCTATGCCGCGAGCAAAGCCGCCGTGGTGAACCTTACCCGCAATCTTGCCCGTGCCTTGGCGCCGGATGTTCGCGTTAACGCTGTGGCGCCGGGCCTCATCGAGACGCCATGGACCGAAGGATGGTCCGACGAGCGCAAGCAGGGCACGCTGAAGTCGATCCTCCTCGGACGGCTGGGATCGGCCGACGAGGTTGCGCAAGCCATCGTTTTCCTGGGCACTTCTGCTCACTATATCAATGGCGAGACTCTGGTGATCAATGGTGGCGGCGCCTGACGCGGGGTTTCGGGCCGTCAGCGGATCCTTCCAATGGAGTGACTTCAGGCGAGAACACCGTGAAAGCTATGCTCGAAGGGTGGGGCGAGGGAGGGCGCGCATCCGCTGATCAGCCACATTTTTCAAAGCGCATCGTGCTTCAGGATTGCGCCGGCATCACCTGCGCTATTGGCGATATCTGGGCCGGATTGGGCCACATTTTTCCCAGTTTCCTGCAGGCTTCGGCGACGGCAGGCCCCCAGGCTTCGAGATCGTCTTGACCCATGCGGTTGGTCGGGGCCGATAGCGAAATGGTGCCCACGCAGCGCGCCTTGCCGTCCATCCCGTCCGTCACAATAGGCGCGGCAACCGCCCCGATCCCGATCTCGCTTTCCTGCCAGGAGATCGCCCACCCCTTGTGTCGGCTCGCTTCCAGCTCCTCGTAAAAACGCGCCCGGTCGGTGATCGAATATTCGGTGCGCGGGGTGAGGGGATTGGCGTCGAGCACCGCATCGACAAAAACGCGCGGCTTGGTCGCCAGCCAGGCTTTGCCGGCGGCGGTCGTATGCAGGCGAATAGCCGGGGCATAGTTGGGATTGATGTTGAGCATCCACTTGCGGCCGATCTCGGCCATCACCCACATCAACTTGTCCTCTTCCTCGACCGCCAGACGGCTGAGTTCGCCACTGGATTCGGCCAGATCCAGCAGGATGGCGCGGGCCTGATCCATGATTTCTTCCTGGACCAGCTTGCGATGGCCCAGATTGGCGAGGCGATAGCTGAGGGTAAAGCGCTCGGAGAGAGGATATTTATAGATATAGCCCAGCTCGGTGAGGGTGAGCAGCAGCCGCCAGGCGATCTGCTTGTTCACGTCCAGGGCTCGGGCAATGTCCGACAGGATCAGCCCTTTTTCGGACAAGGCCAGCACTTCCAGGATGCGGAAGGCTCTGCCCACAGCCTGGATCCCCTGCGTGCCACCCTCTTTCGGCTCCTCGCTAACCATCACTCGCTCCAAATCGTCACGCTGAGCACCGTCGCGACCCGGGCATCTAGCCGTAATTGTTCTATTTCGTCGGAACTCTAAGCGTCTATAAAATATAACTTCGTTACTTTTTATAGGAAGGTCCCAGGAGAGACGCAAGATGGGGATCGCTTCGCGTCGCGCAGCGGCCCGGCATTCTGCATGCACAGCAATATGTTGACCGCGGCCAATCCGCTTCCGCCGCCGCCAATGACGATCCCGCCGGCTAATAGCGGTTGGGGTGCGGTCAGGTTCCCCATAATATTCACCTTCCGTCTGCGGCAGTCGCGAGGCGACCTGGTTCCGTACTCTCAAGCTCGCTCCATGCTAAAAAGAAGCAGGGTTTTTTCTCGTGAGGGTGAGCCCCGTCTCGGCGCCTGCGGGGCGTAATGCGTCACATCTTTTTGTCGGACGGAGCTTGACACGATGGGGAACCAAGACGCAATCTAAAAATACAAACGCTGTTACTATTTTTAAAAAACGCCTCATATGTAGGCTATCTATGAATATGGACAACTGAAATGGCTGCACTCGGCCGGAGCAAAGATTACGACGTCATCGTCGTTGGAGGAGGCAGCGCCGGCTCGGCGGCGGCGTCACGTCTCGTGACTGAGGCGGGGGCGCGGGTTCTTCTGATCGAAAGCGGCGGCTCGGGGCGTCATCCCTTCTTTCGCATGCCTGCGGGCGTGGTGCGTCTGATGGTGCCGGGCAGCCCGCACTACCGCAGCCATCTCTCGACGCCGCAAGCCCATCTCGACGGGCGGGTCGTCGAAATTCTCCAGGCCAATGTGCTGGGCGGCGGCTCCTCGGTCAATGCCATGTCCTATACGCGCGGCACGCGGGCCGACTATGACGGCTGGGATGCGATGCTGGGGGGAGGCACGGGCTGGGACTGGGAAAGCCTGCTGCCGGTCTTTAAGAGGCACGAAGCCAATCAAAGGCTCGGTGCGCCCCATCACGGCACCGATGGGCCGCTGAAAGTCTCCGACCCGCATCACCCCATCTCGCTTATCTCCCGCGCGTTTTTGCTGGCCCTCCAGGAAAAGGGCCTGCCTTTTACCTCCGACTTCAACGGCGGCGAAACGTTTGGCGCCGGCGTTCTCCAGCAGACAACCTATCTGGGGGAACGCTGGAGCGCCGCGCGCGCCTTTCTTTCGCCCAATCTCGGCAATCCCAATCTCGATGTGGTGCTTGACCATCGGGTGACGCGCATCCTCATCGAAAACGGCCGCGCGGTCGGTGTCGAATATGCCCGTTCCAAGGGCGGCGAGGTGATCACGGCCCGTGCGCAAGATGTCATCCTTACGGCCGGCTCCTTCGTCTCGCCTCAGCTCCTGCTCCTCTCCGGCATTGGTCCGGCGGAGGAATTACAAAGCCACGGCATTCCGGTCGCGGTGGACTTGCCCGGCGTCGGCCAGGGCATTCAGGACCATTATGACGCGCGCCTGACCTTCGAGACCTTTGGCAATCCCGGCTATCATGGGCAGGATCGCGGCTTCAACATGATCCGCAACGGGCTGCAATATGTGCTGTTCCGCTCGGGCCCCGTCGCATCGACCGGTTCGGAAGTCTCCGGCTTCAACAATCCCCTCAACCCCGGTGATGCTCCGAGCATGCAGTATTATTGCCTCGGGCGGCTGCCCTCCTATCATGCCGCGGACGCGTCGGAAGGGACGATGCTGATCGCCAATCTGGTGGCGACGCAATCGCGCGGCCAACTCGGCCTCACCTCCAGCGATCCACGGGCGCCGTTGCGGCTGGATCTTGGCTGGCTGTCCGACCCTGCCGATCTTGATCAACTGGTGGCGGGCGTCGAATTCCTCCTCGATACCGCGTCGGCAACCCCGCTGCGCTCAATGCTGGGACGTTGCCTCTCGCTGCCAAAACAGACCAATCGCGCCGCTATCGTTGATTTCATTCGGCGCCGGGCCAGCACCAACTGGCATCCGGTCAGCTCGTGCCGGATGGGGCGCGACGACGATCCGCTCGCCGTTGTCGATGCACAGCTTCGGGTGCGGGGCGTCGAGAACCTGCGGATTTTCGACGGCTCGATCATGCCCCGCATTGTTGGCGCCAATACCAATGCCCCGATCATGGCCATCGCCGAACGGGGCGTCGATCTGATGACCGGCCGCTACACACCGGCCAAAAACTAAAAACGACTGGAATTTTCACATGACAGAGCCAAGAGATGCCTATCTGCTGATCGCGGGCGAACGCCTGGGCGTTGAAGGCCGCGAAACGCTGGACATCTGCAATCCGGCTACGGCGGGGGTGATCGGCGCTCTTCCCATCGCTACCGCCAGCGATCTCGATGCCGCCCTTGCCGCCGCAAAACGGGGCTTTGCCGCCTGGCGGCAGGTGACGCCCTTTGAGCGATCCAAGGTGATCAAGGGCGCCGCGCGCCTGCTGCGCGAGCGCGCCGCGAGCATCGCGCCGATCATGACGCGCGAGCAGGGTAAGCTTGTTAGGGAGGCCGAAGGCGAACTGCTCGGCACGGCCGAGACGCTGGAATGGCACGCCGAAGAAGCCCGCCGCGTCTATGGCCGGGTCGTTGCGACGCCTGTGCCGGGCGGTCGGGGCCTGGTGACGCGTGAGCCGGTCGGACCGGTCGCGGCCTTTTCGCCATGGAATTTCCCTGCCCTCATGCCGGGCCGCAAGATGGCGGCGGCCATAGCGGCGGGATGCTCGATCATCATCAAGCCCGCTGAGGAGACCCCGTTTACCGCCTTGGCCATCGCCGAAATCTTTCTCGAGGCGGGATTGCCGCCCGACGTGCTTTCAGTGGTGTTCGGCAAGCCGGCGGAAATCTCGACGCGCCTCGTCACCGCCGAAGAAATCCGCAAGGTGTCGTTTACCGGCTCGGTGACCGTGGGCAGGCAGATCGCCCACCTGGCCGCCGAGGGCGTCAAGCGCCTCACCATGGAACTGGGCGGCCACGCCCCGACCCTGGTTTTCGAAGACGCCGATCTCGATGCGGCGCTGCAGTTCATCGGCCGATCAAAATTCGGCAATGCCGGGCAAACCTGCGTTTCGGCGACGCGCTTTTATGTGCATGAGAGCCTGCATGATCGTTTCGTCGACGGGCTTGCCGCCTTGGCGTCGGGGCTCAAGATCGGCGCGGGCGACGACCCGGCCTCCGGCATGGGGCCGATGGCCAATTCGCGCCGCCTCGAAGCGATGGAGCGCCTGACCGACGATGCGCTGGCTCACGGAGCGCGCCTGGCTGCCGGCGGACGCCGCCATGGCAACGAGGGTTGGTTCTGGCAGCCTACTGTGCTGGCCGACGTTCCGGAAACGGCCAGGATCATGAATGACGAGCCTTTCGGCCCGGTCGCGGTGACATCGCGCTTTGCCAGCGAGGATGAAGCCATTGCGGCCGCCAACCGGCTGCCTTTTGGTCTTGCGGCTTACGCGTTTACCCGCGACCTGGCCCGCGCTACCCGCTTGCAGACGCGGCTGGAAGCGGGGCTGGTCGGCATCAACACGACAATGATCGCCTTTCCTGAAACGCCTTTTGGCGGGGTCAAGGATAGCGGCTATGGAAGCGAGGGTGGGGCGGAAGCACTCGATGCCTATCTGACGACGAAATTTGTCCATCAGATTTGATTGATAAGGTGCGCCCAGAAATATCCCTGAGCCGGAGGCCGGCTCAGGGATGAAAGGTTCAGGACTTCGGGCCTGCCGTCAGCCCGCCGTCGACGGTATAAATACCGCCGGTGCAATAAGCCGCTTCATCGCTGATCAGATAGGTCATCATGGAGGCGACTTCGGCGGGTGTTCCATAGCGGCCGAGGGGAATACCGCTCTCGGTCAGGCGCCGGGCTTCCTCGGGATCATCGCCATTGCGGCCCGCCGAGATGGACACCATCATCCGCGTATCGATGGGAGCAGGGTTGACGGTGTTGACGCGGATATTGGCCGATGCGCCCTCAAGCGCCGCCGTGCGCGCCAGGCCGATCACGGCATGCTTGCTGGCGACATAAGGGCCGAGCCCCGGCGACCCCCTCATTCCGGCTGTGGAAGCGGTAATCACGATGCTTCCGCCGCCGCTCGCCGTCATGGCCTTCATCACCGCGACAAGCCCTATCCACACTCCGCGTACATTGATCGCCATCACGCGGTCGAAATCCTCCAGCGTCTGCTCACAAATCGGGCCGATGCTGCCTTCGATTCCAGCATTGAGCACCGCCGCGTCGATCGGGCCGAAACGCTCCGTCGTCGCGTGCACCAGAGCTGCCCCGGATGTCGGCTCGGTGACGTCCAAAATGCAATAGGCAGTCTTCGGGCCCATTTTCGCGGCGGCGGCGCTCAAGGCGTCGCCATCGCGGTCGGCGAGCATGACACTCGCCCCTTCGCTCAGAAAGCGCTCGGCGGCGGCCATGCCGATCCCGCCGGCCGCGCCCGTGATCACCGCGGTCTTTCCTGCCAGTCGTTGCAAAGGAACCTTCCTTCTATCGCGAGAATGTCGGTGTGGGGCTGCGCAGGACGTATTCGCGGACGAAATAGCCCGTGAATTCGGCAAGGAAGATTTTTCCGTGAACGACCACGGCCCTCCATTCTTCCGTCTCCATGGCGCGCTTCATGGCCAGTTCATCCTCGAACCAGATTTCGGCAAATCCATCGAATTCGCGGAAATTGGTGTCTTGCTCGAGGTCGAATACCCGATGGTTTTGGACATAGCCGCACACGCCGGGGACCTTGAGCACCAATTCGGCGTGTTCGATGCGCCAGTACCGGTCCAGATCTTCGTCACTTAGTCCCGGCATTCGTTTGACCAGGGTGACACGCTTCAACATGGGATCGCTCTCCAAATCGAGAGGTCAGTGCGCGGGATGGTCATCTCGGCTGGTTCTGCTCGTCCTGGGGCTCTGCTCGCTCTGCGATGATTTTCTTGGCGTCTTCGGAGGTCATTGGCGTGCCGATTGCTTCAACGAAGAAGCGTTGCGAAATCGGAGCTATGGCTTCTGTCATGAGCATCAACTCGCCGCCGCGACGCCGCCGGATTTCCTGATCGATGAAGTTGAGATCATCAGTCTCCACTTCGTAGAGCGCCAGATAGGTATGGGGAAATGTCAGCCAGCCGGACTCCGGGCGCATCTTATATCGCTGAGCGGACAATACGCCGGGAATGTTGAGGGTGTCGGGAACGTGAACCTCATCATACCATTTGTTGAACTCTTCCTCGAGTTCGGGCGATTGCGGCTGTGTTAGCGCACAAAGCATGTACCGTGCCATTTTTCCTCCTGATGTGGTCGGTTAGAGCATGTCTGCCGAAACTGGCTCCGGTTTCGGGATAAAGACATGCGGCAAAACAAAGGGCTAAAGCGCAGGGAACTGATCTGAAAGATCGCGGCGGGCTTTAAGTCATGAGAGCAGTCCGAGGCGGACATTCATCGGTATAGCCGAGCGTATCGAACGCGCCGCAACGACACTCACCTTCTCACGCCGCGATGGCCGGCGATGCGCGGAAAGCGCGTTGCGAATTTTGCAGGACAACACCCCCGTGAGAGGCAGCGGCGGCCATCCGCCGGGACACCCAATTTCTTTCGGTTCCATCGAACTCGCCACGATCCGCCGGCTGACGCATTTCCGCCCCACGATGAAGCTTGACACAGGTTTGCGATGGTATCAATATGAAAGATAACATCGTTACTATTTTTGGCCTTGAGGTGCGGTAAGGTGGGTGCAGCAGTGCTCATGTATAGCGGGGGCGGTGTGTTGCTTTTTACCTGTTTGGTAAAAAGCAAAATACAAATTCTTGCCTAATGATGATTTCTGGCAAGTATAGATCAAACAGGAGGAATTAATATGAATCGCGTAAACAGGCGAGTTTTCGTCGCTGCGGCCTTGCTTAGCTGCTTTGCTTCGCCAGTTTTTGCTCAGGATCAGGATTTTGTTTTCGGCTTTATGATGCCGGCAAAAACGGTGCTCGGCAAACAGGGTATTCAGGCGGCCGAAGTAGCCGCAGATATGCTCAATGCGGAAGGCGGTGTGCTGGGCAAGCAGGTCCGGCTGGCCGTTTATGACGATAACCAGAATCCGTCGGATGGCGCGCTGGCTGCGCAGCGGGCTATCGACCAGGATGGCGCCCGCTATCTCGGCGGCAACGTTTCGAGCTCTGTGGCGCTGGCGATCATTCCCGTTGCGATGGCGGAAGGCGCGCTTTACATCGCGGTCAATCCGAAATCGTCCCGCGTTACCGAGGAAGGCCATGAATCCGTGTTCCAGCTGAACACGACCAGTGCCGAAGACGCGGCGGCCCTTCAGCAGCTTTTTGATGAACTCAAGGCCGAGAAGGTTGCCTATATGGGCGACAATACCGACTTCGGTCGTGAATTTGGCGATACCGTCAGGAAGCTAACAGAGGCCGGCGGTGGCCAGTTCGTCTACAGCGATTTCTGGGAAAACACCCAGTCAGATTACAATGCTCAGGTCACGCTGGCCAAGGCTAGCGGTGCCGATACCTTCATCGTCATGGGTGGGGTGACGGAGCAGGTCGTCAACGTGATCCGTTCGGCGCGCGATCTTGGCTTTGACCCGCGCAATACCGTTGTCGGCGGCGGTGCCCTCAACAACAATGTCATCCGGCTTCTGGGCGAGGAAGCGGAAGACATCAAGAGCGTCGACATCTACCTTCCCACGCTTGATACGCCGTTGAACAACAAGTTCGTCGCGGCCTACCAGGAAAAGTGGGGCGAAATCCCCGAGAAGACTGAAATGCTGGCCTTTGAATCGGTTTGGCTCGTCGGCCATGCGATCAATAAGGCTGGTACCGACGATGTTGCAGTGGTCTCCAAGCTGCTGCGCGAAGGCGAATGGGAGTCGCCGCGTGGCATGGTCCATTTCGGTCCTGAGAACCGGATCGTGACCGAAGGCTTCGTGGTGATGGCCAAGAACGGTCAAATCATCAAGAAGTAAAGTCTTGCCGCCCCTGCCCGAAAGGTAGGGGCGGTGCTACGCGTCGCCGGCGGCATCCCGATCGGGCTGTAGTTGAGATGGCCAGTTAGTGGCCCAGAGCGTGTCTGCCGAAAGTGGGAACCGGTTTCGGGAAAAGACATGCGCCAAAACAAAGAGCGAAAGCGAATGGCGCTGACCTGAAAGAAAGGCGCCGCGCTTTTAGAAAATAATCGAAATCAATGTTTCTGGGTCTGAGGCTGAGGGAGCCTTAGATCAAGCATTGTCTTTGCTTGCTTGTAAATTAAAAAGGAGGAGAATTATGAAACATCCAAATCGGCGAATTTTTCTTGCGGCCGCTTTGCTTGGATATCTGGCGACGCCGGTTTTTGCCCAGGGGCAGGATTTCGTCATCGGCTTCATGATGCCGGTGAAAACGCTTTTGGGGAAGCAGAACGTGCAGGCCGCGCAAGTGGCGGCGGAGATGCTCAACGCCGAAGGCGGGGTGCTGGGCAGGCAGGTTCGTCTGGCGGTCTATGACGACAATCAGAACCCCTCGGAGGGTGCGCTGGTTGCGCAGCGGGCTATCGATCAGGACGGCGCCCATTATCTTGCCGGTAACGTGTCGAGTTCTGTCGCGCTCGCGGTCATTCCGGTAGCGGCGGCGGAGAATGTGCTCTATCTCGCGGTCAATTCGAAGTCGTCAGCCATTACGGCGGGCGGCCATGGCACAATTTTCCAGTTGAACACGACCGGCGCCGAAGACGCTGCGGCTTTTCAGCAGCTCTTTGATGAAATCAAGGCCGAGAAAGTTGCCTATATGGGCGACAACACCGATTTCGGCCGTGAATTCGGAGAGATCGTCAGGAAGTTGACCGAGGCCGGCGGCGGTCAGGTTGTCTATAGCGATTTCTGGGGTAATGACCAATCGGACTACAATGCGCATGTGACCCTGGCCAAGGCCAGTGGCGCTGAAACCTTCATCGTCATGGGCGGCGTGGGCGAACAGGTCGCCAATGTGATCCGTTCGGCCCATGAGCTCGGTTTCAACGCTCGCAATACCGTTATCGGTGGCGGTGCCCTCAATCGAAATGTTGTTGGCCTGCTCGGCGACGAGGCGGAAGGCATCATGAGTGTCGATATCTATCTCACCAGCCTGCAGACCCCGGTGAACAAGAAATTCGTCGAAGCCTATCAGGCGAAATGGGGTGAGGTTCCCGAGAAATCGGATGCCCTGGCATTCGAGTCGATCTGGCTCATCGCTCAAGCCGTCAACAAGGCCGGCACCGATGATGTAGCGGTCGTATCGCAGATCCTGCGGGAAAACGAATGGGAATCGCCGCGCGGAACGATCCATTTCGGTTCCGAAAGCCGGATTGTCGCCGAGGGCTTTGTGACGATCGTCAAGGACGGCGAAATCGTCCGGAAGTAAGGCCACGCAGCCTCTGTCCGAGCGTCAGGGGCTGCGACCACAGCCGATTTTCCTTTCAACCCGGCCTGAGCGGGCAGCGTCCACGCCGCTGCTATGGGCAGCAGCGACCCAAGAGCAAGTCGCGCTCGCGCAAGAAAGATACCGAGATGACGCAAGACGAGAAAGTCTTCGACTTCATAGTGGTCGGTGCTGGTTCGGCCGGCTGCGCAATTGCCGCCAGGCTCTCTGAAAATGGACGTCATTCCGTCTTGCTGCTGGAAGCCGGTCCTGCCGATATAAACCCCTGGATTCACGTTCCCCTCGGGTTTTCCCGCACCTATTTCAATTCCCGGATCAACTGGAAATATGATAGCCAGCCCCATCCGCAATTGCAGGGGCGCCAGCTCTATCTGCCACGCGGAAAAACCCTCGGCGGCACCAGCGCCATCAATGGCATGCTCTATATCCGCGGCCATCACTCCGACTACGACGACTGGCATCGGCAGGGCTGCGTCGGCTGGGACTGGCAGTCAGTGCTGCCCTATTTCAGGAAATCAGAAGATCAGGCGAGGGGCGAGGATGATTTTCACGGCGTCGAGGGGCCGCTAAAGGTGTCCGACCAGCCCTATCGATCCGTCCTGTCCGAAGCCTTCGTGGCCGCCAGCGAGCAGGCCGGGATCGCGCCAAACCCCGATTTCAATGGGGCGGAGCAAGCCGGGACCGGCTATTATCAGATCACCGCCCGCGACGGTCGCCGCTGCAGCTCGGCCACGGCCTATCTCAAGCCTGCCCGCAACCGTCGTAACCTCGTCGTGAAAACCGGGGCCCAGGCCACCGGGCTGGTGATGGATGGGCGCCGCGCCGCCGGCGTGCGCTATCGCACCTCTGCCGGCGATGGCGTCGCTTCGGCCAGACGGGAAGTGATTGTCTCGGCAGGTACCCTGGCCTCGCCCCAGCTTCTGATGCTTTCGGGGATCGGACCGGCCGATCATCTCAGGCAATTCGGCATTCCGGTCGTCCATGACCTCGTCGGCGTCGGCTCCAACCTGCACGATCACTTCAACGTCTATACCAGCTTCCGCTGCGCCCAGCCGGTTTCGCTCAATGAGGTCAACAATAGCCCGCTTCGTCAGCTCTGGGCGGGCATGCAGTATGTCGTGGCGCGAAAAGGTCCCCTGGCCGCCAATGGCATGCTGGCTGGCGCCTTCACGACCTCGGACCCCTCTCTCGATCGCCCGGATTTGCAGATCGTCTTTCTCGACTATTCGATGGCTGAACGGACCAAAACGGCGGTCAAGAGCCACCCCTTTCCCGCATTCTCGCTGATGCCGGTCCATTTGCGGCCCGATGGCAGAGGCACGGTGCGGCTGCAGAGCGCCAACCCGCTGGCCCAGCCCGCCGTCCAATTCGGCTTTCTGCAAACGGAATACGACGTGCAAGCGCTTCTTGCGGGCATTCAGATCTGTCGCAAAATTGCCCGGCAGCCCGGCCTCAAGGATTTCACCTTGGACGAGATCTCACCGGGAAGCGAATATGGCGATCGGGCGGGTCTGGAAGCCTTCGTCCGCAAGACCGGCATCAGCAATTCGCATGCGACAAGTACATGCGCGATGGGGGTTGGCCCGCAAAGCGTGGTCGACCCCCGTTTGAAGGTGCATGGCATTGCTGGCCTGCGCGTCGCCGACGCTTCCATCATGCCCAGCGTGGTCGCTGGCAACACCAACGCCCCCGCCATCATGATCGGAGAAAAGGCCGCCGCCATGATCCTCGAAGACGCCGACCGCCACGCGTTTTAACGCGCCTCGCGATCTTTCAGATTCGCTCTCTGCGTTTTAACCCTTTGTTTTGCCGCATGTCTTTGTCCCGAGACCGGGGCCGCTTTCGGCGGACATGCTTTAGCCGACAATGTCCGGCAGCCGTGCCGCCATCAATTCTTGCGTGAGCCTGTGCCTGGGGCGGGCGAACAGCGCCGTGGGCGTGCCCTCTTCGACGATCCGTCCCGCCTCCATCACCAGCACGCGATCGGCCATGGCCGCGACCATGTCGAGGTCGTGGCTGACGATCAGATAGGTCAGCGCGTGGTCCGCCTGTAGCCGGGCCAACAGGTCGAGCACGTCCCCACGCACCGAAACATCGAGCGCCGAAACCGGTTCGTCCAAAACGACGAGGCGCGGTCGGGTGACCATCGCGCGGGCAATGGCGAGGCGCTGCCGCTGGCCCCCGGAAAACTCGTGCGGATAGCGCGCCAGCATGGCCGTCTCCAGGCCGACCGAGGTGATGGCCTCCTCAAGCCGTGTCTGCCGCTCCAGCGGCGCGAGCCTGGGCAGGAGGCGCAGCGGCTCGCCCAGCGATTGCGCCACTGTCAGGCGTGGGTTGAAGCTCCCGAACGGGTCCTGAAACACCAGCGACAGATCTGCGCGCCGGGCCGCCGGCAGGTCGGCGCCGCGATACGGCGTGCCGGCAAAATCCATTTCGCCGGCGCTGGCGCTGTCGAGGCCGACAATCATCCGCCCCAGCGTGGTCTTGCCGCACCCCGAAGGGCCGACCAGCGCCAGACATTCGCCAACGCCGATCGACAGGCTGACATCGTTGACCGCCAGCAGCGGCTTTTCTCCCCAATGCAGCAGTCCGCGCCCTTTGAAGGCGCGGGTGAGATGCGTGACCGTCAGCAGCGGCTCGGGCTTGGGGGCGGCCACCCGCTGTCGGGGCGTCACCTGTGTCGCCGCCACCAGTTTTTGCGTATAGGCTTGGTTGGGCCGCGTCAGCACGGTGTGCACGGGACCCAGTTCCACCAATGTGCCGCGATGCAACACCGCGACACGCTCGCACAGCGCCGCCACCGCCCGAATATCGTGGCTGATGAACAACAGGGTCATGCGCCGGCGCTGGCAGATCTCGCCGATCAGGTCGAGCACGAGGCGCTGGGTGATAACGTCGAGTGCCGAGGTGGGCTCGTCGGCGATCATCAACTCGGGCCGGCTGGCCAGCGCCATGGCGATCATCACCCGCTGCCTTTGCCCCCCCGAAAGCTGGTGCGGATAGCGGCCGGCATGTCGGGGCTCCAGCCCGACCTCCTGCAACAGGGCAGGCAAATCGGCCAGCGGCGCGGCGGCTTCATCGGCGAGGCGCATTGCTTCTTCGATCTGCTCGCCCACCCGCATCAGCGGATTGAGTGCCGTCATCGGCTCCTGGAACACCATGCCGATGCGCTTGCCGCGCAAGCGCGCCATTTCGCGTTCGTCCTGGGGCAGGGGGGCGCCATCGAAGCGAATGCGGCCGCTCATCCGCGCGGTTTCCGGCAAAAGCCCGGCAATGGCCAGCGCCGTCAGCGATTTTCCCGAGCCGCTTTCCCCGATAATGCCGAAGCGCTCTCCCTTTTCGATGGCAAGGGTCAGGCCCTCGATGGCAGGGCGAGCGCCGAAGGAAACGGCAAGATCGTCGATTTCGACCAGCGCGGTCATGCCAGCTCCTGCCGGCGCAGGCGCGGGTCGAGCGCGTCGCGCAAGCCGTCGCCGGCGATGTTGAGCGCCACCACGATCAGCACGATGGCCAGACCCGGCAGCAGGCTCAAAGAGGGGTGGATGAGGAAGAGGCTTTGCGCATCGCGCAGCATCAGCCCCAGGCTCGTGGCCGGCGGCTGCGTGCCAAGACCGATATAGGACAGGCCCGCTTCGGCCAGAATGCCCAGCGACAGCTGGATCGTGCCCTGCACGATGATGAGGCTCATGATATTGGGCAAGATATGCCGCCAGGCGATCGCGGCCTTGCCCAGGCCCGCCAGCCGTGCCGCGCCGATGAAGTCGAGGCTCGAAAGCGCCAGCGCTCCGCCCCGCGCCACCCGGGCGAAGACCGGGATGTTGAAAATGCCGATGGCGATGATCGCATTGGTCGCGCCCGGCCCGATCAGCGTGGCGATGAGAATGGCGATGATCACCGAGGGAAAGGCGAAGGCGAGATCGGAAATGCGCATCGCCACCCAATCCACCGGCCCGCCCCACATGGCGGCGACGAGGCCCATCGGCACGCCGATGCCGACGCCAATGGCGACGGCGGCTGCTCCCACGGTGAAGCTGGTCAGCGTCCCCGCCATGATCAGCGACAGCATATCGCGCCCAAGATGGTCGGTGCCCAGGAGATGGCTGGCATCGGGCACGAGAAACCGCCGGGAAATGGCGATGTCGGCAATTGGGTAAGGGGTCCAGATCAGCGAGGCGAGCCCTAAAAGGGCAAAGGCCAGCGTCGCGGCAAGGCCGAGCGCCAGGCTCGGATGGTCCAATAGACGCCGCCAGTTCATGCCCGCCGCTCCCGCAGGCGCGGATCGACCAGCGCATAGGTGAGATCGACCACCAGCATGGTGGCGCTGACCGCCAGCACCAGCACCATGGTGGCGCTGCGCACCAGCACCAGGTCGCGCTCGGAAATGGCGGTGAAAATCAGCCGCCCCAGCCCGGGCAGGTAGAATACGTTTTCCACGATGATGGTGCCGGCGATGAGATAGGCGAATTGCAGTCCGAGAATGGTCAGCACCGGCAGAAGCGCATTGCGCACGCCGTGCCGCCAGATCGCCTCGCCATAGGTCATGCCCTTGGCGCGGGCGGTGCGGATGAAGTCCTGCCCCGCGACATCGACCAGTGCCGTGCGCATCACCCGCGCCAGGATCGCCGCCTGCGGCAAGGCCAGCGCCAGGCTGGGCAGGACGAGGCCACGCAGCGCCAGCCAGCCATCCTCATACCAGGGAGTGAAGCCGCCCGGCGGTAGCCAGCGCAGCGTCACCGCAAACAGCAGCGTCAGCAGCATGCCAAACCAGAAATTGGGCACTGCTACCCCGCCTTGCGCCATGACCATCAGTGCCGTGTCGAGCGGTTTGCCCCGATGCCGGGCGGCGAGAATGCCGAGTGGCAGACCGACAGCCATGGAAATCGCCATGGCGAAGACCGAGAGCGGCAGGGTGACGGCCATGCGTTCGGCGATCAGTTTCGCCACCGGCGCGCGCTGGGTGTGCGACACGCCGAAATCGCCCTGCAGCATGGACCAGACCCAGTTGCCGAACCGGGCTGGCGCCGGAATGTCGAGCCCCATCTGCAGGCGCAGCGCCGCCAGCGCGTCGGCGCTGGCATTGATGCCCAGAATGAAGCGCGCCGGATCGCCGGGCAGGAGATCGAGAAGCACGAAAATTACCAGCGCGGCGATCAGCAACGTGAGGGCGAAGCCGGCAAGCCGCCTGAGCAGATAAAGCATCACCGGGGGCCTCGGCGGCGGGCGAGCAGTTGAGCGAAGGCGTCGGCTCGTCCTTCCCTTCTCCTGTTGAGGGAGAAGGGAAGGACGATGTAACCGGCCAAAGGCGGCGTTTCCTTACTCCACCCAGTGAATGTCGTGCAGCACCACGCCCTCGATTGGCGCGTTCTGCCACATGCCTTCGAGCTTGGCGTTCCACACGCCGGTCTGCGCCAATTCGAACAGGTAGCCGTTGACCGCGTCTTTGGCGATGATGATCTGGATCTGCTGGGCCAGGACCTTGCGCTGGGCTTCGTCGGTCGTGGCATTGAGCGTCTCGTTCAGCGCCTGAACTTCAGGGTTGTCATAGCCGAAGTAATAGTCGGGATTGGCATAGATGCCAATGTCGAAGGGCTCGACATGGCTGATGATGGTCAGGTCGAAGTCCTTGTTGGCAAAGACGTCTTCGAGCCACTGCGCCCATTCCATGTTGATCAGCTCCAGCCGGACGCCGATCTTGGCGAACTCGCTGGCGATGATCTGGCCCGACAGCCGGGCATAGGCGACGGGCGGCAGTTTCAGCGTCGCCGAAAAGCCCTCGGGATAACCCGCCCCGGCCAACAGCGTCTTGGCCGCATCGAGATCGAAGGGATAGGTTTCGGTCAGGTCGACATAATAGGGGTGGTGCGGCGCAAAATGGCTGCCGATCGGCACGCCATAGCCATAGGTTGCTCCTTCGATGATGTCGTGCCGGTTGATGGCATGGGCCATTGCCTGGCGCACGGCGAGGGTGTCGAACGGCGCCCGGGCATTATTGGTCGCGAGGATGGTTTCGCCTTCGGTCGAGCCGACCAGCACCTTGAACTGGGGATTGCCTTCGAACACCGCCAGCGCCTCGGGGGCGAAATTATTGGTGCCATCGATATCGCCGGCCAAAAGCGCATTGGTCATGGTGGCGGTATCGCTGATAAAGACGTAGCTCGCCTTGGTCAGCGCCGGCTTCTCGCCCCAATAGGGGCCGTATTGTTCGAGGATGACCCGGCTGCCGCGATCCCATTGCACGAAGGCGAAAGGTCCGGTGCCAATCGGTTCATTGGCATTGTTGTCGGCGCTTTCCGGCGCCACGATCACGGCGTCGCCGCGCCCGAGATTGAACAGGAACAGCCCATCGGGCCGCGACAGGGTGATCTCCACCGTCTGCGGATCGATGACGGTCACCGCCGCGATCGACTGGTAAAGTGCCTTTTGGGCGTTGACGCTGTCGTCGGCCAGCAGGCGCTCGAAGGTGAATTTTACGTCCTCGGCATCGAACGACGTCCCGTCATGGAAGGTGACGCCCTGCGCCAGGGTGAAGCGATAGCTCAGCCCGTCCTCGGTGATGGTCCATGCGGTGGCCAGGCCCGGCTGCACCGCACCGGTCTGGTCGATGCGAGTGAGGCCCTCGAAGATGTTCTGGTAGACGACCACATCGATGGCTTCGGCCGCTCCAGCCGTGGGGTCGAGTGCCGGTGGCTCGAGCGCCACGCCGATGCGAATCTCGGTGGATTGGGCACAGGCCAGGCCGGTTGCCAGCAACAGGCCGGCCATGGCCAGCGCGAGGGACTTGGTTGCTCTCATTGTCGTCTCCCAAAAGGCAAGACGCGAGCCCGCGCCTTCGCGAATAGGTATAGGCAAACTGGCCGGTCGGCGCATCCGCCTTGCGTATGAAACTTTTCGCCTATGGCAAGGTTCAAGGGCAAGATCGCCCTGCAAACGGACTATTCCGCTTCCGCCAGCTTGTCGACAAGGTCCGCCGGCACTTTGAGGCTGAACAGCACGCCGCTCTGGCCGGCTGGGTCGACCGAGAGCGATACGGTGTTGACGGCCAGCAAGGAGCGGGTGAGGGCCAGCCCGACGCTGGAGCGCACCGGCGTCAACGCCTGCCCCTGCGCGTTCTGCCCATCGCGATAGACGACGAAGCGCTCGGCCATGTCGAGCGTGTGATTGGAATTGTCGCGCACATGGATGGCGATGCCGCCATCGTCGAGCCTTTGTGCGGAGATCACCACCGCGCCGCCGGCCGGGCTCTGGTCGATGGCGCTGGCCAGAAGGTTGAGCACCGCCTGTGCCAGCGAGGCGCGATCGGCCGTCACTCGCGGCAGGGTTTCGGAAATGGCGTTGCGCAGCAGCACGCGCGCGCCATTGGCCTGGGCGCGAATGCGCAGGACGCAGGTTTCCAGCAATTCGGTGAGGTCGAGGCTGGCGCGTTCGGGCAGATATCGTCCTTCGCGCAGCCGCGTATAATCGTCCAGTTCGTCGACCAGCGCGGCGATATCCTGTCCGGCGGTGGCGATGTCCTGGGCATAGGCCTCGTAGCGCTCGCTGCCCGGCGTGCCAAAGGCCTGTGTGCGCAACAGGTCGGCATAGCCGATGACCGTGCTGAGCGGGCGCCGCACGCCGCGGCTGATTCGGGCCAGCAGCGCCGGGTCGAAATCGGTCTGGGCGCTCAACACCTGTCGCGGCACGCTGGCCCGCAGGCGCACAAAGCCGAAATAGCCGCTGATCACCCCGGCCTGGCCTTGGGTGAAAAGCTGGATCTCCGCCTTGCCGTCGGCGCTGTGCAGGGCGATCGAGGGTCTTTCGGTCTCGGCAAAGCGGGCCGGGCGTTCGAGAAAGGCGCGCAGCGCCAGCGTCTCGTCTTCGCTGACAAGGCTCGACAGGGCCTGGCCCAAAATGGTCTTGCCCTCGCCCAGCGTGGCCGTGGCCAGGCTATTGGCCTCGATGATCATGCCGGTGCGGCTGGCTTCGAAAAAGCCATCGTCGCGCAGCTCCGCCAAGCCCTGCGCAAAGGCGCGTACCGCGTCTTCATGCCCGGTGCGCACTTCGGTGGAGCTGGCCGACAGCATGAGTGCGGGTCGCCCATTCCAGGACATGGATTGCAGCCGCGCCGTCACCGGCACCAATGTGCCGTCGCGCTGCACGAGATGATTGATCGGTCCCGCTTCGCCGTTTTCCCCCGCCCCGGGAAAAACCGCGCCCAGGCCAGCCTGACGCAGGCTCTCCACACTGCCATAGCCGATCATCTCGGTAATGGCGCGATTGGCGAAGAGAATCTGCTGGTCGCGGAACACCAGAATGCCCAGCGGCAAGCGGTTGAGCACCAGCGTTTCCCCGCCCAGATTCACCAGGGCGCCGCTCGTCGCCGGGGCAGGGTTGACGGGCGCTTCGGGCGTGGGCCGCTGGGCGTTGGCCTCGCCGCTGCCGCGCTCCCCTACCCGTTCATTGAGAATGCGTGAGAGCTCGTCGAAATTATAGCGTGAGACCCGCTCGACGATTTCCGAGCCGGGCGGGGCGCTCGCCGGCGCATCGTCAAGCCGCTCTCCTTCCGCCGCCGCCGCCGCCTCGCTGCGCGTCTCCGCGCGGAAGAAGCGGCCCGTGACCTTGTAAAGCGTCTGCGTCTGCGCCGGCGGCGGGCCATCTTCCACCACCGGAATGCTCCCGGCCGGAGGATGGTCGTCCGCCTCGCTGAGGGGCGCATAGAGATCGTCGTCGGCGGCGAGGCGATCGACCAGCGCGCTGAGACTGTGAAACAGCGGTCGGTCCGCTTCCTCTACCGGCTCCGCTTCGGCGCTGTCATCGATGGCCTCAGGCGAGGCTTCGGTCGTATAGGCCGTTTCCGCGTCGCTCTCCTGCCAGTTCTGCAGTTCGCGCGCATAGGCGCCATCATCCGCGATAGCGGCGAAAGGCGACTCGGGTTGCGCAGACGGCTCCTCCGCAGCAGGTAGGTATGGTGCCGCGAAGCTGACATCGGCCTCGATCGCTTCCTCGCTCTCCTCGACAAGAGGCTCCCACGCCGCCACAGGCGCAGTTGCGGCCCGGTATGCGCCGACAATATCGTGGGAAATGGCGTCGACACCGACGATCAGCAGCGCCGTTTCACCGCCGTCCCAGCTCAATGGCGTGGTGGCGCAAGTGGCCGAGACGGGCTTGTCTCCGGCGCGAAACTGGATGCGCGCCAGGCTGGTGCGGCCGGGCGAGCCCAGGCGGATCGTGCGCGTAACCTGTCCCTTGATGGGCACGGCGGGTTCCGCCAGCTTCAGGCCGTGTTTCTTGAGCTTGGCCAGAAACAACTCGGACGCGGGGTTGGACCAGATCAGCCTCTGGCCATCCTGCGACCACAGCCAAGCCGGTCGCAGATCGTCCGCATGTTGCAGAACGCGGCGCGCATTGGGCGATGTAGTCCAGTGTTCATCCATAAGGCAGCGCGTTCTACCGGTGTCCGGTTCGGCCTTTGTGCCGATATGGGACAGCGGGCCGAGGTTCTTCATGTGTTCTTAAATATAGTGACGCCCCGGACGAATCCAGTGCGACGGCGATTTCGACGCTATCCATTCTTTGTGATGGTTAAGACCGATGTCCTAAGGATTGGTCATGCGCGCCTGCTTGCCGGGCGATTTCCCGGTTGAGCGAGCGTCTGTCCACAGGGAAAAAATCGGTGCTTGTCATCCCGTTCAACTCGACCTATGTTCCGCCCGTTTTCGGGAGCGCGCTTCGCCCGCTCCAAAAAGGTTTGCCGCCTTAGCTCAGTCGGTTAGAGCGCTAGATTGTGGATCTAGAGGTCCCCCGTTCGATCCGGGGAGGCGGTACCACCCCAAAACCTCCATCATCGTGAAATGCGCAGGGCCGAAATACTGCGCGCGATCTGCTGGAAAGCCGCATCCAGACCGCTGGCATTGTCGGTGAGGAAAGCGTTTTCCGCCCCGCTGGCGCAATAGGTGAGCAACTCGGCAGCGGTGCTGCCCGGTGGAATGCCGAAGCCCACGGTAAAGATGACGATCTCCTCGGTGTGCTTCATCGCGTCGCAATAGGCGCGCGCCTGCACATAGGCGGTGCCGTTGGGTGCGTTGCAGGCGATCTTTTCCGCATTGCCGCCGCTGCCGTCCGTGGAGCTCCACGAGACCACGCCATTGCAATGCACCGTGTTGAATTCACCATCGGTCATGATGATGGCGGCCTTGAGCAGGTTCGGCTCGTCATATCTGGCCGGCTTGCTTTCGTTGGGCCACAGATAGCCCAGATTGGGCGACAGCATGTGCCAGGCCCAGACAATACCGAGCTGGCCGGCGGTGGAGCCGACTTCGCTCAGCGCGTTGATGGCGTTCCGCAAGGTGTCCTTGTTGGAGGTCAGGGGAACAATCGGGTTGGAAATGCACTGATTGAAGCTGGGGTTGGTATAGTTGCGCCCGGCATAGGTGGCGGTGAACGGCCTGTCGCTTGCCGCGTTGATCGCGCGTTCGGTGACGCAATCACTGACGGGGAAGATGTTCCGGCCGCCGGCCGCCGTGGAAAAACGGTAATAGGTGCAGCCCCGCTCCGCCGTCTGCCAGGTGCAGTGCAACTTGCCGGTATTGGCCACATAAGGCAGCCGATCCGGCTGCTGGCCGCCAGCGGCCGAACCGCCGAGGATCAAGGTATCGGTCGTGGCGCTCTTGACCTCGAAGGCGTCCCTGCCGCCGCCAATGACGTAGTTCAGCCCTGTCATGCCCCCGACATCGGAAAGAACGATCAACTCGCCATTATTGTAGCCGTGCGCGGGCGCCGTGACGAGGACCTCGCAATTGGCCCTCTCGCATTTGATCACCTGGCCGCTATTGGCGCTGTTATACCATCCGCTCTCCACGGCATTGACGAGGCGAAAGGAATTGTTCGTGACGTTGCTGATGCGATAGGGCTTGTTGTTGGTGGTGGAAAAGCCCACCAGGCTCCACACATAGACCCAATCGCCCTCGGCAAAGCCGTGATTGGTGAGCTGGATCACGACGCCGGTGCCGTTGGAGTCCCGGGTTGCCGTGGCTCCGGTTTTCTTTGAACCGACCGCCCAGCTCATTTTGGTCGCCGACGCGGGGTTGCGAAGCGGGCCTCTGATCTTGTCCTGATAGGGGTAGGCATTGACCGACTGGGCATAGGGCACCAGCGCCATCTTGGTATAGTTGAGGCTTTGATCGTCCTGGATCACGGCGTTGATGAGGTTGTTTGCTGCCGCCTTGAGGGCGACGAGGCGATCCCCCGCCATCGAAACGGTGATGTCGAGCGCGATGGCGATCTCGATATCGAGCGATCCGCGAACCACTTCGGAGCTGAAGCGGGCTCCCAGTTCCTGCACCCCGACGAGACGCACGAAATTTGTGGAGGTGGTGAAACTGCCGCTCAGAAACAGCGAGCCGCGCTTCGGATCGATTTCGACCACGTCGATCATCGCCCGAACGCGGCTATCGCCGATCCGCTCGATCACCAGCGCCTGGGCCCTGCGCTTGATATCGTTCTCATCATAGCCGGGCCGGGTGATTTCCGATTGCAGCGCCAGCGCCACCGCGTCCAGCGCCAGCTGCGCGCGGTTGCGGCTCTGTTCGAGCGACACATAGTCGACCACGGCCCCGCCCAGCGCGATGAGAACGATGGCCATGACGCCGAACATCAGCGCAAAAGCGCCGCCCTCGTCGCGGGCAAAGCGCTGCACTATCCGGATCAATGGCGCCATGATGTCGTCCTCTTTCTTGCCGCGGTATGCCCGGCCCGGGCAGCTTCGAGGGAAATCCTTATGAAAGGACCACTACTTTTGTGTTGAGTTGTACGCGTCCATAAAGGTCGATCACGTCCGCATTGGTCATCCGGATACAGCCTGAGGAGACATTCTGCCCGATGCTCCATGGCTCATTGGTGCCGTGGATGCGGTAAAGCGTTGAGCCCAGATAAAGCGCCCGCGCCCCCAGCGGATTGTTGGGTCCGCCTTCCATATGGGCAGGCAGGCCCGGCTGACGCTTGCGCATTTCGGCCGGTGGGGTCCAGCCCGGCCATTCGGCCTTGCGCGTTATCCGATGCGATCCGCTCCATTCAAAGCCATCGCGCGCCACCCCGATGCCGTAGCGCAGCGCCCGCCCGTCTCCGAGCACAAAGTAAAGGAAATGTGCCCGCGTATCGACCACGATCGTGCCCGAGCGCTCGGTGGTGTCGTAGCGCACGACTTGCCGAAGATATTGCGGGTGCACCTGCCCATTGCCTTGCAGCATCAGCGCATGGCGTGGCTTGGTTGTGGTCATGGTCACGCCCGGCGGCGGCGCGAAGCGCCAGCCCGGCTGCAACTGCGCCTGTGCGGTGGCCGGCAGAACCAGTGTTCCGGCCAGCGCCAGCCCGACAATTGCCTTGATCCCATTTCGCAAAGAAAGGCGCATGCTGAGGCTCCCCAAACGACCCAAGTGCGACATTGTGCGCGCGAAGCACCAAAGAGAGGTCAACCGGCGTGGTTAATGCGCCCATAGCTCTGGCGGTTAACGGCCTGCTAACGGTGGGGCGCGAGTGTGGTTTTGCAGCAACACCAGCTCTTTCCTGCGGCAAGTTGCCGCAGGAAAGGGTTGCCGGTCACGAAATCGAGAGCTAAAAGGCTCGTGTTCGCAGTGCCAGCCAAGGGAGGCGTTTCATGACCGTTCATTCGTTCCGCCATTCCGGGGTACAGCACCATCTCGCCAAAGGCGAGCCAGGCGCTTTTCGAGCCTGACACCGTTTTTGCGGTGATGTGCCCGGCCTTCTGGCCAGCGAACTTTTCCTGCCCATCGTGAAGCGTTGAAACCGGGTCGTATCGCGTCCGGAATCCCGTTTCCTTCTGCAACTTCATTGAAAGAGGCCGGCAGGATCTGCCTGCCGGAAATTATCATGACGTCTCGTATCCTCGACGAGCGCGGCATCGTGCTGCGCCTTGAATTTTCCATTGCCGACGCCGTTCATCAGCGCGGACTCTTCCCCGTTCTTGGGGTGGCGCTGGCCGCCTGGTGGCAGCGGCCGCGCGGCCTCAGCCAGGTTCCCGATTATCTGCGCGACGATCTGGGCCTGCCGCCTGCCGAAGAAAGTGCCTTCTCTTCTCTTCCGGCGCTGAACCTGACGCCGGCGCTGCTCTTTGGGTGGCGGCAATGAGCTTGCATCGCGGCCGGGGTCCTCCCCCGGCCGCTTTTACCCCGGCCCCTGTTGTCACTCAAAACCCTATCGGCTAGAGCAGGTCGATAAAAGTGGGGGCCGGTTCCTGCTTGTCGCCCTGCGTCCGCACCCATCGAACCGTCCGCTTTCCAGAGTTGCCAGATGACCGAAAAAACCAAGCTGATCGCCCCCCGCCTGCCGCGCGGCTTCGAGGATCGCAGCCCCGGCGAAATTGCCGCGGTTGGCGCCATGATCGAGACTATCCGCAAAGTCTATGAGCGCTATGGCTTCGACCCCGTCGAAACCCCGCTTTTCGAATATACCGAGACCTTGGGGAAATTCCTGCCCGACACCGACCGGCCCAATGCCGGGGTCTTTTCCCTGCAGGACGACGACGAGCAGTGGATGAGCCTGCGCTACGACCTCACGGCGCCCCTCGCCCGCTATTTCGCCGAAAATTACGAAAGCCTGCCAAAGCCCTATCGCTCCTATCGACAGGGTTATGTGTTTCGTAACGAAAAACCCGGCCCCGGCCGCTTCCGCCAGTTCATGCAGTTCGACGCCGATACGGTCGGGGCAGGGGGGCCGGAAGCGGACGCCGAAATGTGCATGATGATGGCCGACGTCATGGACGCCTTGGGGCTCGGTGGCAAATATGTCGTCCGCGTCAACAACCGCAAGGTGCTGGACGGCGTACTCGAAGCGGCAGGCGTTGCAGCGGACGAACAGAAGCTGGCCGTGCTCCGGGCGGTCGACAAGCTCGACAAATTCGGGCCCGAGGGCGTAAAACTCCTCCTTGGCGCCGGGCGCAAGGACGAGAGCGGCGACTTTACCAAGGGCGCCGGCCTTGATGAGGCGCAGGCCGCCGTGGTGCTCGACTATGTCGGGGGCAAGCCGCCCGCCGACAATGAGGGCGTGGTCGAACTCAACGCCATGCAGGCCCTGTTCGACGCCGCCGGCTATGGCGCCGACCGCATCAAGATCGATCCCTCCGTCGTCCGTGGTCTCGAATATTACACCGGTCCGGTGTTTGAGATCGAGTTGACCTTCAAGGTACAGAACGAGAAGGGCCAGGACGTGGTCTTCGGCTCGGTCGGCGGCGGTGGTCGCTATGACGGCCTCGTCTCCCGCTTCCGTCGGGAACCCGTTCCCGCCACCGGCTTTTCCATCGGCGTGTCGCGCCTCGCCAATGCGCTCAAGCTGACCGGCAATCTCGGCGCCACCGAACCGGTTGGTCCGGTCGTGGTGCTGGTCATGGACAAGGCCGAGACCGCCGGCTACCAGGCCATGGTCGCCGAATTGCGCCGCGCTGGCATCCGGGCCGAAATGTTCCTCGGCAACACCAAGAATTTCGGCAAGCAGGTCGCCTATGCCGATAAGCGCAATGCGCCGGCCGTCATCATCGAAGGCAGCCAGGAGCGCGAGCAGGGCATTTTGCAGGTCAAGGACCTCGTGGCCGGCAAGCAGGCAGCTCAGGCCATCGCCGACAATGCCGAATGGAAAGCCGCCCGCCCGGGACAATTCGAGATCAGGCGCGACGATCTGGTTTCGGCAATTCAGAAGCTGCTGAGCGAGCCGTGATGCAAGGCGCGTGCTTTTCCATTCCCCGTCTCATCCCCGCAAAAGCGGGGATCTCTGTTTGCGGCGCCATGGGCATTCCCGCTTTCGCGGCAATGACGCTCCATTGGGGTGCAGCGGGTAGGAGTGCACTGCGATGACCAATCCCGCCTATCGCCGCACCCAGCTCGAAGCCCTGGTCGAAGCCCAGGGCGGTTGCCGCGCCACCCCGCCGCTGCTGCTCAAGGCCGATCCCTATTTCGATCTGGCCGGCGAGGAATTCGGCCGGCGCCTCTTGCTGACCACCGACGCCACCGGCGTCGAATACTGCCTGCGCCCCGATTTCACCCTGCCCATCGTCGCCGACTATATCGCCGAGGCGACCCGCCAGCCGGCCGCCTTCACCTATATGGGGCCGATTTTTCGTCAACGCGAAGCGGGGCCCGCCGAGTTCGATCAGGCGGGCATCGAGCTTCTGGCTCAACCCGATGGCGATGTCGCCCTCGATCAGGTGCTGACTTTCGCCCGGGCCGCTCTCTCGCTCTATGGCATCGTGCCGCGCATCCGCCTCGGCGGCGTCGGCCTCTTCGAGGCGTTGCTGATCCAGGCCGATATGCCGGATGCCTGGCGGCCGCGCATCCGCCAGCGCTTCG
Source organism: Devosia sp. (assembly GCA_026126125.1). Lineage (GTDB taxonomy): Bacteria > Pseudomonadota > Alphaproteobacteria > Rhizobiales > Devosiaceae > Devosia. The sequence continues at coordinate 32,156 of JAHCJW010000017.1, forward strand.
GCCATACCGAGGCGCTGGACCGTCTGCTCAATCGCCTCGAGGCCGCGCCCGACCTGCCGCGTACCGAGCAGCCGGCGCGCGACGCCCTGGTCGAGGACATCACCGCCCGCATGGTGGCCTCTGGCCTCAGCCTCTCCGAAGGGCGCACGCCTGCGGAAATCGCCGACCGCTACCTCGAACAGCAGGCGCTCGACGCCGCTCATATACCGGCGAAAACCCTGAAGCTGTTGCGCGAGTATCTCGCCATTTCCGGCGATGTCCTCTCCGCCCTGCGCCGCATCGAAGAGCTGGCAAGCGAACATCGGCTGATGCTCGGTGCGCCGATCCGCGCCATCCGCCGCCACCTCGACAGGCTGGGCGAGGCACGTGTCGATTTCGACGCCAGCTTTTCGCCGCGCCTCGATTATTATACCGGCATCGTCTTCGAGATGACCGGGCGCAACGGCGCCATTCTGGTGTCCGGCGGCCAATATGATCGCCTGCTCGAACGCCTCGGCGCCAAGGCCCCCATCGCCGCCTCCGGCTGCGCTCTCTGGGTCGACCGTCTCGAAGCGGAGATTACCTCATGACCGGCCTTACCCTCGCCGTTCCCTCCAAGGGACGCCTCGAAGAATTGACGCGCGACTGGTTCGCCCGGCGCGGCCTGCTGATTTCCCGGCCCGGCGGCGCCCGCTCCTATCTCGGCGTCATGGAGGGCGAGCCCGATGTCACCGTGCGCTTCTTTCCCGCCTCCGAAATCGCCCGCGAGCTTATTCGCGGCAATATCGATCTGGGGGTCACCGGCCGCGATCTCATTCACGAGACCAGTGAATCCGGCCCGCAAGCCGTGCATTTTTCCGCCGCGCTCGATTTCGGCCATGCCGATGTGGTCATCGCCGTGCCCGAGGCCTGGATCGACGTCACCCATATGCACGATCTGGCCGATGTCGCCTCCGATTTCCGCACCCGCCACGGGCGCTGGCTGCGTATCGCCACCAAATATGTCACCATCACCCGCCAGTTTTTCGCTCGCGCCGGCATCGCTGAATATCGGATCGTGGAAAGCCTTGGCGCCACCGAAGCGGCCCCGGCCTCGGGCGTCGCCGATATCGTGGTCGACATCACCTCCACCGGCTCGACTTTGGTCGCCAATGGGCTGCGCGTCCTTGAGGACGGGGTAATGCTCAAGAGCGAAGCCAATCTCATCGCCTCGCGCACGGCGGAATGGCCGGCGGACAAAAAGGCGCAACTCGACAAATTGCTGAATAGGCTCGGCGCGGCGGGATTTTGATCCCCGCGCTGTCCCTGGCGTCAGCACGGTGATATGAGCGCCCGGTTCTCCCCCGGTGCCGTTCCATGCTCGATCCCCTGATTCTTCTCGCCCTGATGGCCGTTGGCATGCTCGCCGGATTCGTCGATGCCATTGCCGGCGGCGGCGGCATGATTTCCGTGCCGGCCCTGCTGTCGGCCGGCATTCCACCGGTGGCGGCCTTGGCCACCAACAAGATGCAGAGCATTGTCGGCACGACAATGGCGGTGGTGACCTATTGGCGCCGCGGCTTCATCGAACTGCCGCGCCTCGTCCCCGCTTTGGCGCTGAGCTTCGCCGGCAGCCTCCTCGGCGCCCTGACGGTGAGCCGGCTCGATGTGTCCCTGCTCACCATTGCCGTCCCCGTCGCCCTGATCGCTATTGCGCTCTATTTTCTGTTCGCGCCCAAGCTCAGCGACGCCGACCGCGCCGCGCGCCTGCCCTTCGCCCCCTTCGTGCCGGTGCTTGGGTTTGTCATCGGGCTTTACGACGGCATATTCGGCCCGGGAACGGGCTCGTTCTTCACCATTGGCTTCGTGCTGCTGTTCGGTCTGGGCCTGACCCGCGCCGCCGGCAATACCAAGGCTTTGAACCTGGTGACCAATCTCGCGGCGCTGGTGGTGTTCATCCCCCAGGCGCAGGTCGTCTGGCCCGTTGCGGCGGTGATGGCGCTGGGGCAGGTGGTGGGAGGCTATATCGGCGCCCGCACCGGCATCCGCTATGGCGCCAGCATCATCCGCCCGCTGGTGGTGGTCGTCTCCATCCTTCTGGCCCTGAAGCTGCTGTTCTTCCCATAAAGCTGGCTCGGGCTTTTCCCCGCTCGAACACCTGTCCCTTCGCGCCTTGCCGGCACGAAAAAGCCCCGATGTCTCCATCGGGGCTTTCCATGAGGATCGTGACTGGGAAGAAACGATCCATCAAGCAGAGTGTAGCGTCTGGACTTAGAAGTCCATGCCGCCCATGCCGCCCATGCCGCCGCCGCCCGGCATTGCCGGCGCTGCTTCCTTGGGGGCGTCGACGATGGTGGCTTCGGTGGTGATCATCAGCGAAGCAACCGAGGCCGCGTCTTCGAGAGCGGTGCGCACGACCTTGACCGGGTCGATAACGCCCAGCTGGACCAGATCGCCATATTCGCCGGTTGCGGCGTTGTAGCCGAACGAGGCAGCGTTGCTTTCAAGGATCTTGCCAACCACGACCGAACCTTCAGCGCCAGCATTGTTGGCGATGGTGCGGACGGGTTCCTGCAGGGCGCGGCGCACGATGGCGATACCGGCTTCCTGGTCGGCATTGGCACCCTTGACGGTGAGGGAAGCTGCGGCGCGGAGCAGGGCAACGCCACCACCCGGCACGATGCCTTCTTCAACGGCAGCGCGGGTTGCGTTCAGCGCGTCGTCGACGCGGTCCTTGCGCTCCTTGACTTCCACTTCGGTCGAACCGCCGACGCGGATCACGGCAACGCCACCAGCCAGCTTGGCCAGACGTTCCTGCAGTTTCTCGCGGTCGTATTCGCTGGTGGTGGTTTCAATCTCACGACGGATCAGGTCGCAACGTCCCTGAATGTTCACATCCTTGCCGGCACCTTCCACGATGGTGGTGTTCTCAGCATCGATGCGAACCTTTTTGGCGGTGCCGAGGTCGGTCAGCTTGACTGCTTCGAGCTTGATGCCAAGGTCTTTGAAGATCGCCTTGCCACCGGTGAGGACAGCAATGTCTTCAAGCATAGCCTTGCGGCGATCGCCATAGCCAGGAGCTTTGACAGCAACAACCTGCACGATGCCACGGAGTTTGTTGACCACGAGCGTGGCCAGTGCATCGCCATCAATGTCTTCAGCGATGATCATCAGCGGGCGGTTTGCCTTGCTGATGGTTTCGAGCAGTGGCACCAGGTCCTTGGCGTTGCTGATCTTGTCTTCGTGAATGAGGATATAGCATTTTTCGTATTCGCAGATGACCTTTTCAGGATCAGTCACGAAGTGAGGCGACAGGTAGCCTCGGT
>JAHCJW010000170.1 GCA_026126125.1 Devosia sp.
CGGGGCGTCACCAGCGTCGACAGGGCCTGGCTCAATCCCATTCGAGAGCTCCCTGGCGCCACTCATAGCTAAAGCCGACGGTCAGAACGCCGAGGAAAATCATCATCGACCAGAACCCGAACCAGCCGACATCGCGGAAGGCAACCGCCCAGGGAAAGAGGAAGGCCACTTCCAGGTCAAAGATGATGAACAGGATCGACACCAGATAGAAGCGGACATCGACCTTCATGCGCGCATCGTCGAAGGCTTCAAAACCAGCCTCGAAGGCCGAAACCTTTTCCGGATCCGGCCGCCGATAAGCCACCAGCCAGGGCGCCACGAGCAGGGCCAGACCAATGACGGCAGCAAGTCCGATAAAGATGACGATGGGCAAATAGTCGCTGAGCAAATCAGTCATGCGGCAGCCTAAGGTTCGCGCCGGCAAAGGGGCCGGCAAGGCGCAGGTAAGCAAGCAATTGGGGCAAGCGAACCGACGCGTCAGTTGATGGTTAGGGCTTAGACCTTCCCCCCACGCGTTTCAAGGGAAAGAAAATATGATCAAAATAATCATATATCTCAACGTCTTTGTCGGCCAACATCATAGCGCCAACCGAGTGTCTTAAGGGTTTATCCTGGTGTGCAAAATGCCTTTGGGGAAAGACACAGATGACCTGAACCGATAACGTCCCAAACAAAAACGGCGAGCCGAAGCCGGCCCGCCGTTCATGCAAATCAGGATTGAAACGGAGACAGCATCTCCGCTCGATTCTTAGAAGTGGAAGCTCACGCCAACGGTGGCCTTCGCACCTTCGATGAAATCGGGGTTGTCGTAGAAGCCGACACCGACGACCTGGCCGCGCAGCGAGATCGAGTCGGTCACGGCGAATTCGACGCCACCACCAAGCTGGTAGGTGCCGAAGGTGCCGCCGCCATTGGCGACTTCCACACCAGTACCGGCCAGAGCATAGATCATGACATTGTCGGTGACTACGGCGCCGAGACGGCCATTGATGAAGAACTCGCCGAAGCTGCCACCATTGCCGGTGATGTATTCAGCGGTGCCTTCGAGACCGATCAGGACCGGGTCAGCGACGATGAAGTTAACGCCGACATGCGCACCGATCAGGCCGTAGCTATTGGCGGTGTAGAACTGGCCACCGACCTGCACACCGGCATAGAGACCTTCCCAATCAAAACCAGCGGCCTTGTAGATCGGCTGCGGGGTGGTGGGGATGATCAGATCAGCAGCCGAAGCGGCGACCGAACCAAGGGCGGCGAGCGAGACGCCGACGAGCAGGGAACGTACAGACATTTGAGCCCTCAAGGCAGGAGTTGATGAGTCGAAGAGTGCCAGAGCCCTGCCCCGCTCGCAATCGCAGAAAGCACCCCGTTTCCGCACCACACCGCTTCCGCCTGCCAGTGTATCCCGAGGGACACACAGAATCGCGCAAAAACCAAAACGGCGAACCGGAAAACCGGTTCGCCGCATTGGGTTGCAAGACCTGAAGGCTGCGGAACGATCAAACGTCCCGCGACCTTGATTCTTAGAAGTGGTAGAACACGCCGACGGTGGCCTTGGCAGCGCTGAAGAAGTCGCCGCCATTGTTGAAGTCGCCCTGGCCAACCAGTTCACCGCGGACGGTGATGGCATCGGTCACGGCGAACTCAACGCCGCCACCGAGCTGGTAGACGCCGGTCGAGACATTGTTGGTGTTGGCAACGCCAACGCCACCGATGGCGTAGACGAGAGCGGCGTCGGTCACGACGGCACCAACGCGCAGGTTGGCGAAGAACTCGCTCGAAGAGGTGACGTTGTTGCCCCAGAGGTAGTCGCCGGTGACTTCAACGCCGACCAGGATCGGGTCGACGGGGATGAAGTTCACGCCGACGGCAGCACCAACGACGCCATAGGTGGTGTTGTTGACCTGGTTGGCATAACCGAGCGGGTCGGTGCCAACGAACTGGCCACCGATACGCACACCGGCATAAAGACCTTCCCAATCGAAACCAGCGGCCTGGTAGATCGGCTGCGGGGTGGTCGGGATGATCAGATCAGCGGCGTGAGCGCCACCAACCATCAGAGCAGCGGCTGCAACGCCAAGCGAAAGCGAACGTACAAACATATCTTGCACTCCCATAGAGTTAACCGTAGTCGGCCGATACATGACTCAGGGGGGACGCCAAAACAACCCCACGCCGCGATAAATTGGGCAGTGCGGATAAAATTTGATGACCAATTCGGACGCGGTGTTGCAGCGAAGACGCGCAATTGGCCCAATTTGATACAAATTGCAGGCACATTGCTCGAACTTGCGACGTCGTTATGTCGCACAGCACACTCAAATGTGACCAACGCGGGGCAAGCTGCCACATTCTTGCCCGAAATGCAAATAGCCCCGACTCATGTCGGGGCTATTTTTAGGAGTTTTTAAACCGTCACGCCGCGCGGGAATCGCGGTCTTCCCGCCAGGCCACGCTTTTGCCCTTCTGGGACAACCTAGAAGTGGAAATTGGCGCCGATGGTGAACTGGTCCTTGGGATTGTCACCCTGGGTCGGAAAAGCATGCAGATATTGCGCCCGCACCGAGATCGAATCGGTAACCGCCAGTTCCACACCGCCGCCGAGAAGAACATCCTGCTCTTCCGGTGCTCCCAGATCGATACCGTAGCCACCAGCTGCGTAGACCAGCACGTCATCGGCCACAACCAGACCGGCCCGCCCCAGAATCTGGCCGTAACTGGTGTCGAAATTGCCGCCGGTGATGCCCTGCACCCCAACTTCCGCGCCGAGCAGATAGAAGTCGAACTGCGCATTGACGCCGGCCTGAACACCCAGACCATATTGCGTCCCGCCGAGGGCGCTGTTCTGCACCCCGCCATAGACACCGGCATAAAAGCCACTCCAGTCGAAGCCCGGCTCTTCATAAATCGGCATCTCCACCGGCGTACTGGTCGGAATGGTTATCAAATCGGCCGCGAAAACCGAACTTGCTGGAACGGCGGTGGCGAGTGTCGCCAGCGCGACCTTGGTAAATTTTCGCATCGCTTATCTCCTTTGGAATCGGCCATCCGGAAAGACGAAACGACATGCCAGCATGAGCGTTCCGCCAATGGCCTTCTGCGGCGACCGATGGATGCAAATGTGCAACACGCTGCTTCCCGGCCCGCCACTCCCAGACCTGACAGCGGTTTCGGGCCACAAGCCGCCCCTGAGACGACCAAAACAAGGCGCGGCCAAACGTGGCCCAAGAGTCACACTGCGCTGGACCGCGGTAAGACGCCGAGTCAGGAGACGGGCAACTGCCCGACGAGAACCGGCTCGGCCCGAAACTCATCGGGAAACAAGGCGGCCAGCGCGGCGATTTTGGGCAGGTCGTGGCGAACGATGTAAGGCCAGGTCGGGTTGAGGGTCAGGAAATCCTGGTGGTATTGCTCCGCAGGATAAAACGCCTCGAAACGCTCGAGCGTGGTCACCACCGGTCCGGCGAACACACGCGCCGCATCGAGTTGCGCGATATAGGCGCTGGCAATCTCGGCCTGAGCCTCGTCGACCCAGAAAATGGTCGAGCGGTATTGCGTACCAATATCGGGACCCTGAAAATTGAGCTGGGTAGGATTGTGCGCCACTGAAAAATAGATCTGCAGCAGCTTGCCAAAACTCACCAGCGCCGGATCGTAGGTGATCTCGACGGTCTCCGCGTGTCCCGTATCGCCACGCGTCGTCAGATCATAAGTGGCGGTTTCGGCTGCGCCGCCGGCATAGCCGGACACGGCTCCCAGAACGCCCTTCACCCGCTGGAACACCCCCTGGACACCCCAGAAACAGCCGCCGGCAAAAACGGCAACGGCGCGATTGCCCGTTTCATCGAGATCGCGCGAAGGCGGCGGAATGACCACCGGACGCTCCTGCGCACCCGCCTGCCCCGCAATGCTGGAAACAAGCAGCGGCATCGCACCGAGCCCGACAAGCACCGAGCGACGTTTGAACAGGAGAGGTTTCATCATGCACCGGCTCTAATCAGCACAACACTGACCGTCGCACTATTACGCAACCTTCGGGCCAAAACAGCCCCTTCACGGTGATATGAGGATCCAGTGGGGCGCTGCATTCTTATGCAGCAAAAGTGTCTTGCGACACCCTTTTTCAGACAACAATTTTATGAGAAAGGGTGGCGCGAGAGACGGGGCTCGAACCCGCGACCTCCGGCGTGACAGGCCGGCGCTCTAACCAACTGAGCTACTCCCGCATCGGCGAACTGTTTGTTCGCTGAACGTGAGGTGGGTATACTCAGCCCCTTGGGAGAGGTCAAGCACCCGTTTTGGAGTTTGTCGGAAAAACTTCCAAAATCGCGTCAAGCCTGTGGAAAACCTTTTAAACTCAAGCCAAAGGCGAAAAAAGCTAAAGCTGCATGTCAGGAAAATGTCGATCGGCGCAGGCTCGGCGTTTCCAGCGAGGGAAAGCGCGCGTTCTGCAAGCGGCAATGATCGGAAAGAGCAATGGTGGGCGATGACGGACGGCCACGCTCAAGCGATATCAAAGGCTTAGAATGCAGCCCCTATGCCACTTCGCCCGTTTCGTGTCATTGATTCATAAAGACAAATTTTCAGAGTTTCTAACTCGGCCCCTCATGGGTCTCACATCAGCCGCTGCCGGCGCCGCGACTTCCGGCTGTTCACCGGGATATCTGACGCCTTGGCGATTCCCTGCCCGCTCACTGGCGCGGATGGGCCCTTATAGCCAGACCGCGAGGACAGGATGAGGCCGAGGTCTTTCGACCCGCATTTGCTGCACCGTAGCCTGGCCACGAGCGGGTTCGGATCGCCCACGGTGACGAAGCCAAAGCCGAGCTTGGTGCCGAGGGCATGAAGGTCGAGATCGGCGCTGTGCCCGCAGCCAATGACGTTGCAATGGACGCTCATGCCCATCTGGTTGTCGATCAGGTCTTGGATGGTGAGAATGGCAGGCATAGCGCCAATCTATGCCGGTCGCTCATTCGCCGCTATTCACCTTTCGCGGCTCTTGGCCAATCGACGCTGAACCTCCTCCTCGATCTCCTTCTCCCGCTGTTCATCCTCGATGCGGTGCTCATAGGCGTCAGCAAACCGCTTGAGCGCGACAGCAACGGCCTCGAGGTGGATATTGGTCCGAACCTGCTGCTGCATCAGAAGCCCGGTCTGCTCGATCAATTCCTTAACCGGCCCCATATCGGCCAACTGGCCGAAGACGGCGGACTCCTGCACCTTGGTCTCAGGGCCGACCTTCTTACCTCTGAGGTAACTCAGCGCCGCCCCACCAGCGCCGACGATGATGAACACGAACAGCGCAAAGGGACGCCAGTCCGGCGGGATGTGTTCAAGGAAGTCCAACATTACGCGCCGCGCCCCTGGATGCTCTGCCGATGGTGAAGAGGACGTGTAAAGAGCACCAGAGGTCCAGAATGAGCGGCAGCTGATAGATGCCGGCGCCAGACGTGTTCGCGGCACTGACGGACAGAAAAACGATGAACCAGATCACTGCCCCCGCCCCCGCCGTGGCGCCCCTGACCCATGGTGAGACTGCCGAATACCAGGTGTCAGCAAACGTGCCGTTGATCACCAGCGCCAGCAGCCGCAATGTGCCAACCGCGACACATATCCAGCCCCACGCTTCCTCTGAAGGGCCGAGGGATAGCATGAACTCCCACGCGGACACGTTGGCCCATTGGGTTGTTGGTGCGGTGAGACGATAGCCCCACCACACGATATTCACCGCCATGACCCATTCGAGGATGCGTTCGGGGAAGTGGCGGGAAACCCCCGAGACGATCTTAATGAACATGTCAGCGCCTCCCAATCGAGCGGGCGGCGAAGGCGCCAGCATCCGCTATCACAATCGCAGGAATGAGGATGACCGCCATGTCGTGGATGCGCTCAGGCACATCGATGACGACGAGCGAGAGGCCGAACCACGGGTTGATGATCTGCACGAGATAGATGGCAGCCCACCAAGCCCCGAACGGGACCACGATCAGCCAGCGGCCCACCGATGTTGCCGACCATGCCCGCCCCGCCTCGACGACAGCGATATCGCGCGCCGCCTCGAGCTTGGCGATCACCTGTTCGGCCGCCAGCCGGTCTGCATCGTTCTGAGCGTTGAGCTTGGCCCGGTACGCCTCGAGCAGCGGCCCGGTGAATTGCTTGATGACACCGCCGCCAAGCCAGTCCAGCACCGCCCTAAGCATTGAAGATCGTCTTTGTTTCGGCCGGGGTCTTCACCGTTATCAGCGCCGGGCCGTCCGCCGATTTAAGGGTCTCGCGGACCTGCACCTCGGGATCATCTTTTGTGGCCGCCACGCGCGGGCGCATCCACACATTGATGATGAAGACGGCCGCGATGACATAGGGCAGATAGGCCGGGGGGATGACAGCCTGCACCTCGGGGGCGCCCATCAGCGGCGCAATCAGCACCAGGAATGCGCCGATGCCGTTGAAGAGGCGCGTGCGCCAGCGGACGATGAAATCCCAGACTTTGGTCATGGCAGAATTCCTTGGCTCTTGAGGAAAGCATAGACGCCGCCGGCGATGGCGATTAGAGCAGCAACGATCGCTGCAAGAGGCGACTTGCTCGGGCCCTTAGCGGGCTCAGGGAGGCCGCTTGTGGGTATGGGCGCGGGCTTGGGTGCCGGAGCGGGCGAAACGCCGCCAGCGGGCTGCGCTGCGGTCAGAGCAAGGGCTTGCTTGCGCACCTCAGCCACGCGCCGGGACCACCCCTTGCCGAAGGTCGGCCAGGTCGAGAGGCGCTCAAGGAACGCGAGGCGCTGAGAGCAGAGCTCATTCACCAGCTGGGCTGCACCGAACTTGGCGCAATAGGCATTGACGGCCGCGATGCTCTGCGTGCCGATCTTGCCGTCTGGCGCAGAGCCGACGATGTTTTGGAGATAGATCGCCGCGCGGGCCGGACCGCTATTCACCGCGAAGTCGAAGACGGCAAAGTCAACACCATAAGGCAGGTCATCGCCCTTGATCTTGTTCCAATACCCATCGCGATAAATCTGCTCGATCTGGGCATCAGAGATGTTCC
>JAHCJW010000171.1 GCA_026126125.1 Devosia sp.
CTCCTTGGCGAGACGGCGGGCAAGCGGCGAGGAGAACACGCGGTTGCCGTCCTTGGCCGGAGCCGGGCCTGCGGATGCGGTGGCAGCCGGGGCCGCAGCAGCCGGCTTTTCCGCGTCCTTCGGCGCCTCGGCCTTGGCTTCGTCCGGCTTGGCTTCGGTGGGCTTGGCGTCCGCCTTGGGCGCCGAGCCGCCGCCGGCAGCGGCGGCGCTCACATCCTCGCCATCGGCGGCGAGGATGGCGATCAGGCTGTTGACCTTCACGCCTTCCGTGCCGGCGGGAACGACGATCTTGGCGACCGTGCCCTCGTCGACGGCTTCGACCTCCATCGTCGCCTTGTCGGTCTCGATCTCGGCGATGACGTCACCGGATTTCACGGTGTCGCCTTCCTTGACCAGCCACTTGGCGAGGTTGCCCTCCTCCATGGTGGGCGAAAGGGCGGGCATCGTAATGTTGATCGGCATTTCGGCGCCCTCCCCTTATTTGTAGCAGACGGTTTTGACCGCCTGGACGACTTCGCCGACATTCGGCAGCGCCAGCTTTTCGAGATTGGCGGCATAGGGCATCGGAACGTCCTTGCCGGTGACGCGCAACACCGGCGCATCGAGATAGTCGAAAGCCTGTTCCATGACGCGGGCCGACAATTCGGCGCCGATGCCGCCCTGCGGCCAGCCTTCCTCCACCGTCACCAGACGGCCGGTCTTCTTGACCGATTCGATGACGGTGTCGCTGTCGAGCGGGCGCAGGGTGCGCAGGTCGATCAGCTCGACATCGACGCCGGCGGCGACCAGCTTTTCTGTGGCCTGGGTGGCGTAGCGCATGCCCATGGAGAAGGAGACGATGGTGACATCGGCCCCCTTGCGGGCAATGCGCGCCTTGCCGATCGGCAGCACGAAATCATCGACCTTGGGCACGAGGCCGGTGGAGCCGTAAAGGATTTCGTTTTCGAGGAAGATGACCGGATTGGGCGAGCGAATGGCGGCCTTGAGCAGGCCCTTGGCGTCGGCGGCGCTATAGGGCGCGATGACGGTGAGGCCGGGCACATGGCTGTACCAGGCGGAAAAATCCTGGCTGTGCTGGGCGGCGACGCGGGCGGCGGCGCCGTTGGGGCCACGGAACACCATCGGCGCGGTGACCTGGCCACCGGACATGTAAAGCTGCTTGGCGGCGGAGTTGATGATCTGGTCGATGGCCTGCATGCCAAAGTTCCAGGTCATGAATTCGACGACGGGCTTCAGACCGGCAAAAGCGGCGCCGACGGCGAGGCCGGCAAAGCCGTGTTCGGTGATCGGGGTGTCGATGACGCGCTCGGGGCCGAATTCCTGCAACAGGCCCTGGGTGATCTTGTAGGCGCCCTGATATTCGGCGACCTCCTCACCCATGATGAAGACGTCCTTGTCGCGGCGAAGCTCCTCGGCCATCGCCTCGTTGAGCGCCTGACGCACGGTCATCTCGACCATCTCGACGCCTTCGGGCAGGTCGGGATCGTTCTGGGCTTCGAATTTAGGGGCGGCGGGCACGGCAGCGGCGGAGGGAGCGGCCTCTGCAGCCTTCTCGGCCGGCACGAGGGGGGCTTCGGCCGGCTCGGGCGCGGTCTGGGCGACGGGAGCGGCGCCGGCGCTTTCGCCATCGGCCAGGATCAGCGCGATGGGGGTGTTGACCTTCACGCCTTCGGTGCCTTCGGCGACCAGCAGTTCCTTGACGACGCCCTCATCGACCGACTCGACTTCCATCGTCGCCTTGTCGGTTTCGATCTCGGCCAGCACGTCGCCGGACTTGACGCTGTCGCCAACCTTGACCAGCCATTTGGCGAGCTTGCCCTCTTCCATGGTCGGCGACAGGGCGGGCATGAGGATTTGGGGCATATCAGCTCTCCAGCATGGTTACGCCGGGCATCGGGGCCACACGGCGAAGCTCAAAATGTTCAGCGAAACGGGCGGGCAGAACCCGCCAATCATGGTTCGGGGCAATAGAGACGGCGGCGGGGCTGGCAGCGGGGCGCTGATTGACCACCCAGCCGCTGAGGATCAGACCGAGGACGACGAAGACGACGCAGGCGATGACCGAGCGCTTATAGGCTGCCGCCTGCTCTTCGCCGGCCAGACCGGCGCGGGCGGCAATGGCATCGAACCGCCACCAGCCGAACAGCCAATCCCGCCAGGTCGGGCCATCGACCGCCGCCTGACGCGTGATCGCCACGGCCTGCCCGGCGGCAACGGCCCCGGACAGCAGCGCGAACAGCGTAACGGCGGCGAGAAGAAAGCCCATTTAGGTCTCTCAGGCCTCGATGGTGATGTCGGTCCAGAGTTCCGACGCATCGGGCTCGGGATCGTTGGTGGCGAAATCGGCCGCTTCGGTGACGATGGCGCGGATTTCGGTCTCGATTTTCTTGATGTCGTCCTCGGTGACGACGCCGTTTTCCAGAAGGCGCGCGCGGACCTGCTCGATCGGGTCGCGCTCCTGGCGGTATTTGGTCACTTCGTCCTTGGAGCGATATTTCGCCGGGTCGGACATGGAGTGGCCGCGATAGCGATAGGTCAGCATTTCGAGGATGAACGGGCCCTTGCCCGAGCGGGCATGCTCGATGGCGCGCTGGGCGGCGTCATAGACCATGCGCACATCCATGCCATCGACCTGCTCGCCCGGAATGTCGAACGAGGCGCCGCGCATGGAGAAATCGGTGGTCGCCGCGGCGCGCTCGATCGAGGTGCCCATGGCGTATTTGTTGTTTTCGATGATGAACACGACCGGCAGCTTCCACAGCTTGGCCATGTTGAAGGTTTCGTAGACCTGGCCCTGATTGGCCGCGCCATCGCCGAAATAGGCCAGCGAGACAGAACCGTCGCCACGATATTTGGCGGCGAAGGCAAGGCCGGCGCCGAGCGACACCTGCGCACCGACAATGCCGTTGCCGCCATAGAATTTGTGCTCGTTGGAGAACATGTGCATCGAGCCGCCCTTGCCTTTCGACAAGCCGCCCTGGCGGCCGGTCAGCTCGGCCATGACGCCCTTGGGGTCGAGGCCCATGACCAGCATGTGGCCGTGGTCGCGATAGCCGGTGATCTGGGCGTCCTTGCCCTTTTCAGAGGCCATGGTGATGCCGGTGACCACGGCTTCCTGACCGATATAGAGATGGCAGAAGCCGCCGATCAGGCCCATGCCATACATCTGGCCGGCCTTTTCCTCGAACCGCCGGATCAGCAGCATCTCCCGGAACGCCTCCAGATCCTGCTCATTGGAGAACTGGGGGACATTGGGCTGCGTCTGGGCCTTGGTGGCCGTCGCTTTGCGCGCCATGTTACACTCCGGGTGATTTGGAAATATGCCGCTGGCCAGTCTGGCCTCGCCGCGCACTATAGCGCAAGCGCCAAAGCGATAAAATGACTGGTTTCAGCGCTCTTGGGTGAATTTAAAGCGTTGATTCGGCTTGAATAATCGAGATTAACCCATCATCGATTAATTCCTGGAATTTACCGGATATAGGTTTACCGCTCGCCGGGTCGACCATGATCAGGACATCGTTGGCATGCGCCATGTTGAGCAAGGCGCGCGCCCGTTCGGTGACGATATCGGGGTCGAGATGGCGCGGATTCATCAGCGTCGAGCGGTGCTTGTAGGCGTCGATCTCGGCCTGCAAGGCAGCGGAACGGTCCATCAGCACCTGGATGTCGGCGTGGATCTGATCGCGCCCCTCGATGCCGAACTGCCCGGTGATCGCGGAATAGCCGAGATAGCCCTGGAAGGCGAACAGCGTCACCGTCAGGGCCAGCGGACGCCAGAAGGGGGGACGTTTGAGACGAGTGGGCATGAAGGGACCGATTGAAGCTCGATCCATCATGCCTGACAAAGGCTTAATGGGGGGTTTCGCTACTCGGCCGCGACCCGGGCCTGCACAGCGTTTTCGTCGAACAGGGCGCTGACCGACTCCCCGCTATTGATGCGCCGCATGGCTTCGGCCAGCGCTGGAGCGACCGAGAGAACGGTCAGTTTGGCATGCGGCTGCAAGGCGGAATTGGGCAAGGTGTTGGTGCAGACGATCTCGGCGATGTCGGCTTCGGCAGCGAGCCGGGAGACGGCCTCGCCGGCGAAAATGCCATGTGTGCAGGCGACGCGAATGGTGCCCGCGCCATTGGCCCGCAGATGGTTGAGCAATTCGAGAATGGAGCCGCCGCTGGCGATTTCGTCATCGAGAATGACGACATCCTTGCCGCGCACCTCGCCGATAATGGCCGAGATGCGCACCTGGGTATCGGTGATGCGCTCCTTGGCGCCGGCGGCCACCGGCACGCCCAGGCTGCGGGCGAAGGCGGCGGCGGTCTTGGCGTTGCCCAGATCAGGCGAAACCACCACCGTGTTGGAAAGGTCGAGCCGGCGGAAATGCGCCGCCAGTTCATGCAGGGCGTGCAGATGATCGACGGGAACGCTGAAGAAGCCATGCACCTGCGGGGAATGCAGCGTCATGGTCAGCACGCGGTCGGCGCCGGCGGTCTTGAGCAGATCGGCGACAAGCCGTCCGCCGATGGAAATGCGCGGCGCGTCCTTCTTGTCGGATCGCGCATAGGAATAATGCGGAATGACCGCGGTGATCCGCGCCGCCGAGGCGCCGCGCGCCGCGTCGAGCATCAGCAGCAATTCCATCAGATGTTCCTGAACCGGCTCGCTCAGGGTCTGGACCAGGAACACATCCTGCTCGCGGCAATTGGCCTGCAATTGCACTTCGATACAGTCATTGGAAAAGCGCTTGATCCGCGTCGGATGCAAGGGGACGCCGAGATCGGCGCAGATTTCCCTCGCCAGCTCGGGATGGGCGCTTCCACTGAACACAGCGATCTGGCTCATCGGATGTCCTCGCCTATCCCGGAGATGATGTAAGGCAACACTTAAAGCATGTCTCCCGAAAGTGGGAACCGGTTTCGGGAAAAAGACATGCGTAAAAACAAAAAGCTGAAGCGAATGGAGCGAATGTGAAACAAACGCGCCGCGATTTAGCATTGCCGAGCTGCGGAACGCAACGCAGAAGCGGGATGCGGTCACACGACCCCACCACGCTTTGCGTCGTCATTGTTGAGGAAACCCCTCTTGCCCGCCGGTGCGGACGCTCACCCTTCCGCGCCCACGGCCTCATTGGCGGCGATGGCGGCCATGTTGACGATGCCACGGCTGGTGACGGACGGCGCCAGGATATGGGCCGGCGAGCGCGTGCCCATCAGGATCGGCCCAACGGCGAGAGCGTCGTTCATTTCCTTGAGCAGGGTCATCGACAGATTGGCCGCGTCCAGATCGGGGAAGATCAACAGGTTGGCCTCGCCGCGCAGGGCGCTCTCGGAAATATAGCGCTCGCGCAGCGCCTCGTTGAGCGCCAGATCGCCCTGCATTTCGCCTTCGAGGATCATGTCGGGAGCCGCCGCCTTGAGCTTGGCATAGGCCTCGCGCATCTTGAAGGCGCTGTCGCCGTCGCGTGAGCCGAAATTGGAATAGCTGAGCAGCGCTGCCCTGGCTTCGATGTTGAAGCGCTTGAGATGATCGCGGGCCTGCAGCGCGATGGCGACCAGCTCGTCGGCGCTCGGATTCTGGTTCACATAGGTATCGGTGAGGAAGAAGGCGCCGCGCGGCATGATCAGCATGGACAGGGCGGAGACATCGCTGACCCCATCCTGCAGGCCGATGATCGAGCGGATGTCGCGCACATGCTTGATATAGCGGCCCTGCAGACCACAGATCAGCGCGTCGGCTTCGCCGCGCTTGACGGCCAGCGCGCCGATGACCGTGGTATTGGTGCGCACGATGGTGCGGGCCGTTTCCGGGGTCACGCCATTGCGCCCGACCAGCGAATGGAACAGGCTGACATAATCGCGGTAGCGCGGATCGTCTTCAGGGTTGATCACCTCGAAATCGCGGCCAGGCTGAATGCTCAAGCCGAAACGCTCGATGCGCGCTTCGATGACCGCCGGGCGGCCGATGAGGATCGGGCGGGCGATCCGGTCTTCGAGCAATACCTGGGCGGCGCGCAACACGCGCTCGTCCTCGCCGTCGGCAAAGGCGATGCGCTTGTTCTTGCCCTGCGCCTTGTCGATGATCGGCTTCATCACGAGGCCAGAGCGGAAGACGAAGCGGTTCAGCCGGTCGTGATAGGTGTTCCAGTCGGCAATCGGCTTCTTGGCCACCCCTGACTCGATGGCGGCGCGGGCGACGGCCGGCGCGATGCGCAGGATCAGGCGCTGATCGAAGGGGTTGGGAATGATGTGCTCGGGCCCATAGACGGCCGGCGCACCCGATGGCGACACTTCGAGGCCCGGCTCATGCGCCAGCCTGGCGATGGCGCGGACGGCGGCCAGCTTCATCTCTTCATTGATGGTGGTGGCGTGCACGTCGAGCGCGCCGCGGAAAATGAAGGGGAAGCACAGGACGTTGTTGACCTGGTTGGGATAGTCCGAGCGGCCGGTGCAGACCATGGCGTCGGGCCGGATTTCCTTCGCCAGCTCCGGCATGATCTCGGGGTGCGGATTGGCGAGCGCCAGGATCAGCGGCTTCTTCGCCATCTTGGCCAGCATTTCGGGCTTGAGGGCGCCCGCCGCCGAGAGGCCGAGAAAGACGTCGGCGCCTTCGATGACTTCGGCCAGCGTCGTCGCGTCGCTGGTGCGGCGGAACTGGCCGCGCCACTTGTCGTTGATGTCGTTGCGCTTGTGGGTGACGAGGCCGTCCTTGTCGGCGACCCAGATATTTTCATGTCTGGCGCCGAGCGCGACCAGCACATTGAGGCAGGCGATGGCCGCGGCCCCTGCCCCGGAGGTGCAGATCTTGGCCTCCTCGATGCGCTTGCCGGCCAGTTCGAGCCCGTTGAGCACCGCGGCACCCACGATGATGGCGGTGCCGTGCTGGTCGTCGTGGAAAACCGGGATCGGCATGCGCTCGCGCAGGGCTTCCTCGATCTCGAAACAATCCGGGGCGCGGATATCCTCGAGATTGATGCCGCCAAAGGTCGGCCAGAGCGGGGAGACGGCGTCGATGAATTTCCTGGGGTCGAGTTCGTCGATCTCGAG
>JAHCJW010000172.1 GCA_026126125.1 Devosia sp.
GGGAAAGGGGAGGGGACAGCTAAAGTCCGGATGCCTTGGTCAGATTTACCCGGAAGCGGTCGCGCCTTCGCTGGTACCGGCGAGTCATCTCTGCTGACGCGTGCCCCAGCTGCTTCTGGACATAGCGTTCATCGACCTCGGCCGAGGAGGCGAGGCCCGCTCTCAGCGAATGTCCGGAGAACTTGAAGACGCGCTCGATCTCGCTGAGATCGCCGCGAACGCCTGCCGCCATCGCGGCCCTTTTTACAAGCCGAGCAACCTCCTTGTCGTTCAGCCGCTCTGACCCGACAGCTTTTCCTTGCCCCGTCACCCGACGAAACAGGGGGCCATGAGCCAGCTTGGCGAACTGGATCCAGGTCTCGATTGCGGCAACCGGGCAGGTCGCATCGGCTGAGCCGCGGCCGACCTCGACCTCTCGCCATCCGGTTTTACCGCGCAGGGTAATAAGCATGCCCTTGTCGAGAATTTCGATCCAGCCGCGGCCGTCTTCGGTCTGGTTGGCCTTCAAATCAAGGCCAACGATCTCTGAACGCCGAAGACCGCCAGCAAAGCCGACGAGCAACATAGCCCGATCCCGCAGGCCGCGCAGAGAGCTGCGATCGAGCGTCTCGACCATGGCGATGATGTCTTCAGCCATGACCGCTTCCTTCTGGACCGGTGGCTTGGCGTGGCTGTTGCGGATGCCGGCCATCACGGTGGCGATATGCCGGTCTTTTCGGTCAAGCACGAGTCCGCGCTGGGCATAGTTCCAGGATAGGGAGGAGAGGCGGCGTTCGATGGTCGAGACTGAGTTCGCTTTTGCACCCCGTTCAGCCGTGCCGGAAGCGCAGGCAGTGATATAGAGCCCGATGGTTTGAGGATGCGGAGGAAGAGGAGCCAGGTTTGACCGCCGGCACCACGCCGAAAAGTGCTTCCAGTCTGCGGCGTAGGCTTTGCGGGTATTCGCAGAACTCGCGGCTTCAACGTATCCCCGGGCGCGATCGGCGAGGCTGGTAAGATGCGCTGGCGTCTGATCCTGATCAGTAGGGGAGGGGAGGGCGCTGTCACCCAACACCTCCGGCGTGGAAACATCATGCCTGGTCACCGTACTGAGAGACGGCGCTGAGGTCTTCTCGACGTGATTTTCGGTGTTTTGCTCGATGATTTGGGCCATTTCACCCATAATGAGAAAGATGTCCGATAATGCCAGGTTGCTGGCAGGATGTGGCGTTGTAGATTGTTTGGTGAAGCATATATCGGCAGAACCATTGCTGCTGTGCTGATTCCTGATAAACTGCGGGCATGGGGAATTGGTAGAGGTCCATGATGCCGTGTGTTCTTCGCGTGATAGTCGTGATCGGTTTTCTCCTCGCCTTGCCTGCTCACGCAGAGATATTGCTTTGCGCTCCTGTCGCCGTCGCGGAAACAATCGGCACGTCCGGCCCCCTGACGATATCCGCCGCCGACAAGGAACTGGGAAACCCGGTGCTTTTCTGGATCGATACCAGGACCGGAGAGCTGCAGGAGCATGCGGAAGGCGGCGACAGGTTCATTACCTACACCGGAAAGCTGGATGTGCAGCAGGCCGCCGCGAACGTCTTTCTGGCCCGTCATGCGGAGCAGAACGAAATCTACCGCATAGATCTCGGCGTAATAGTGCACCCGTTCCAGAGGAGCGTTGACGGTGCGTTGACATCTATCGGTGCTTGCAATCCGGCGGCGATGGGTGAGTTGCCGGAGGATGACGGAGCACCGGTATGGCCCTTCACCTATCGAAAGACCGGGTAATACGGGGGCGCTTGCGCAAGAAGCGCCAAGCATGGGCCCTCTGACGGGGCGGCATCGGGAGGCAGGATGTTTTTGAGGATAGCATATCTCGGTGGTGCGCTGCTGGCGGGCTTGGCACCGGTCTATGCGAATGAGTGCCTTGCCCCGCCGTCGACGATTAAGGGACAGTTGCGCATCGTCGAAAGCACGCATCCAGACGGGACGCCTATCAGGGCCTTTGTCGTCTTCGTCGAGGATGGGCAATGTGTTTCCATAGAGGACTTGGAGGGGGATCGTGCGGATGTCGTGCTTCGCGATATCCATCTGGCGCCAAAGGACGACGAGACCGCGCGCTGGAGTGATGCCGTCGGGAAGGAGGTGACGGTGCAAGGCAGAATGGGGCTTCCTTTCACCGCATGGCATGTCGGCTCCGCCATGATGTTCGACGCGGCCATCTCGGCGGTTCGAACATCGAGCGACGAATAGGCGGCGGCGCTCCCCTTTCCAGCTTCCAGCCGCTTCATCCGGATGCGGTCCGCAAGACAATGGCGGGAACTTACTGCTGTGCGCCGCCCGGCAGGATCCGGATGGCGGAAGCATCGCCATAGGCTGTGGGGATCTGCCTGCCGTCGGTCAGATCTGATACGCGCGCCGTTGTTTCCCGTACCACCTCGTCCATTGTCAGGCCTGGCGTCGAAAGGGTCTGAAGGAGGGCAATCACGAACGGGCTATCCAGCCCGCTGCCGTCGGCCGCCGTTTTTCCGGGCTGGGTGGAATGGAGGACCACATTGTTGGCCGCGGGCGTGGGAGAGACGGTAAGGCCCATGGGCATGCGTTCGGGCACCGGATCCGCAGATACACGGGCAAGGCCGCGCGATGACGCGACCGCCTTCGCCTCGATAAACGGATTGTCGCGGCAGGCATCGATGATGACGAGCGCGCCCCGGCGCGCCTTGCTTGCCGCCGCCGTCAGGTCCTGCAGCGCCAGCGCCGTCGTTTTCAGATCCGTTTCGTTTCCGATGGCAGCATCAACAGGCACGAGATAATTGACGCCACCTGTTTCGACACCATGGCCAGCATAGAACACGACCACGATATCCGCATCCCGCGCGCGCTCGCCGATGTAGGCGGGCAGGTTGATCAGATTCTTGCTATCGATGTCCTCGGCGATCTCGATCGCGTCAAATCCCATATCGGCCAGCCGGTTTGCGATGATCGCGGCGTCACGCCGGGCATTGGGCAGGCTGGACAGCTCGGTATAGTTTCCGGAACCAATGGTGAAGGCGAGCCGCTTCAATCCGTCGGGCGACGGATTTTCGGGCACGATACCGAACTCGAAGCCGGGCGTGAATTCTCCGGCGCGCCGTTGCAGGACCGGCTGCGTCAACCGCGTCAGGTGCCAGGCGGCATCGTTCCGCTCCAGCAGGTTCGGGACCGAATGGGTTCCATCGAGGATGCGGTTGTAAATCTCGATGGCCTTTTCCTTTTGCCCACGCGCTTCGGCCGCGCGTCCAAGCCCGAGCTGCCAGCGCCAGTCGCCGGGCGAAAGCTTTGCCGCTTCGTTGTAAAGGCCTTCGGCAGCAGCGGGGTCCTTCAGGCTGTCGAGAGCCAGATCGCCCGCACGGATCATCAGGTCCATGTTCATCGCGTGGGCATCCTCGGCGGACATGTCGCCGGTTTCTCGAGCGGCTGACAGCATGTCGTCGAACGAGGCCCGCAGATCGCCCGTGCGGGATTCGATTTCCGATTTCTGAATGAGCGCAAGTCGCTGGAAAGGCGGCCCCAGCGCGATCGCCTTTGTCAAATCCTCGAGCGCTTTCGCCAGATGCCCTACCCGGCGCAGCAGAAGACCACGGGCAATCAGCGCCGGACCGGACTGTGCGTCGTTTTCGAGCGCCTGATCGAGGTCGGCGAGCGCTGCAGCCAGATCACCCCGACGTTCGGCCTCCAGCGCTCTCTGCACAAATGGCGTCGCGTCCGCGGGCGCTGCAAGCATCGCCGCCTCGATGTCGCCGACGACACCATCCGGCTGCCCGATGGTCTGGTTTATCGTGACGCGCAAAGCGAGGGCCTCGCCCTTCAGCGGCCCCTCCAGGTCGATCGCCGTCTGGACATCGGTGAGGGCGGCGGCGACGTCCTTCTGTGTCGGCAGTTTGTATTCCTGCATCGAACCGTCGGCATTCGCATCGAGCGCCATGCCCGCCTGCATCACCTGCAGAAAGCGCATGAGCCCGCGGAAAAATGCAGCCTTCTGCCTGTCCGGATCGCTCGTCGTATCCTCCAGCACGCGGGTGCAGGAGATCTCCGCATCGGCCAGTTGCTCGATCGGCAGCATCGCCGTCTTGACCCGCTCGTCGGCGCAGGCAGCGAGGTCTGCCGCCGTGTCCGCGCGCGCTGACGAGGCCACATAAACCGCATAAACCGCATAAACCAATGCGGCGCTGCAGGCATTCTTGAGACGCATTGACTACCCCCGGGCTGAAAAATGGGCTGAAGCTCGATGCTGCCGCCGAAGGGGGAACGGGCCTGGATCGGGTTTTATTTCATAGCCTCAACCGAAACGATAATCCGCCGGTCGCCTGCCGATTTGCGGTGGCCGTGCGGCCGGTGAGAGGATCGATCGGGGGCTATTTATTTGCAAGCACCTCGGAGAGATATCTGCCGTCATCGGTAAACACCTCCATGATACGCCATCTGTCATCCTCATCGTCGTCACCGATCATGCCGAAGTTGAGAATGTAGGTGGCCCCGTCCTTGCCGGAAATTACAGCGCGTACCCTGGCCTCATACTCACCGGAAGCCACGATTTCCGTGTCAACCTTTTCCGGTTGCGTGACCGGCCCGACAAGGAACGCCTTTCCGGCATCCGCCGCGCCACGCTCCCAGGCAATGGCTGGGTCCACATGCCAGGGAAGATGACCGCCCGGAGGCAGATCCGTCCAAGGGTGCCCGGCATAGAGGCCGGTAACAACCTCGTCGGGACCGCCCGCATGAGCAGGCGCCCAGCCAGCGGTCATCGTCAAAAGCATCGTTGCGGACAGGACGGCTTTGAACATGTCGCTCTCTCTATTCGTCTAGTGACATTCATAGTCGTTTCGATGGTGAATGGAAACGAGGGAGGGGTGATGCGCCATGCACGCCTGAAGCGTTCAGCGATCCTGCAGGTTCACGCGGCATGTGTCAGCTCTGTGGGTGCCTTAATATGGTACCGACATCGACCTGGAAGCCGTCGTCGACGAAAACCGTCATCCGCACCGGGGCGTCGAGCTTTGATCTTCCTCGATACCAATGTCGTTTCCGAGAGTCTGAAGAAGGTCCCCGACGAGGCGGTGATCGCGTGGCTGGTTCGTCACGATGCCGAACTGGCGCTGCCGACGGTGGCGATTGCCGAGATCGCCTTTGGCATCCAGAAAATAAGGCCGGACTAGCGCGCCGACCGGCTGGAACAGGGGTTGCAGGACTGGCGTCGCCGGTTTGCCGATCGGATATTCGGTCTGACCGAAAGCGCCGCTCTTGCCTACGGGGAAATCATGGAAAGTGCTGCTCGCCAAGGACGAGGAATGTCAGCGCCCGATGGGATGATTGCAGCGATCGCCCGGATAAACGGCGGCCGCCTAGCCACGCGCAATCTGACCGACTTCGAGACAGCAGGACTCGATCTCATATCTCCATGGGACTTCTGACGCGGCAGGGGAGGATGGCAACTCTATACCGATTGACCACGATACGATCTCACCAACGTCTGCCGCACTGCAAAATGGATGAAAAGGCGCTGTCTCGCGCGGAGTTTTACGGGTTTTTTCATGATTGCGCCGTCGCGACATGATCGAACAGCGCCGACACATTTCCTTTCATGTTGGCGGCAAGAAGTCCGCTGCATAAAACGCTGCTGCATTCAGAGCACTAGCGATCAAGCGACGTTTAGATTGATCCTCTCGTTGCGGGCAGCTGTGGCGGGAGAGTTGGAATGTCCGACGGTTTGCGAAGTTAAAATGTCGGCAAGGCCACTACACGGAACGCCGACCAGCCCCGATCTGACCGGCTGATCCCGGTTGCAAGATCAGATCAGATCGGGGCAGGTGAGGGCGGCCTTCGGCTTTAGCTTTACGGCACTCCGACACGTACCCTCACAGTCCCGCAGCCTTTGTCAGGTTCACACGGAAACGATCACGCCGCCTCTGATAGCGCCGGGTCATCTCCGCCGAGGCATGGCCGAGCTGCTTTTGCACATGGCGCTCATCGACCTCGGCGGAGGAGGCGAGGCCGGCGCGCAGCGAATGGCCGGCGAATTTTTGCCCACGCTCTGCCTTGGAAAGATCGCCGCGCACGCCGGCGGCAAGCGCCGTCTTCTTGACGAGACGCGCTACCTCCTGGTCGTTCAGCCGCTCCGGTCCAACGTCCTTTCCCTTGCTCGTCACGCGGCGGAAGAGGGGGCCTTTGGCGAGTTTGGCGAACTTGATCCAGACCTCCAGCGCGGCGACAGGGCAGGTGGCGACGGAGGAACCACGACCGATCTCGACCTCGCGCCAGCCGGTCTTGCCGCGCAGCGTCAACAATGCGCCCTTGTCGAATATCTCGACCCAGCCGCGCCCGTCGTCCGTCTGGTCGCGACCGAGGTCGAGGCCGGTGATCTCCGAACGGCGCAGGCCGCCGGCGAAACCGACGAGCAGCATGGCCCGGTCGCGCAGGCCGCGTAGCGAGCCGCGGTCAAGCGTCTCCAACATCGCGATAAGGTCTTCCGGCAGGATGGCTTCCTTCTGCCGGGGCGGGGCGGCATGACGATTGCGGATGCCGGCCATGACGGTGGCGATCGCCCGGTCCTTTCGATCGAGTTTTTGCTCACCGCGCTGGGCATAGTTCCAACCGAGGGCGGCGAGGCGCCGCTCGATGGTCGCAACACAGTCGGGTTTCCCGTCACGTCTCGTGATGCCAGCAGCACTGCCGGAGGCGGTGCCACTGGCACAGGCTGTGATGTAGAGCGCGACGACCTGCGGGTTCGGGGGGAGGGGAGAAAGATTCTGCCGCCGGCACCAGGCGGTAAAATGCTTCCAATCCGCTGCATAGGCCCGCCGCGTATTGGCCGAACTGGCGGCCGCGACATAGCCGCGGGCGCGCTCGGTCAGATCCTGCAGATGCGCGGGCAGGCTGCCGTTGGACTCGGGAGCAGGGGAGGGGAGGCCGGCCGACAGCCCGGCCGCGGAAACATCAGCGGGAGCTGTTGTGCCGTACGGCGGCGCAGAGCTGTCCGGCGCATGAAATTCGTTGTTTTCGTCGATGATTTG
>JAHCJW010000173.1 GCA_026126125.1 Devosia sp.
GCCGATGGCACCTATGCCAGCGACACCGCCGATTTTGCCGTACGGCTCGACCTCGTCGATCTGGCGCTGGTGTCGGACGCGGCCAGCGGCGCGCTCGTCGTCAAGGGCACCGCCCGCTCCGCCGCGCCGGAAGCCCCGATTGCCCTGGCGCTCGACGCCGAGGTGGCCAATGGTACGCTGGCTGGCCGCAGCCTGCGCGATGCGACGCTGGGGCTCGATCTCGACCTGCTGGGCGGCCGGATTAGCGGCGCGATCGATGGCACGGCCATGCTCGATGGCCATCAGGCAAGGCTCACCACCCAGGTGGCGCTCGACGCGGTGCGTCAGGCGCTGACCGGTATCGGCTTCGAGGTCGCCGGCACGCGCATCAGCGGCGAATTGGCCCGCGCGGTCGACACCGAACTCATCACCGGCCGCATCGATGTGGCGGCGCCCGATGTGGCGCTGGCCGCCGCCCTGCTGCTGCAGGATGCTGCCGGGGCGGTCAATGGCCGGATCGAGCTTGCGCCCCGCGATGGCGAACAGGCGGCGACGGTGGCCGCCAATGTCGCCAATCTGCGTCTCAACGACATCGCCATCGGCCGCGCCGACATCGCCGCCACCGTCGGCGATCTGTTCGGCGTTCCCGTCATCGACGGCACCATCGAGGCGCGGACCATCGCCGCCGCCGGCACGACGATCAACACGCTTACCGCCCGCGCCAGCCAGAGCGGCGACACCACCCGTTTCGATGCCAATGCGGCGCTGGCCACCGGCACCGGCGTCGCGGTCGGCGGGGCGCTGAGCCCGATGAGCGGCGGCTATCGTCTGGCGCTCGATCACGCCAATCTGGTGCAGGGATCGCTGGCGGCGCGCCTGGCCAATCCCACCGCCATACTGGTTCAGGGCGACAGCGTCGTGCTCGACGCGGTGCGCTTCGCTGTCGGCTCGGGCAGCATCACCGCCAGCGGCAGCGCCGGCAATGCCCTCAATCTTTCTGTCGATATCGCGGCGCTGCCGCTGTCCATCGCCAATGCGATCATGCCCAGCCTGGGGCTGGCCGGCACGCTCGATGGGCGCGCGACGATCACCGGCGCCGCCGCCGATCCGCGCGTGGCTTTCGAAGCCCGTGGCGCCGGCATCAATGCCACCGCCATCGCGCCCTATGGCATTGCCCCGCTCAGCGCCAATCTGCGCGGCACCTATGCCGGCAACGCCGTCAGTCTCGACGCGCTCAGCGTCAATGGCGCGGGCGGGCTTTCTGTCACCGGTTCGGGCCGTGTGCCGCTCGCGGGCGGCGGCCTTGCCGTGAGCCTCACCGGCTCGGCGCCGCTGGCGCTGGCCAATCAGTTCCTGCTCGATCGCGGCGGCCAGCTCTCGGGCACGGCCAGCTTCAACGCCCAGGCCTCGGGCAGCCTCGCTGATCCGCAGTTCGGCGGCACTGTCTCGACCGAAGGCGCGGGCTATGTCGATCCCGAACTCAATCTCCGGCTGACCAATATCGCCGGGCGGGCCAATCTGTCGGGCACCACCGCGACCATCGAAACGCTGTCCGCCAATCTGGCCACCGGTGGCAGCGCCTCGGTTTCGGGAACGGTCGGGCTCACCGGTGCCTTCCCGGCCAATCTCAGCCTCAATGTCAATTCGGCCCGCTATGCCGATGGTGAGTTGTTCGTCGCCACCGTGTCGGGCGGGCTGGCGCTGACCGGCAATCTCACCGGCACGCCGCTTCTGGCCGGCACTGTGCAGGTCGAGCAGGCCAATATCACCGTGCCGGAAGGCTTTGGCGGCGGGGCGCAATTGATCGATGTGCAACACCGCGCGGCCCCGCCTGCCGTGCAGCAGACGCTCGACCGCGCCAAGATCACCACCAATGGCGCCCCGGTGCCGCAGACGCGCTCGCCGGGCATGTTGCTCGACATCACCCTGAACGCACCCAACCAGATCTTCATTCGCGGCCGCGGGCTCGATGCGGAAGTGGGCGGCTCGGTGCGCCTGACCGGCCCGCTCGCCAATATCCAACCGGTCGGTGCCTTCTCGCTCAATCGCGGCCGGCTTTCGATCCTTGGCCAGCGCATCACCTTCGAGCGCGGCACCGTCACGCTGGTCGGCGACCTCGACCCGCAGCTCGACTTCGTGGCGCTGACCGAAAGCGGCGACATCACCGTCATCGTCACCGTCTCGGGCCGCGTTTCGGCGCTGCAGATCGGCTTCAGCTCCAATCCGCAACTGCCAGAGGACGAGGTGCTGGCGCGCCTGATCTTCAAGCGCTCGATGGGCGAGCTGTCGCCGCTGCAACTGGCGCAACTGGCGGCGGCGGCCGGTGAACTGGTCGGCGGCGGCGGGGGCGGCCTGGTCGACAGCCTGCGCGGCGCGGCGGGGCTTGCCGATCTCGATGTCGTCACCGACGCCCAGGGCAATGTCGGGGTGGAGGCGGGCACCTATCTGCAGGAAAACATCTATCTGGGCGTCACCGCCGGCGCCAATGGGCAGAGCAAGGTGACGATCAATCTCGACGTCACCGATGACTTGACGGTCAAGGGCGCCGCCGACCAGAATGGCAATTCGAGCCTCGGGGTGTTCTTCGAGCGCGATTATTGAGGGCTGGTCGAGATGAGTTTCTGGGACGAACGCTTCAGTCAGCCCGACTATGTTTTCGGCGAGGCGCCCAACGCCTTCCTGGCCCGCCAGTCGGATCGGCTGAAAGGCTATCGGACGGCGCTGTCCATCGCCGATGGCGAGGGGCGCAACGGGGTCTGGCTGGCCGAGCAGGGGCTGGCCGTCACCTCCATGGATGCCTCGCCGGTCGGATTGGACAAGGCGCGCAAGCTGGCCGAAAAGCGCGGCGTCGTGCTCGATATGCAATTGGCCGATATCGCCGATTATGCCTGGCCCGATGCCAGCTTTGACGTGGTGGTGGGCATCTTCTTCCAGTTTGCCTCGCCGCCGCTGCGCAAGGCGATTTTTTCCGGCATGATCAAGGCGCTGGCGCCCGGTGGCCTGTTGCTGCTCGAAGGCTATGGGCCCAAGCAGATCGAGTACAAGACCGGCGGACCGCGCATCCTCGAAAACCTCTATACCGAGGAGCTGTTGCGCGAGCATTTTGGCAGCCTCGATATTGTCGAGCTGCGCGCCTATGACGCCGAGATCGACGAAGGCAGCGGGCATAGCGGCCTGTCGGCACTGGTAGATCTGGTCGCCCGCAAGCCGAAATGAACAGGGCGGCCCCCACGAGCCGCCCTTTGTCTTATTGTCCGGCGCCGCCGGTCCTGGCCGCTTTCGCTTCGTCCCACCACCAGATGGTGGGGAAGCCGTTGGAGAATTGCGGCAGGGCTTGGGGGCGGCTGAAGCGGTCCCAGCGGGCGATGCGCGAATAGCGCAGCGCATAGCCGGGCACGACATAGTCATGGGCCAGCAACGCGCGGTCGAGCGCTTCGGTCACCGCCAATTGCGTCTCGCGGTCCTTGGCGGCGATGAGCTGGTCGATCAGCGCGTCGATGCCACGATCGGCGATGCCGGCATAATTGCGCGAGCCCTCATCGTCGACACTGCCCGAGCCGAAGAAATAGCGCTGCTCATTGCCCGGCGAGAAGGATTGCGCCCAGCCCGCATAGATCATGTCATAGTCGAAGCTGCGCAGCCGGTTGATATATTGCGGCGTATCGACCATGCGGATCTGCAGATCGACGCCGATCTGGGCCAGATTGCGCTGCAGATTGGCGGCGATGGGTTCGAGCGTGGGCTGGTGCATCAGAAGCTCGATACCGAGCTGGGTGCCGCCGGCATCGACAAGGCGCGTGCCGTCCAGCCTGTAGCCGGCCTCGGTCAGCAGGTTGAGCGCGGTGCGCAGATTTTCGCGCAGCCTTGTCGGGTCGCCATTGACCGGATTGGCATAGGCCTCGGTGAAGACTTTTTCCGGCACGAGATCGCGGACGCTCTCGAGAACCGCCAAGGCGTCGCCTTCGGGCAGGCCCTTGGCGGCGAAGGGCAGGCCGAAGAAGTAGCTGTCGATGCGGTCATATTGATTATAGAACAACGTGGCGTTGAGTTCCTCGAAATCAAAGGCGTGGTTGAGCGCCCGGCGCACGCGCTGATCCTGGAACTTCTCTCGCCGCTGATTGGGAATGAAGGCGGTCATGTCGCCGCGCCCATTATAGTCTTCGTGGAATTCCTCGCGCACCACGCGGCCTTCGGCGACGGCCGGGAAGTCGAAGCCGGTGGCCCAGCGGCGGGCGGTATATTCGCTCCACCAGTCGAACTGATCGCCCTTGAACGCCTCGAACCACACCGCCTCGTCGAGGAAATATTCATAGCTCAGGGCGTCGAAATTATTGGCGCCGATCTGGGTCGGGTGGTCCTTGGCCCAATAATCCTCGACCCGCGCATAGGTGATGGTGCGACCCGCCTCGAAGCCCTGAAGTTGATAGGGGCCGGAGCCGAGCGGGGCCTCAAGCGTCGACTCGCCGATATTGCGCGGCTTGCCCGCCGCGTCGGTGCCTTCCCACCAATGCTGGGGCATAACGGTTATCTGGCCCAGAATATGGGGCAATTCGCGGTTGCCGGTCATGTCGAAGGTGAAGGTCACCTCGCCCGGCGCGCTCACCTGGACGCTCGTGACATTGGCGTAATATTGCGTCGAGGTGGGGCTGAGCTCGATCAGCTTTTCAAACGACCATACCACGTCCTCCGCCGTCACCGGCTGGCCGTCGTGCCAGCGCGCATCGGGGTTCATGCGGAAGGTCACCGCGCCATAGTCGTCGGCCACTTTCATCGCGTCGGCCAACAGACCGTAGGAGGTGTTCACCTCATCGAGCGAAGGGGTCAGCAGCGTTTCATAGATCAGCCCGAGCCCGGCCGCTGGCGTCCCCTTGGGCAGGATGGGGTTGAAGGTGTCAAAGCCGCCGCGCGTGCCCAGGCGCACCGTGCCGCCCTTGGGCGCATCGGGGTTCACATAGTCGAAATGGGCAAAACCTTGAGGATATTTCGGCGCCTCGGTCAGCGAGTCGGCATGCACCCAGACCCCGGTCGGCGTCTGTGCCAGCGCGGGCGCGGCAAGGCCGAGCGCGAGGAGGCCGGCGGCGAGGAAAGCGGAGAACTTCATGGTTTTGCTCCGTTGATTTGCTCTGAAGCGTAATCGGTCTTGGCGTCAATGTCGAAGGCTGCGGCGATGAGTTGTCGCGTATAGGCCTGTTGCGGCGCGGCGAAGATGGCGGCGGCAAGCCCCGCCTCCACGATGCGGCCGTGGCGCATGACCACGAGGCGGTGGGCGAGGGCCTTGACCACCCGCAGGTCGTGGCTGATGAACAGATAGGTCAGCCCGCGCCGCTGCTGGATTGAGCGCAACAGGTCGATCACCTGCGCCTGGATCGACACGTCGAGCGCCGAGGTCGGCTCGTCCAGCACCAGAAAGCCCGGCTCCAGCACCAGGGCGCGGGCGATGGCGATGCGCTGGCGCTGGCCGCCGGAAAATTCATGCGGATAGCGGTCGGCGGTCGTCGGGTCGAGCCCGACTTCCTCGAGCGCGGCGATCACCTTCTGCGCGCGCTCTTCGCGTGTCAGCCTGGGCATATGCACGCCCAGCCCTTCCTCGACGATTTCACGCACCGACAGGCGCGGGCTGAGCGAACCGAACGGGTCCTGGAACACGATCTGCATCTGCCGGCGCAGCGGTCGCATGGCCCGGCCCGAGCGCCCGGAAAGGCTTTCCCCCAGCACCACGACGCGGCCTTGCGATGGGATCAGGCGGAGGAGGGCATAGCCCAGCGTCGACTTTCCCGAGCCGCTTTCCCCGACCACGCCCAGCGTCTCGCCGCGGGCGATATCGAGATCGATGCCGTCGACCGCCTTGATATGGCCGATGGTGCGGCGCAACAGGCCGCGCTTGATCGAGAACCAGACCTTGAGGCCGCGCGCCGATACCACCGTCTCGGCGGTCTCATCGGGGCGATTGGGCGTGCCCCCGGGCGCGGCGGCGAGCAATTGTCTGGTATAGGCATGCCGGGGCGCCGTGAAAATCTCGGCCACCTGGCCGCTTTCGACGATCTCGCCCCTGGTCATCACGCAGACACGATCGGCAATCTTGCGCACGATGGAAAGGTCGTGGGTGATGAACAGCATGGCCATGCCGTTCCGGCGCTGCAAGGACTTGAGCAGCGCAAGGATCTGCGCCTGCACGGTCACGTCGAGCGCCGTGGTCGGTTCGTCCGCGATCAGCAGTTTGGGGTCATTGGCCAGAGCCATGGCGATCATCACCCGTTGGCGCTGGCCGCCGGAGAGCTGGTGCGGATAGTCGTCGAGCCGGCTTTCGGGGTCGGGAATGCCGACATCGGTCAACAGCTCCAGCGTGCGCCGGCGCGCCGCGCTCTGGCGCAGGCCCTGATGCACCGCCAGCACTTCGCCGATCTGCTTGCCGATGGTGTGCACCGGGTTGAGCGAACTCATCGGCTCCTGAAAGATCATGCCGATGCGGTTGCCGCGCACGCCGCGCAACGCCTCCTCGCCGGCCGTGGCCAGATTGGTGCCCTCGAAGGCGATGGAGCCGGAAATGGTCGCGCTTTTGGGCAGCAGGCGCAGCACCGACAGGGCCGAGACCGATTTGCCCGAGCCGCTTTCGCCGACCAGCGCCAGCGTTTCGCCCGGCGCGATGTCAAAGCTGATGGTTCGCACCGCCTCGGTCGCACCAAAGCGAATGGCAAGATCGCGGACGCTCAGCAGGGGGGCGCTCATGCAAAGGTCTTTCGCGGATCGAAGGCGTCACGCACCGCCTCGCCGATGAACACCAGCAACGAGAGCATGATGGCGACGATGAAGAAGGCTGTGACGCCGATCCACGGCGCGATCGTCGCGAACTCCTTGCCCTGCTTCGCGAGTTCGCCGAGCGAAGCCGAACCGGGCGGCAGGCCGAAGCCGAGATAGTCGAGCGCGGTGAGCGAGCCGATGCTGCCCGAGGTGATGAACGGCATGAACGAGATCGTGGCCACCAGCGCGTTCGGCAGGATGTGCTTGAACATGATCGACGCCGACGAGGCGCCCATCGCCCGCG
>JAHCJW010000174.1 GCA_026126125.1 Devosia sp.
AACGCCACCGCCGTCACCGAGAAGCGCAGGCCGGGATCGGTGCGCAGCTTGTCCCACGCGCCCGACAGCGTCATCAGGCCGTTGATCATGCCGCCCCAGCTGGGCATCCACAGCATGATCGAGAACACCATGCCCAGGGTCTGCGCCCAATCGGGCAGAGCGGTGTAGTGCAGGTGGTGCGGACCGGCCCAGATATAGAGGAAGATGATCGCCCAGAAGTGGATGATCGACAGGCGATAGGAGTAGACCGGACGCTCGGCCTGCTTGGGCATGTAGTAGTACATCATGCCCAGGAACCCGGCGGTGAGGAAGAAACCAACGGCGTTGTGGCCGTACCACCATTGGGTCAGCGCATCCTGCACGCCCGAGAACAGCGCATAGCTGCGCGACCCGAAGGGCGACACCGGCACGGCCAGGTTGTTCACCACATGCAGCATGGCGATGGTGACGATGAAGGCCAGATAGAACCAGTTGGCGACGTAGATATGGGGTTCCTTGCGCTTGAGCAGCGTGCCCAGGAACACGATGAGATAGGCGACCCAGACAATGGTCAGCCAGATATCGACATACCATTCGGGCTCGGCATATTCGCGGCTCTGGGTGATGCCCAGAAGATAGCCGGTGGCGGCGAGCAGAATGAAGAGCTGATAGCCCCAGAAGACGAACCAGACGAGATCGCCGCCGAACAGCCGCGCCCGGCAGGTGCGCTGCACGACGTAAAAGCTCGTGGTCATCAGGGCCGTGCCGCCAAAGGCAAAGATCACCGCGGAGGTGTGCAGCGGGCGTATGCGGCCGAAATTGAACCACGGCGCGAAATTGAGGTCGGGATAGGCGAGTTGCAGCGCGATCAGCAGGCCGACCGTGAAGCCGATGACACCCCAGAAGACCGTCAGGATGGTGCCGATCCGAATCGGCCCATCCATGTAGCCGGCGTCGTCGGACGCCGCTGGCTGCGGCAGGCGCAGCGCAATCAGCGTCGCAATGCCGAGCACCAGACTCAAAATACCCATATGGATGCGGAAGGGGTCATCGACCGCCAATCCCGCGAGCGCGACCGCGCCCAAAGTTCCAGCCCCGAGGCCTATAGCCCAACCCGTATATCTCACCGGAATCCCCAATCTGAAATGGCTTGCCGTTCAGAGGAGGGATAGGGGGAGGTTTGGGGGGTAATCCTTGACCTAGATCAATGAATGGTAAAGTCGCTACGCGCAAAGTGTTTCTGACGAGGATAAGGTCATGCTGCCGGCAGCTTTTGTTTGGGGATTGATGCTGGGCCTGGGCTCCAGCCTGCATTGCGCCGGCATGTGCGGCCCCATCGGCTGCTCGCTCTTGCTGTTCGGCGACCGGCAAGAGCGGCCGGCACAGTTGGTCATCCGCCTGGCCGCAATGCAGGTCGGACGCATCTTCTCCTACGCCGCGCTCGGCCTCGCCTTCGGCCTCGTCGGTGCCGGCCTTTACGCGCAGGTCAATTTTACCGGTGTGCATGGAGTGATGCAGTGGGCTGCTGCCGGGCTGATGGTGTGGATCGGCCTCGGTACGGCAGGACTGGTGCCGAGCCTCGCCGCGGCGGACCGGCTGGCCGTGCCGCTCGCCGGCAAACTGGCGCGGCTGCGGGCGGGGATTAGCGCCGCGGGGCCAGAGGCCGGCCTTGTGAGCGGGATGATCTGGGGCCTTACGCCCTGCGCCATGGTCTATGCCGCCGCGTTCTCATCGCTGTTGACCGGCAATGTCGGCGATGGCGTGCTGCTGATGGCAGCCTTCGGGCTGGGGACCCTGCCGGCGGTGATCGCCTCGACTTTGGCTTTTTATCGGGCGAGCCGCATGCGCGGCCGGCCCGGACGGCGGTTGGCCGGGGCAATGCAGGCGGCGGCCGGCGTGCTGGCGCTGCTGCTGACCGCGCCGGGCAGCCCCCTGTGCATTACCGGCGCCTGACAAGCGCGACGCCTTTTCAGCTTTTATCTGCTTCGATTTCGCTGGTTTCCGTTGGGTTTTGCACAATCTTGTATGGAAGAAGTTCCCACCCAAGCAGTTGAAATCACTTTCTTATTTTACGCCCCGCCGCGCCACTTGCGATTGATGTTGACAGATATGGGCTTGCCTCGGCAGATTACCGCCATCTAGGCGGGACCATTCCCCCAGGATCGGCCGGAGACACGTCATGGGCCCATGGGCCCAGCCAGGGTATGTGGTTAAGCGTGCGCTACGCGGGATGTCTTCGATCTGACCGGATAAAAACGGATCGATGTTCATCTCGACCTTCTGAGAGACCCGTTCTGGATCTCAACCGTGCGGTCGCGGTTGGCGGGACGACTGCAAGATCCGCCACTTCCGACCTCACGCCATCCCGGAAAACCGGGAGGCAAAAAGGGTTCTGCCGATTTTCGGCAGCGGGAGGACGGCAATGGCCGAGGCGCTGGCGCAGGCGGGAGGTTTGACGGTGGCGGAAACGCTGCTGGCGCGCTTGCGCAGGAGCGACGTCGCCGGCGATGTCGGCCCGGTGGCGACCCAGCACGGCCAGGCGGCGTTGGCCGAGTTTCTTCACTCCGGCGTGGCTTTCGTGGCAACGGAGCCGGGCATGGAAAAGCGCTTTGCCGACGCGGTGCGAGAACTTGTCGCCTGCGTCAAGCCCACCGCCGGGAGCGCGCCGATACTTAACGAAGGCGGCGTCTATTATGGCTGCTGGCTCGAAAGCACCGGCACGATCAATGCCGAACTTTTATCGCGTTTCATGCCCAATGTGGCCGGCAACACCTTTGCCGGTTTCGCCCGGCACCAGCGCGAGGATGGCCTCTTTCCCTATAAGCTGGCGGCGAACGGCCCGGTTTTCTCGCAGATCCAGACGGTAACGCCGCTGGCGCGGTCGGTGTGGAACCATTATTGCCTGAATGGCCGGGACAAGGCCTATCTCGCGCCCCTCTATCGGGCCATGGCGCGCAACGATGCCTGGCTGGCACAATGGCGCGATACGCGCGGCACCGGGGGCGTCGAAGCATTTTGCGCCTATGATACCGGGCACGATCTTTCGGCGCGCTTCTGGCATGTGCCCGACTCGCCGCAGGACAACGATCCGAAACGCTATCGGACTGACAATCCGGTTTTGCCCTTTATCGCGCCCGACCTCACCGCCAATGTCGCCTGCCAGCGGCTCTATCTGGCGCGCATGGCCGAGGAGCTTGGCGAAGACGGCGCCTCCTGGCGCCCAAAGGCCCAGGACAGCCTCGAAGCGCTCTACGCCCAGTGCTTCGATCCCGAGGATGGCTTCTTCTACGACCGGGATCGCAACGAGCAGTGGGTGCGGGTGCAATCAGACGTGCTGCTGCGCGTCTTGTGCTGCGAAATCGGCGACGAGGATTTTTTTGCCGAAGCGCTGGAGCGCTATCTGCTCAACACGCGCAAATTCTTCGCCAAATATCCCTTTACCTCGCTGGCCCTCGACGATCCCCGCTTTGATCCGGCCTTCGACTACAATAGCTGGTGCGGCCCGACCAATTTCCTCAGCTTGATCCGGGCGCCGCAGGCTTTCGAGCATCATGGCCGCCATGTCGAGTTGAGCTGGGTGCTGCATCCGATCCTGTCGGCGCTGTTCAAAGCGGAGCGCTTCGCCCAGACGCTCAATCCCTTCACCGGCGCGGCAGGGTTCACCGAGGTCTATTCTCCCTCCATCCTGTGTCTTCTCGATTTCATCGAGCGCCTGTCCGGCATTTTGCCGCGACCCGATGATACGCTGTGGTTCACCGGACTGGTGCCCTATCAGATCGAACATCGCGACCAGCGGCACGGCACCGCCTATGCCCGGCGGGTCGACGGGCAGGATTTCGAGCTGGTCAATGATGGAGAGGTGGCGCGCGCCTATCGCAACGGCATCGAACTGTTCAGTGCCCCCCACGGGGTGCGGGTCGTCACCGACCGCCAGGGCGCGGTTGTCTCGATCATCGGTATGAGCGTCACCCCGGTCGTCGGCGCGCTGCACCGGGCTGCAGGCGCCCTGCCCTTTTCCATCGGGCCCAATGAAGTGCTCGATCTTGAAGGGGACAGCCTTGTGCGGCGCCATCCCCCTCGCCTCACCCATCCCACTTACTGACCGAAGGAGCCTGGACCCACAACGATAGAGCCGATCATTCGGCAGTCGGAATGCACAAGACGAAATCAATCGCATCCTATTCTGACGTACGTAGCTCAAACGGGAGGATACCATGAGCACATTCAATCGCAGGCAGTTCCTGCAAAGCTCGGCCGGTCTGGCCGGCTCCGTCGCCGTCCTGTCCGCCTTTGGCGGCCCGGCCTTTGCCCAGGACAAGGCCATCCGCCATTTCTGGTGGGGCAATCCCGAGCGCGACAGGCGCACTTTCGCGGTCATCGATATTTTCAACCAGAAGCACCCGGGCATCAAAGTCTCGGGGGAAACGCTCGGTTTTGCCGATTATTTCACCAAGCTGACCACGCAGATTGCCGGCGGCAACATGCCCGACGTGATCCAGCAGGGTTATGGCGTGTTGTTCGAATATATCGCCAATGGCGCCGTGGTGCCGCTCGACGATTATGTCGGCAAGAGCCTCGATATTTCCAAGATCGACCAGAGCGCCATCGACGCCGGCACGGTGGACGGCAAATTCTATGCGCTCTCCATCGGCGCCAATTCGCATATGGCCGTGCTCAATACCCGACTGTTCGCGCAAGCCGGGATCGTGCCGGGCGAGAGCTTCGACCCCTATGGCTATACCTATGACGAATTGAAGGAATTTTCCGCCGCCATCAAGGAGGCGACGGGGGTGCCCGGCACCGACGACAACACCGCCGAATATCAGAATTTCTCCGATTTCGTCGTGCAAAAAGGCGCCAATCTCTACAATGAGGACGGCTCCTATGGCGCGACGCAGGAGATCGTCGAAGAATATTGGAGCACCTGGGCGGCCATCCGCGAGGCCGGCGGCACGCCTCCGGGACCGGAAAGCGCGGGCCTGGCCGGGGTGGCGGAACTGAGCCAGCAGGGGGTGGTGACCGGCAAGTCGGCGATGACTTATCTGTGGAGCAACCAGCTGGTCGGCATTCAGGGCCTGATGCAGGACAAGCTGGGCGTGGCGATGTATCCCAACACGCCGGCCATGATCCCCGGATCGGTGGTGCAGCCGAGCCAGTTCGTCTGCCTCACCCGCGACAGCGTCGATCCGGAAGCGGCGACCACCTATATGAGCGCCTTCGTCAACGATCTCGACATGACCAAGATCCTCGGGCTCGAGCGCGGCATTCCCAGCCAGAGCGATGTGCGCGCGGCGCTGCAGGCGGACCTCAGCGAGGTCGAGGCGCTGTCGGTCGAATATTTCGACAAGATCCAGGGCAAGACCGCGGCGCTGACGGCCCCGCCACCGAGCGGATCGAACGAGGTGGAACAGACCTTCGAGAGGCTCGCCGTCGCGGTTCTGTTGGGCGAACGCACCATCCCGGAGGTGGCGAGCGACTTCCTCAATCAGGCTCGGGCGATCCTGGCGCGCGCCTGAGCCCGACCGGGCCCGCCGCTCGCGCTCCCTGAGGGCGGCGGGTCACCCGCATTGTTCCAAGAGGCTGGGATGAACAAGTTTCTCAGACGCAATTTCGCCGGCTATGCCTTCCTCTCGCCCTGGCTGATCGGGTTTTTCCTGCTCGCCATCGGGCCGATCCTGGCGTCGCTCTATCTCAGCTTCACCAAATATAATGTCGTGCGGCCGCCGCAATGGATCGGCCTCGACAATTATCTGTTCATGTTCCAGATGGATCAGCGCTTCTGGAAGGCGCTGCAGGTGACTTTCAGCTTCGTGATCATCTCGGTGCCGCTCAAGCTGATCTTCGCTTTGGGCGTCGCCATGGCGCTCGACAAGGGCATTCGCGCCATCGGCTGGTATCGGGCGCTGTTCTATCTGCCCTCGATCCTCGGCGGCTCGATCGCCGTTGCCATCCTGTGGCGGCAATTGTTCAACTATGACGGGGTGATCAACTCGGTGCTGCGCCTGTTCGGCGGCGATGGCCCTTATTGGCTCTCCGATCCGCGCTATTCGCTGTGGACGCTGATCGTGCTCGCCATCTGGCAGTTCGGCTCGCCCATGCTGATCTTTCTGGCGGGGCTCAGGGCGATACCGCAGGAACTTTACGAGGCCGCGGAGATCGATGCGGCGGGGCCGGTGCGAAAATTCTTCGCCATCACCGTGCCGCTGCTTGCACCGGTCATTTTCTTCAATCTCGTCCTGCAGATGATCGAGGCGTTCAAGAGCTTTTCGGGAGCCTTCATC
Organism: Devosia sp.; assembly: GCA_026126125.1. Taxonomy (GTDB): domain Bacteria; phylum Pseudomonadota; class Alphaproteobacteria; order Rhizobiales; family Devosiaceae; genus Devosia. The sequence continues at coordinate 6,261 of JAHCJW010000174.1, forward strand.
ATTTCGGGCGGCTCCGGCGCGCCGCTCGACAGCCTGTTGTTCTTCACCGTCTATCTCTACAACGAGGCCTTCAGCTTCCTGCGCATGGGCTATGCCTCGGCGCTGGCCTGGGTGCTGTTGCTGATCATCGCCGCCTTCACCGCCATCGCGTTCTGGACCTCAAAATACTGGGTTCACTATGAAAACGAGAGGGGCTGAGCATGGCTGACACAATGATCGGCACGCCCGCCCGGACCCCCGCCGAAATCGCCCATGCCTATCGCGAGGCCAAGGCGAGGCGCGCCAGGCGGGCGGCGATCCTCAAGCATATCTTCCTGATCCTGACCTCGCTGATCATGATCTATCCGCTCTTGTGGATGCTGGCGAGTTCGCTCAAGCCCGACAACCAGATCTTCGGCGATCTTGGGCTGTGGCCGCGCGAATTTCAGTGGCAGAATTACTGGCAGGGCTGGAACGCGCTGCCGGTCAGTTTCACCATTTTCTTCTGGAACTCCACCGTGGTGACGGTGCTCTCGGTCATCGGCAATGTCATCTCGTGCTCCTTTGCCGCCTATGCCTTTGCCCGGCTTGAGTTTTCCGGCAAGACGCTGTGGTTCGCGCTGATGATGATGACGCTGATGATCCCCTATCATGTGGTG
>JAHCJW010000175.1 GCA_026126125.1 Devosia sp.
GTGATGGTCTTGGGCTCGCCGAAATAGACGCCGCCGGTCAATTCGCGCACGATGAGGATATCGAGGCCTTCGACCAGTTCGCGCTTGAGCGAGGAGGCTTCGGCCAAGGCCGGGTAGCAGATGGCGGGGCGAAGATTGGCGAACACCGCCAGTTCCTTGCGCAGGCGCAGCAATGCGGCTTCGGGGCGGTGCTCATAGGGCACGTCGTCCCATTTCGGGCCGCCCACCGCGCCGAAGATCACGGCATCGGCCGCCTTGGCCTTGGCCACGTCCTCTTCGGTGATGGCGACGCCATGCGCGTCATAGGCGGCGCCGCCCGCCAGGCCGCGATCGAGCGAGAAATCGGTCAGCCCTTCCGCATTGGTCCAGGCGATGATCTTTTCGACCTCGACCATGATTTCGGTGCCGATGCCGTCGCCGGGCAGCAGGAAAAGGGAATGGGTGGCCATGAAAAAGCTCCTCGCCGTACTGGTGGGTACACCTCGATGTGGCGCACTTAGCGCTTTTTGACCCTGCGACGCAAGTCAGACAAGTGTAGGAGCAGAGGAAAGGAAATTTTCACCTATCCGGTTGAGACGCTGTTTACGTGCTTGGGGTTGAGTGGCCGGGTTCAAACCCCTGGGAGCTCACAAAAATGGTCATGCGGCGGACTGCAATCTCTTTCATGGCACTGCTGGCGGCGCTCGCACCGGCCACGGCGCAGGAGACGACCGGCTCGCTGGCCTTGGGGGAAAAACCGATCTGGGTGCGCCACCCGGCCATCGCACCGGATGGCGAGACGCTGAGCTTTACCTATCGCGGCCGGATTTTCGTGGTCGATGCCACGGGCGGTCTGGCCGTGCCGTTGACCGCCAATGGCATCTACAGCTACCGCGCCACCTGGTCGCCGGATTCGGAGCGGCTGGCCTTTGCCTCCAATCTCAATGGCGACGACGATGTCTATGTCACCGATTTCTCCGGCACGCTGGAGCGCATGACCTGGTCCTCGGCGAGCGAAGTGCCGACCAGCTTCACGCCGGACGGCACCTCCATTCTCTATACCGCCCAGCGGCTGGGCGATGCCGAGCAGAGCGTGCAGGCGGCATTGTCGGGCAAGACCCAGCTCTATGCGGTCAATGCCGAGACGGCGCGCGAAACCCTGGTCCTGCCCAACCTGGCCGAGCAGGCCCAGTGGAACCGCGACCAGACCAAGCTGGCCTATACCTATAATCCTTCCGGCGATCCCGATAACCGCCAGCATCGCGTCCTGCCCAATGCGCGGCAGATCTGGACCTATGACAAGATCAGCGGCCGGCATGAGGCCGTATTCGAGGCCGATGGCGCCGATCGCCACAATCCGGTGTGGAGCGCGGATGGCGCCACGCTCTATTATCTGTCGGAAGCTTCGGGCTGGCTCAATGTCTGGCAGCTCGATCTCGCCTCGGGCGTGGAAACCCAGCTCACCGCTTTCGAAGGCGACCCGGTGCGCGACCTGTCGGTCTCCGATGACGGCACCATCGCCTTCGCCAATCGCGGGCGCATCTATGTCAAGCCGGCCGATGCCGCCGAAGCCACGCCCATCGAGGTGCTGACGCTCGAGCAGCGCGCCACCCAGCAAAGCAATTTTGTCGGGACGAGCATTCAGGATTTCATCTCCTCGCCCGACGGCGAGGTGTTCGCCATGGTCTACAATGCCGATGTGTTCGTGCAGGACATTTCCGGCACGGTGCGCCAGGTGACCAGCACGCCGGGCCAGGAAAAAGACATCGCCTTCTCCCCCGACGGCACCATGCTCGCCTATGCGGCCCTTCGCGATCATCGCTGGGGGATCTATGGCATCACGCTGCGCAGCGATTCCGAAGATATGGCGCTGCAGCACCGCTTCACCGAAATCCCGCTCTATGTGCCGGAAAAGGGCAATGCCTATCGACCAGCCTTTTCGCCCGATGGCAGCAAGCTCGCCTTCGTCGCCGATCGGCGCGAGGTGCAGGTGCTCGATCTCGAGACCGGCGCGGTCACCAGCCTGGTCGGCGATGGCGATTACAATTCCGTCTATGCGGATGGCGATATGCAATTCGCCTGGTCGCCGAGCTCGGAGGATCTGCTGATCCAATGGCGATCCATGGGCGGCACCGAAGCGCGGCGGGTGGCCGTGGTCCCGGCCGATGGCAGCGCGCCCGCCCGGCCCATCGGCAATATTCCCAACCTCTTCGATGGCATCTGGAGCGCCGATGGCAGCCAGATCATCGGCTATACGACGCTCTACTCCACGCAATCGGCGCAGCTTCATTCCCAGGGCGTGAGCATGTATCGCATCTTCCTCTCGGAAGAGGCGCGGCAGGATTTTCTTGAGGTCGTCAACGGTGAAGGCACCGGCTTTGACGAGGACGAAGACGGCCTTGCTCTCTTCCGGCGCTATGAAATGCCGCATTTCCGCAACCTCAATCTCGAGGGCCGCCTGGGCGAAGGGGCGGCAAATGCATTGACGCTGGCTGCCCTGCCGGACCAGCAAAGCCTGCTCGAGATCGTGCCGGTCGATCGCGACACGCTCGCCCTGCAGGTGACCAGTCTCGTCGATGGCAGCGCCGAGATTGCCGGCGAATTCGCCGCCCCCGGCTGGAAAGCGCTCTTCTATGTCCCCGAGCTGGGCGTGGTCGACGTCAAGATCGATGGCGCCATCCTGCGCGTCCCGGTCACTGCTCCCGATCAGGTCAGCGTCATCGACTCGCGGGTCTTTTTCACCCGCGATGCCGATGCTGCACGTCTCGCCGCCTTCGATCAGGCCTGGGCAGATGCCAATTATCGCTATTACGACAGCGCGCTCGAGGGCCGCGACTGGGACGCGATCGGGGCCAAATACCGGGCCTATCTCGGCTCCATCGCCAGCGACCGCGAACTGGAAGAGCTGATCTCGGCCATGTATGGCGAGTTGTCGGCATCCCACATGTTCACCGGTTATCGCGGTGCCGAATCGGCCCGCTCCGACCTGGGCAACAGCAATGACGCCCTGGGCATCTATCTCGACTATGGCTATGAGGGCGCCGGGCGTCGCGTCGCCGCCATCCTGCCCGGCGGTCCGCTGGATCGACGCGCCATCGATATCGAGCCGGGCGACATCATCAGCTCGATCAACGGCACGGACGTGCCCGAAGCGGGCGGCATCGACCGCCTGCTCAGCCTCAATGTCGGCCGACCGGCGCTGGTCGGGCTGACCGACAGCGAGACGGGCGAGGAGCGGTTCTATACGGTCAAGCCCATCGACCAGCACGACGAAGCCGACCTGGCCAAGGCGAGGCTGATCCATGCCAGGCGGGAAATGGTGGCGCGGCTCTCCAACAGCTGCATCGCCTATCAATATGTGCCCAACATGGACAATGACGCCTATCTGGACCTGCTGGGCACGCTCAGCGCCCAGCGTGGCATCGCCAAGGCGGCGCTGGTCGATGTGCGCTCCAATGGCGGGGGCAATCTCACGCGCGAGCTGATCACGCTGTTGACCGGGGAGGCCTATTCCACCAACGGCTGGGCGCAGGGGCCGATGGACATCGAGCCGAACAATCGCTGGGTGTGGCCGAGCGCCGTGGTGGTGGACAGTTTTGGCTATTCGGACGGCTCGATGTTCCCGCAGGCCTATCAGGACAATGCCATCGGCCCGATCGTCGGCGATGTGGTGCTGAACACGGGCACCTCGGTGGATTATATCAAGAGCGCGGTCGTGCCGGGCCTTGTCTATGGCCTGCCGGTCCTGCCGCACCGCCGCATGGATGGCACGCTCTACGAGAACAACGTCATCAACCCCGAAATCCACGTGCCGTTCAACCCGAACGATGTCGGCCTCAACACCGACCCGCAGCTCGAAGCCGCCATCGCCGCGCTGATGGAAAAAATCGGCGCGGACGCCGATTGCCGGCTGCCCTGAGCCATAAAGACCAAACAAAAAGGGCGCCAAACCGGCGCCCTTTTTCTTGAAGGAATTTTGCGGATCGCTCAGGACGTCGCCGCACCGATCCGGGCCGTTACCTCGATCTCGATCTTCATGCCTGCCTCGATCATCTGCACGATCAGCATGGAGGCGGCAGGCCTGATGTCCTTGAACACCGGACCGACGGCGGCGACGACCTCATCGACCAGCGCCCGGTCGCCGACATAATAGACCACGCGCACCGTATCCTCGATCGAGGCGCCGGCTTCCCGCAGCGCCTTGTCGATGGTGGCGAGGGCGTTTTTCGCCTGCTGCCCGACGCTGTCGGGCATGGTCATGGTGGCGTAGTCATAGCCGGTGGTGCCCGAGACATAGACCGTGTCCTCGTGCCGGACGGCGCGGGAATAGCCGAAAGTGGCTTCGAAGGGCGAACCGGTGGAAACGCGCTGGACCATGGGTCAACTCGAGACGGAGGGAAGGAGAAGGCGGAAAGGGCTCACAGCCAGGGACGCTGGGCCGCCATCTGGTCTTCGAACGAGGCGATGGCGGGATCGGATTTGAGCGTGCCGGCGATATCGTCGAGCCCCTCGAGCAGAACCTGCTTGCGGGCCGGGTCGATATCGAAATGCAGCGTGCCGCCATCCGGACCCTGAATGGTCTGGGCCTCGAGGTCGATGCTCAAGGTGGCGTTGGAGCCGCGCTCGGCATCGTCGAGCAGGAGCTTGAGCTGCTCGGGCGAGACCACCAGCGGCAGAATGCCGTTCTTGAAGCAGTTATTGTAGAAGATGTCGGCGAAGCTGGTCGAGATGACGCAGCGAATGCCGAAATCGGCCAGCGCCCAGGGGGCGTGTTCGCGCGACGAGCCGCAGCCGAAATTGTCGCCGGCGATGACGATCTTGGCCTGGCGATAGGCGGGCTTGTTGAGCACGAAATCGGGGTTTTCCGAGCCATCCTCATTATAGCGCATTTCCGAGAACAGCGCGGTGCCCAGACCGGTGCGCTTGATGGTCTTCAGATATTGCTTGGGGATGATCATGTCGGTGTCGATATTGATGATCGGCAACGGCGCCGCGACACCCGTCAGAGTGGTGAATTTTTCCATTGGTGGGGACCTCGCTTTGCTTTGGGTCTTTGCGGCAAAGCTGGGCTTTGGTCAAGTCGGCAGGAACCGAAACCGTTCGGCGCGGCGCGCCGGGGGGTGGCGTGCGCTGCCCCCGGCCGCTTTCCGCCCGCTGTGTCAGGCGTTGCCGATCAGGATACCGGCGGCAAAGACCAGCGAGCCGCCCAGCACCACCTGCATCACCGCCCGCCAGAAGGGGGTCTGCATGAAGCGCTGCTGGATGAAGGCGATGGCCCAGAGCTCGATCAGCACCACGACCGCCGCCAGGGTGGTGGCGATACCGAAATCGGGGATGAGATAGGGCAGCGCATGGCCCAGCCCGCCCACCGCGGTCATGATGCCGGCGGCGAAACCGCGCTTGAGCGGCGAGCCGCGTCCGGTGAGCTTGCCGTCGTCCGAGGCCGCTTCGGTAAAGCCCATGGAAATGCCGGCGCCCACCGCCGCGGCGAGGCCGACGAGAAAGGTCTGCCAGGTGCTGCCGGTGGCAAAAGCGGCGGCAAACACCGGCGCCAGCGTCGACACCGAGCCATCCATCAGGCCGGCAAGGCCGGGCTGCACATAGGTGAGGACGAATTGGCGATGGGCTTCCTGGCCTTCGCTCTCGCGCCCTTCCTGACCGAGAAGGCGCGCATCGAGCCCATCGGCGGCCCGGGCATGGCTGCGCTCCTGTGCCGCCAGGTCGCCCAGCAGTTTGCGGATCTCGACGTCGTTCACCTCGGCCGCCGCCGCCAGATAGAAGCGATAGGCGCTGTCCTCCATCTCCCAGACCTGCTGGCGCGCCTGTTCGAGCGTCAACGTCTTCAACAGCCAGATCGGCTTGCGGGTGAGAAAGCCACGCACATGCTCGCGCCGGATCGGCACCAGCCGCTTGCCGAACCGGGCCACGTAAAGATCGAGCAGGCGCCGGCGATGATTATCCTCTTCGGCCGCCATCGCCTCGAACAGGGCGCCGGTGCCCGGATAAAGATCGCCGAGGCGCGTCGCCAGCTCCGAATAGATGCGTCCATCCTCCTCTTCGGCCGCAATCGCCAGAGAGAGGATTTCACGTTCGGAAAGCGAGGAGAAATCGCGACGATTGTCACGCAGGGAAAACATGAAACCCTCATAGTTTAGAACCATTCCAAACAATATTTAGAACGTTTCTAAACAAGGCGCAAGAGGCGACCTGCGACACCGCAGCCGCTTGAGCCAGGCCCCGTCCTGTTCTATGCCAGACTCAGGAGATATCTTGCATGCTTGGGCACGGAACCATCACGTTCAGGGAGCTTGGCGCCACATTGGCGGTGCTGGCCCTCTATGTGCTGGTGCTCCTGGCGCCGCTGCATCAGGCCGCCGGCCTGCAACGCGATCTGGCGGGCCTTGGCTACGAAACCATCAGCGCCTGGTCGGTGTGCGAAAGCCTCGCCAGCGCCGAGAGCGACGATCCGCTGGCCGCCACGGCGGTCAAATGCCCGGCCGCCGGGCTGAGCAAGCCGACTTTCGCCGCCCCGCCCTCGCCGGGCCTGCCGGCCGCCATCGCCCAGACAACCGGCGTCGCCGCCCCGCGCTGGAGCGAGGCGCCGCATCGCTGGCGCCTGCCGCCTCATGTCGGGCAATCGCGCGCCCCTCCCGTTCCGGTCTGATCGTTTGCCTGGGCAGAACCCTGCCTGCTTTTGCTGATCCCACCGGAGATACATCATGATCCGTCTGTTTGCGCGCGCCCTCGTTGCCGCTGCCCTGCTTGCCACCCCCACCACCATCGCCTTTGCGCATGAGGCGACCCCCAGCGCCGCGCCCCACGCGCAAAGCGCCCCCGTCACGCTGGGCGATCTGACCATCGAAGGCGCCTTTACCCGCGCGACCCTGCCCAATGCCCC
>JAHCJW010000176.1 GCA_026126125.1 Devosia sp.
TCTTCGCCTTCGGCTGCTCGGTGGTGAGCCTGCCGGCGCTGCCGCCGATCTATGGGGTGATTGCCGCGTCGGTGGGGATCGGGCTGGGGTATCTCTATGTCCGGCACGCGCTTTCGACGGAATACCCGCTGCTGGACCTGCGGTTGCTGGCGGTGCGCAATTTCCGCATCACCATGGTGGCTGGCACGTTCTTCCGGCTGGGACAGGGCGCCACGCCGTTCCTGTTTCCCCTGATGCTGCAACTGAGCTTCGGCCTGACGCCTTTTGAAAGCGGCATGGTGACATTTGCCGGCGCCGTGGGGGCCCTGGTCGCCAAGTTTGTGGCGAACTGGATTTTCGCGCATTGGGGCTTCAAGTATCCGCTGGTGATTTCGACGGCGATTTCAGCGGCCGGCATTCTGGTCATGGGCTTTTACTATCCCGGCACGCCCATACCGCTCATGCTGGCAATCCTGGTCTTTACCGGCTTCTGGCAGTCGACCTTCTGGACCGGATCCAACGCCTTTACCTTTGCCGATGTCGAGGACAAGGATGCGGGACAGGCCAATGTGATCAGCCAGGTCTGGGGCCAGCTGATGTTCGCCATGGGCGTGGCGCTGGGCGGGGGCATGCTGGAGTTGGCGCACCGGGTGCGCGGCGGCGAGGATTTGGCGCTGATCGATTTCCACATCGCGTTTTATGTGGTGGCGGCGATCGGCGCCTTAGCGACGCTGCTGTTTCTGCGCCTGCCCAAAAATGCGGGCCACCAATTGCTTGGCGGCCCGCATCTGCCGTGAGGCGGCTATTCGCGCGCTTCGCTGCGGCGGGAAAATTCCTTGTTGACGCGGGCGATTGCCGCCTGAAGCACACCGGCCTTTTCGCGATTGCCGCCCTCGGCCCGTCCCGCCCGCTCCTCGACCCGCGCGGCGCGATTACCGCTGCGCACGGCGCGCCTGGCCTTGTCCCGGCGTTCGCGCAGATTGCGGGCGAGTTTGCGCAGATCATCCGTCGCCATCTCCCCAAGACCGGGATGGCGCGCATCGGACACGAGTTCGCGCTCAGCCTTATCGAGATAACGCTCTTCGCTGCGACGATTGATGGTCATTGATCGCTCCTTGTTGGGGTTCAGTGTCATAATGATCGAAAGGCCGGAGAGTTCGGTGTCGGTCGCCTTCGGCCGGCTCTGACCCGCCATTCGGGCATAGCCCTCATGGCCTTGGAGCCTGAAATCACTCCACCGGAGTGATTTCAGGCTCCAAGCCTTTGAACCCTTTGGCGACGAGATAGGCTTCGGCCGAACCGGAGCGGCTCGAGGGGGGCTTGGAATGGAAGGTGGAGCGGAAATGGCGCTTGAGCATGTGCAAAAGCTCATGCTCGGTGCCGCCCTGGAACACCTTGGCCACGAAAGAGCCGCCCGGCGCCAGAACCTGAATGGCGAAGTCGGCGGCAATCTCGATGAGATGGACGATGCGCAAATGGTCGGTCGCCCGATGGCCGGTGGTGGGCCAGGCCATGTCGCTCATCACCACATCGGCCTTGTGCCCGCCCAGGGCCGCGATCAGTGCAGCGGGGGCATCCTCGTCGGTGAAATCCTTTTGCAGCAGGGTAACGCCGGGGATGGGGTCCATTTCCAGATAATCGATGCCCACGATCAGCGGGTGCTCGGCGGTCGAGCCGACCGCACGCGCCGCCACCTGCGACCAGCCGCCCGGCGCCGCGCCCAGATCGACGACGCGCATGCCCTTTTTGAAGAGCTTGTGCTTTTCGTCCATCTCCTTGATCTTGAAGGCGGCGCGGGAGCGATAGCCTTCCGAGCGGGCGCGCGCCACATAGGGGTCGTTGAGCTGCCGCTCCAGCCATTTGGTCGAGGAGGTCTTGCGCCCCTTGGCGGTCTTGAGCCGGATCTTGAGATCCCTGTCGGACTTGCGACCGCCCGTTCCCAGAGCCTTATCCACCATGACCATGCCTCCTTTTGGGGCGAACAGGACGCAATTGCGCCCGATCCGCATCCATGAGCGAAATCAAAATACCCTCGCGCAGGCCACGATCGGCCACGCGCACCCGCTCGGTCGGCCATTCGCGGCGAATGGCCTCGAAAATGGCGCAGCCGGGCAGGACCAGATCGGCGCGATCCTTGCCGATACAGGCATGGGCAACGCGGCGCTCGAACGGCATGTTGAGCAGCACCCGCATGGTCTCGTCAACCTGGTCGCGGCGCATCCACAGTCCATCGACCTTCTGACGCTCATAACGCTCCAGCCCCAGATGCAGGCCGGCCAGGGTCGTCACCGTGCCCGAGGTGCCGATAAGGTGGACGGGATGGGTGCCGATCATCTGGCGCAGCTTTTCGCGGCCGCGAAACTGGCGCAGATGGTCGGACACGAAACGCACCATCGCCTCGAAGACCACCGGCGTCACATCGATGCCGCCGAAGCGCTCGGCGATGGACACGACCCCCACCGGCAGCGATTGCCAGGAGCGAATCGAGGCCGACATGCGCCCCTGCGAGCGCGGCCTGCCACCGCGAAAATCGAGCCAGGCCAACTCGGACGAGCCGCCGCCGATATCGAACATCAAGGCGCCCTGCGCCGTGGTCTCGATCAGATCGGCGCAACCGGTCACCGCCAGCTCCGCCTCGGTGCGCCGATCGACGATTTCCAGCTCCAGCCCCAACTCCTGCTTGACCCGCTCAAGGAAAGCGGGGCCATTTTCAGCGGCGCGACAGGCTTCCGTCGCAATCAGCCGCATGCGGGTCGGCTGATGATCGCGCAGCTTGTTGCGGCATTGGCGCAGCGCATCCATGGTGCGCTCCATCGCCGCATCGCTGAGACGCCCCGTGACCGAGACGCCCTCGCCCAGCCGGACGATGCGAGTGAAGCCGTCAATAACGCGAAAGCCATGTTCGTGCGGTCGGGCGATCAACAGGCGGCAATTATTGGTTCCCAGGTCCAGCGCCGCATAGAGCGGCCCCCGGGGTCGCTTGGGCGGGGGCGCATGCCCTGTCCGCGGCTCCGCCCCGAGCGGGGGCGCAGCCCCTGCCCTCCCCTTCCGGTCCGGTCCGGACGGGGCACGGAGTGCCGTTGCGGCCCGAGGGGCCGACACGGCGGCGGACCGATTCGAATCGGTCACTTCGATCTCCTTGTGCCGCACGGTCGCAGGCCGGACCAGCCGACCGCGCCCGAGCGCAGCATTGGTGTTGCATTGTCGAAAAAGAGGGTAGAGCAAGGCCGGCTTTCGCGCAATGCACACGATGATTGGGCAAACCCTGCGCGAGGCGCTTGCAATCGTCTTTGTCTTTGTCTATGCAGACCCCGCGCCGCACAACGAAGCCCCGCTTCGCTGCCCAGCGGCCCAGCCAGCAGGCTCTGCTGGGGAATAGTTCAATGGTAGAACAGCGGACTCTGACTCCGTCGATCTTGGTTCGAATCCAGGTTCCCCAGCCATTTTTCTCCTAACTAGCTGAAATCGTTAAAGTGTCTCGCGCCACCCCAGGCGGGATGAAGCGTTTTGCTACAAACCGCTGCTACAAAGAGCGAGCAAAGCGAAGTGGCAGCTACTTCCAATATCGTTCGACGCGGACGCATATTTCATTTCCGACGAGCGGTTCCGGCAGATTTGCGCGAAAGGCTGAAACGGCGCGAACTGGTTCGCAGCCTTGGTGCTTGCGGACCGAAGGTCGCGCGGCTACGAGCGGATGAGCTATACTGGCTCTCCGAACAACTTTTCGAAACGGCCCGCGCAAACCCCATGCTTACTCAGGATCAACTCGCCCGTCTTGCCCAGAGTTTCTACAACCACATCCTGGAACGGGAGAGCGCGGTGCGAGCATCCGGCGTCTATTTCACCAATGACGGTCGCATCGCCCGCGCGAACTACTGGGAGAATGTCGCGGCGCAAGCTCGTGAGTCGTTGGGCGGAAATACTCTGGATCATGGGGCGGACACCGCGCGAAATTCAGCCCGATTGGCCGGCCTAAAATGGGATGATCTCAACGAAGCCGAGCGCAGTCAATGCAAGGAGACGGTTATTCGCGCCGGCATCGATCTGGCAGAAGCGCTCAAAGCCCGATATGAAGGCGACTTCGAGTTCGAGCCCAAGAGCAAGTTGCTTCGGCAATCGCTCCTTGAAGTGGCAGTGGCAGCACCGCCGCCGGTGTGCGACGGACCGATCTCGGAAAGTGCAAGGCCACTGCTGTCAGAGCGCTTTCCAGATTTCATAGCGACCCAATTGCGGCGCGGAGGCTGGAAACAACAAACAGCCAGCCAGGCAGTGTCTTCCTATCGCCTTTTCATCGGAATATGCGGTGATAAGCCAATCGAAATGTACGGTCGCGGTGACGCCAAGGCATTTCGTGAAACAGCAGAACGCATGCCCTGGGATTATGGAAAAGCAGCAGCTTACCGAAACAAGTCGCCTCAGGAGATCATTGCGATTTTCGAAAAGCGAGTGCGTGAACAAGATCAAGCAACGCTCAGTCAAAAGACGATCAAGAGACACTTTTCTGCTCTTTCAGCAATTTGGGACGATGCCCGTGTCGCTGGTGAAGTCTCGGAGAACATCTTCGGCGGCTTCAAATTCTCGTCAGGAGTACGGGCAGTTGAACAACGAAAGGATTGGTCCGCCGACGAGCTTAAAGCGCTATTCCAGTCACCTGTATGGACAGGTTGCCTATCATCGGTTCATCGATCCCAGCCAGGAGTTGAAATCATACGCGACGAAAAGTTCTGGGCGCCTTTGATTGGCATCTTCAGCGCAATGCGTCTGGAAGAAATTTGCCAGCTTCATGCAGAGGACATCTGTACAGCAGACGGAATCTCCTTCTTCGACATTAAGGTTGGCAAAGACCGTCAGTTGAAAAACAGGAATTCAGTAAGACAGGTGCCCATCCATAGCGAGCTGATAAAACTCGGAATTTTGAAGAAAGCTCGCCAATCGGCCAAGGGCTCACGACAGCTCTTCCCCGACTTGACGCCTGGAGGCGCGGACAACAAGTTAGGGCATTCGCTCAGCAAATGGTTCACGCGCTATCGCAGGGAAATAAATGTCTATCGGGCCAAGCTGGATTTTCACTCTCTCCGCCATACCGCTAACACTCTGATGCACCAAGCAGACGTGTCAGATGCCGTAAGAGCCCACATTCTCGGCCATTCAAGAGATGGGGAGACCGCTCGTTACACCAAAAGATCAACGCTTCAACAATTGTCAGCCGCAATCGAAACGATCAGGCCGGAACTGAACCTTCAGCACCTGTATGAAGCGGAGTAGCTGCATAAGCCCGCCTGGACTATGGTTAGAGTGGTTGCCTATTGCCCCAGTTCGATCTCTCCACCGGCCTGCTCTTGCTGCCACTCGTGGTAATTCAACCTCGACCCTCGGACTTTCCATTCAAGCCGACCGTTGCTATTGCGATCCAGCACGATAGCAGCCGCTGCCGACGGGCTGCTAAAGGGCCACGGCCTCGCAAAACGCATTCGGTCTGCGGCGTAAGGCACGAGGACTCCGTCTGCAATCATTTTGTCCTTCAGCCCGCCATAGCTTTGCTGCACGTAGCCGGTTCCAATCAACGCTTCCGACCCTTCCAGCACCACGAACTCTCCATCCTCCTCAACGGCTGTCGCCTGCACGCCGCTCTTGTGGCGGATTTCAAAATGCACCTCATTATCCGTTCGCTCTTCAGCAGGCTTCGCGAGTTGCGTTACGGCCCGAGGTTGAGGCTTCAGCATGTCCAGCCCGATAACCGGCAGGATGATCCTCAGGTTCGACAGGAATTGTTCCATGTTGGCGATATCGGCCTCAGGCAGGCGGCGGCGGTCAGTGTCAGGATGCGTCCCGTTGTCTAAGGATACCCGGCCCGCCTGAGCTGCAATACGTATCAGCCGCGCTTCAAGATATTCGGCATGCCCCTTTGAAAGGTCGTCATCGCTGGTTGTTACGGTGATCGCGGTTTCCCAGAAGTCGCGCTTCTTTGCGCTTTGCTCGATCCGTTCGGCTACCGAGTTTCCAGAGCCGATATAGGCCCGTGTCACGCCAGGCTTTTCCGGGTCCGGGCCGGAAAGAATATAGACCCCGGTGCGGTCCACCTCGCGGCGTGCGGTCAGATCGCCGAAGGCTGAGGCACCGCTGACGAATAACAGGCCCGTCCAGCCGTGGATCGTCGCTTTTCGGAGTCCCGTTGGTTTTCCATCAACCAGAAAAAGCTGGATCGTCCGTCCGAACGTCTCATCGGTGCTCATGCTGCATTCCTGACATCAATCTTACCGGTCAGCCTACAAGCGGCTGATATTAATCAATTTTGTTGTTGAAACGACCCTGTCTTTAACGGACTAACTCCGCGAAAACCATCGGATTTCGTCGGCCTATGGTTGATGCTATATTTTCAAAAGGATCATTGCGAGCCAACAGGCTTCCCTTTTGCATGGCTTCACCCTTTGTCGCTTAGGATAGGACACGTCTTCCGGCAGCGTGGGGGCCACTACACAAGGCCCCAAACGCTCTGGGTCTAGCCCTAAATTGAACTGGCAAAGCTGGGCGCTCATGGCTTTATTATCAAAATCTCTCCCGATCGATCCCATCGATCAATCCATCTAATCTATCATCCCCTTCCATTCGATACCTTTCCTTTCCCTATCCTCATCCCCTTCTCTGCATTCCCTTCTCCATACCCATTCCAATACCCCGGACTGGGATCAGCAAGCCTACGACCAGGAGACCATACTATGCCCGCCAAACGCCGCACCGACCCCTCCCAGGCCATGGCCGAGGCGGAAGCCGCACTCACCCGCGCCGGGGCCAAGTTCAAGCGCCATTCGGATTTTCATCTCAAGGTCCAGGCCTTCAATTTCTGGCCCTCGACCGGCAATGTTCGTCACGACGACGACCGCAAGCCAGCCCAACCT
>JAHCJW010000177.1 GCA_026126125.1 Devosia sp.
GCATTTCTCGGTCAACCGCATGCTGAGCTTCGATTCGGTCAAGCTGCGGCTCGATCGCGAGCAGTCGCTGAGCTTCCTCGAATTCAACTACATGATCATGCAGGGCTATGACTTCGTCGAGCTCAACCGGCGCTATGGCACGGTGTTGCAGATGGGTGGCTCGGACCAGTGGGGCAATATCATCAACGGCGTCGACCTGTCGCACCGCATGGGCGGACCGCAGCTTTATGCGCTGACGACGCCGCTGCTGACCAAATCCTCGGGCGAGAAAATGGGCAAGTCGGCCTCGGGCGCCGTCTGGCTCAATGGCGAATTGTTCTCGCCCTATGATTTCTGGCAGTATTTCCGCAATACGGAAGACGCCGACGTGGTGAAGTTCCTCAAAATCTTCACCCGCCTGCCGATCTCGGAAATCGAGAAGCTCGGCGCGCTTGGCGGCACGGACGTCAACGAGGCCAAGAAGGTGCTGGCGACGGAGGTCACCGCCATCGTGCATGGCCGCGACGCGGCGATCCAGGCGGCGGCGACGGCGGCGGCGACCTTCGAGGCCGGCGCCATCGACCTGTCGCTGCCGACGGCCGAGGTGACCCGTGCCGAGCTCAATTCGGGCATCGGCATTCTCAATGCGCTGGTGAAGGCGGGGCTCGCCGCATCGAATGGCGAGGCGCGGCGGCATGTGGCGTCGGGAGCGGTGAAGGTCAACGACGCGAGCGTCGATGACGACAAGCTGAGCCTGGGCGAAAATGCGTTGCTGGCCGAAGGCGTGATCAAGCTCTCGGTGGGCAAGAAGCGGCACGCGCTGATCAAGCCGGTGTGAGGGCGCACTTCCTGCTCTGGTCTCCACCCGGATCGTCCGGGTGGTCAGGCGTGAACATATTGAATCCGAAAAAGGCGCCAACTGTTTGTGGCGCCTTTTTTATTGCGCCGGCGGAAGCTCCCGGGCGCGGAATTCGAACAGCTCGCGGAAGGCGCCCGGGACCAGCATGGAGAGCGGGTTGATGGCGAATTGCGGATTGTTGAGCGGGCCGCGCACCGCGAAGGTGACCCCGACCAACCCCTCGCCGTCGCGACCACCGAGCAAGGGCCCAAGCAGGGGAATCTTCTGGAAGGCGCTGTTGAGGCCGAACAGCGGCACATAGGTGCCGCTCAGATCGTATTGGCGGCGGTCGGTATAAATGAAACCGCGTGCCGTGCCGCCGACCGTGTCGCCGGTGAGCATGGCGCTGGTAACCTCCACACGATCCTTGCGGCGGATGAAATCGACCTGGCCGGCGCCGAAATCCAAACGGTTGCGGGCGGCGATGGCGGCGCGGGAATCGGAGTGATTGCCAAGGATCTGCACGACATTGGCCTCATCGACGATGGCGAAATCGCGCAGCAGCAACTGCCCGGCTTCGGCATCGGCATCGCGGTCGGTGGTCAGCACCAGACTGCCGTTGCCGCCGGCGAGCTGCGAATAGACGCCGAGAAACCGCAGCACGGTGCCGGCATCGTTGAAGGCGACGCTCATGGTGCGGCCGCGCGGGGCCGGATTGGTGGTGATGGAGATCGCATTGCCATCGCCAAACTGGGTCGAGAGCGTCGCCCGGCGCAGATCGCTGCCGCGCAGCAGCAGGTCGAGATCGACGTTGAAGGCGGTGGTGGCATAATAGCCGACGGCACGGTCAAGCTTGACATCGAGGGCGATGGACTGGGTGAACTGGGTCGACTGCACGCCGCCACTGCCCTGCCCCAGATCGAAGAATTGTTGCAGCACGGGCTTGAGATCGAGCTGGCTGCCGCGAATGCGGACGGCGTAACCACCGTCGATGGGCGACAGCGCCACCTGGGCATTGTCGCCCTGGCTGAGGGCGAAGGTGCCGAAATCGGCGGCGACGAGGCCTTTGGTGGCGTGATAGTCGAGCGCGCCCTTGAGCCGGACCGCACCGAAGGCGAGATCGATATCCTGCAAATGGGTCACATCGCCATCGGGCTTGACGGTGGCCGACAGCGAGCCCGGCGTGCCGGCCGGTTTGGACAGGCCCAGATCCTTGATGGTGAGGCCGGCATCGGCGAGATCGACCGACATTTTCAGCGCGCCATCGGCCTGCGGCTCGGCACTGAAGCGGACGCGGCCGCTGAGGAAAGCGGAGGCGTCGAAACCCATGGCGGCCAGATCGCTGACCGCGACCGATGAGGCGAGGCGGAAGACCGGCGCGGTATCGGGCGTGCCGGCCACGGAAATATCGGCGACCATGCCATCGATGGCGGCGGTGCCGCCGAGGGCATAATTGTCCTGGGTGGCCGAGAAGGTGAACTGGCCATCGCCGATGCGCCGCTCCTGAATGGGTTCGGCGCTGGCGAAATCGGCGACGGTGCCGGTCACCACATAATCGACATCCATTTCGCGGCCGCTGGCTTCGTCGGCCAGCGCGATGGTGGCGACCAGCCCGAGATCGACGGCGCCGCTCAGCCCAGCCGGGTCGAGCGGCAGATTGGTGCCGGCCAAGGCGTCGGGCATCTGCTCGTCGAGCAACGCGAGGAGAGCGGGAATGGGCGCCTGCAGGCTGCCGGAAATCTCGAGAATGCTTTCGTCGGGGACGGAGTTGTCCATGACGAGGGCCGGATTGCTGACCTTGATCGGGCCGGCCGAGGTCCGCACCTCGCCGCCAGCGGCTGAAATGATGACATTGGCGTCGTTGACCTGCAGCCGGGTCAGACCATTGATGGCGATCGGCTCCATCGTCTCGGTGGCGCGGATCTTGACGCCCTCGCCCAGCATGTCGATGCGCATGGCGCCTTCGGGGATGGGGCGGTCTTCGCCATCGAGCGCGAGGGCGCCCACCGGATAGTTGAACTCCAGCCGCGCCTCGACCACCCGGCCCTCGGGCACATTGGCCACGAACCAGGTGCGGCTGTCGCCGCCCATGACATAGGGCCAGAGACGCTTGAGATCGTCGGCCGACACGCCCTTGCCGACCACGGTCATTTCGACGCCCAGACCGTCGCGCAGCATGTCGATGCGCCCGGTGGTCTCGACCACGGTGTCGCCGCGCCGCGCCACGAAACGGTCGATGCCCACGGCGCCATAGAGCGGCGCCGACCAGCCGGAAAAATCCATGGTGTCGAAAGGCTGAGCGGGCGCCTCGAGATCGTTGGGGTGCAGACGCACATCGCTGGCATGCACGGACATGCCGATCGTCGGGCCGAAAGCGGGATCGAGGCCCAAGGCGAAGGTGCCGGAGAGGCGGGCGCTGCTCTGGCCGATCTGGATGGCGGCGTCGGAGAGAACGAACTGGCCCTTTTCCGGTATCCAGGCGATTTCCATGATCGAACTGGCGACCGGGAAATAGTCCCTGCCGATGCGCAGATCGACGCCGGTGAGATCGACGCGAAACACGCCATCGACCACCTTGCCGCCAGCCGGATCGAAGCCGACATCTATGGAGAGCGCCCCGGCCCCGCGCATGGCGCCCATGCTCTGGGCATCGTCGATGAAGGGCAGCAGCGCGGCAAAGTCGAGATTGATCACGTCGGCCTTGAGCCGCGAGGTGCCGTCATCGGCCAGAACGCGTTCGATCGAGCCGGTGACCTGCCGCCCGCCGATGCGCGCGGCGAAATCGCCACGCACTTCGCGGCCGGTCACGCCGGTGCCGATTTCGAGCGAGACATTTTCGAAGCGCCGGAACAGCTGATAGACCGAGTCCGACATATCGATGGTGCCCTCGCGCACCATGAGCTTGGAGAACCGCCCCTGCGCAGCCTGTTCGACCAGATCGTTGATGGCGACTTCGCCGGCTTCGAGATTGTAGACCAGCCAGTCATTGTCCGAGCGCAGCGGGGCGCCGGCATCCCCGACGCGCACGCCTTGCGGGGAAATGCCGACGGCGGGGAACTCCTGCTCGCCCTCCAGCACGCGCAGGGTCGGCACGCCGCCTTCGGGGTCGTCGACCACCTCAAAGGTGGCGACGCGCGGCCCATAAAGGTCCTGAACCATCTGGACATGGGGGGCGACGATGGTGATGGTGGCGCCGGGCTGGCCGACCAGCAGGCGCACCGGCGAAAACCCGACTTCCAACGCCTCCATGGCAACGCGGGCGCCCGACACCCTGTCGGTATAGACGACGGGCGAAAACTGGATGACCGGCCAGACCCCCTGCTCGACCGCCAGCGCCATGGCGCCCAACTCGATGTCGGCGCCGGGCGGCAGGGCGGACTGCACCATGCCGCGGATGGTGTCGCCGGCAAAGGGCAGACGGATCGGGGTGACGAGCAGCACCAGATAGAGCACCAGCAGCAAGGCCAGCGGCACGCCGACAATCCATGCGGCAAGGCGCGCCGCGCGCGGCAGGCGCTGGCGGCGGGGGATCGGTTCCGGCGGTGTGGTTGGCTCTGCGGGAATAGTCACGCGCCTACTTGTGCCCAAGTCGGGTGGCCAAGTCGAGGATCGGAGGTAATCTGCCTGCTCCTCACAGAATCAGCCGCCTGAAAGCGGTCCTTTGAACAATGATACCGGCTGGATTATGGCGCCGACACCCACTAAAGCGCGTCACCATGTTTCATATGCGCTTTCAGCGCTTTAGCACGTTGTTTTTGCGCTTATCCTCGGCCCAAAAACGGTGACCGGCCGGCACAGCCATGCTCTATTGACGCGACACAGCAGCGGAACCACACAATGACGCATTTGCAGGCGGGCGATCCGGCCCCCGATTTCACCCTGCCCCTCGATGATGGGACCGATTTCAGCCGCGCATCGTGGCCGGCCGGTGGTGATCTTCTTTTATCCGCAGGACGATTCGGGCGGTTGCGTCGACGAAAATCAGGAGTTTTCCGCCCTCGCCCCGGAGTTTGACGCGCGCGGCGCGCGGGTTGTGGGGATTTCTCCGGACGATCTGGACAGCCATCGCGCCTTTCGCCGCAAATATGGCCTTGCCATCCCGCTCGCCGCCGATCCGGAACGTCTGGCCATCGAGGCGTTCGGCCTGTGGCAGCTGAAAAAACTCTATGGCCGCGAATTCATGGGGCTGGTGCGCACCAGCTTCATCATCGATGCCGAGGGACGGATCGGCCGAGTCATTCGGGCCACCCGCATCAAGGGACATGCGGCCAAGATGTTGGCGGCATTGGATGAAATGCTGGGCGCAAGGTAGCCGCAGGCCGGATTTTTCGCTTTCTTAACCATAGGCGCTCATAGTTCGCACACCATGTTTGTTTGACGTGCGGAGACGCGGATGCGCCAGTCGGCCAGCTTCGGCGAGCGAAACCAGAAGGCAAGACCAGTCCGGCGGGGCATCCACCCCGCCCTGTTCTATTCCATGTTCACCCTGTTGCTGGGCGCCAATGCCCTGACCGCGACCGGCCTGCTCATGGCGCCCGACATCGCGCGCCTGCTCAACGGACAGACCGAACAGGTCATCGGCGCCTATGAGGATCGCATCGCCCAGATGCGCGTCGAAATCGACCGGCTGCACTCGCGCAGCTATGCGCAGGCCGGCGACATCAATCTGCAATTGCAGGAGCTGTCCCAGCAGCAGGACATGCTGCTCGAACAGCACCAGCTGGTGCGGGCGCTGGTCGACAAGGCGGATCAGCTCGGCATTGCCGCGCTCGACATGCCGGCGCCGCAATCCGTCGCGCTCACCCCCGCCAACACGCCCTCGGGCAATCCCGATATCGCGGCGACGGCCGAAAGCCTCAACCGCATGATGAGCGAAACCCAGCTGGCGATGACCGGAATAGCGGACACCGCCACCGAGCGGGCCGACGGGATCATCACCGAAATGCGGCGGCTGGGCATTGCCATGACAGTGCCCGACGCAAGCCTGACCGGTGTCGGCGGACCGCTGCTGCCGGCGATGGAGGAGCTGGAAGGCTCACCGATGATCGAGGACGCCAATGCGGTGATGGCGGCGCTGCTGCGCTACAAGGCAGCGCGCGACAGCATGGAAGCGGCGCCGATCCATATGCCGATCACCGGCAATTATCGCAACAGCTCGGGCTTCGGCAACCGCAAGGATCCGTTTACCGGCGGCCGCGCCTTTCATTCCGGGCTGGACTTCGCCGCGCCCACCGGCACGACGGTGTTCAGCGCCGCCCGGGGCGTGGTGAGCTTTGTCGGCACAAGATCGGGCTATGGCATGGTGGTCGAGGTGACCCATGACACCGGCCTCGTCACCCGCTATGCGCATCTGAGCGGCTATCTGGCCAAACAGGGCCAGGCGGTCAATCGCGGCACGCCGATCGCCAAGGTGGGTTCGACCGGGCGCTCAACCGGGCCACACCTGCATTTCGAAATCCGCAAAAGCGACGACGCGATCGATCCGAGGGGGTTTTTGGAGGCAGGGAAAAGATTGCAGGCGCTGCTGGGGTGATGCAGAGCGTGCGCGTAAAAAGCGCGCCCCTATCGCCCATCGTCATCACCCGGACGAGCCGGGCGATGACGACAAATGGGAGAGTGCGGACGGGGGCGTAAAAAACACTCCCGCCCCTTTTATTGCCTATTCATCCGCCGCCACGTCGGTTGCCACGCCGACGCGCTGGGCCAGGGCCGCTTCCATGAATTCGTCGATGTCGCCATCGAGCACCAGGGAGGGCTGGCCGCTTTCGACGCCGGTGCGCAGATCCTTCACCATCTGATAGGGCTGGAGCACATAGGAGCGGATCTGGTGGCCCCAGCCGATATCGGTCTTGTTGGCGGCCTGAGCGTTCGCCGCTTCCTCGCGCTTCTGCAATTCCATCTCGTAGAGACGGGATTTCAGCATGGCCATGGCCGTGGCACGGTTCTTGTGCTGGCTGCGCTCCTGCTGGCAGGCCACGATGATGCCGGACGGCACGTGGGTGATGCGGATGGC
>JAHCJW010000178.1 GCA_026126125.1 Devosia sp.
GCTGTCGGGCAGGCCGAGCTCGCGGCCGAGCGCCCGCACCTCGTCCTTGAACAGCTCGCGCAGCGGCTCGACGAGCTTGAGCTTCATGCGCTCGGGCAGGCCGCCGACATTGTGGTGCGACTTGATGGTGACCGAGGGACCGCCGGTGAAGGAGACACTTTCGATAACGTCGGGATAGAGCGTGCCCTGGGCGAGGAATTGGGCGCCGCCGAGCTTCTTGGCCTCGGCCTCGAAGACTTCGATGAACAGGCGACCGATGATCTTGCGCTTGGTTTCGGGGTCGGACTGGCCTTCCAGTTCGCCCAGGAACTGCCGGGACGCATCGACATGGACCAGCGGGATGTTGAACTGATCGCGGAACATGGTGACGACCTGCTCGCTCTCGTTCAGGCGCATCAGGCCGTGATCGACATAGATGCAGGTGAGCTGATCGCCGATGGCCTCGTGGATCAAGACGGCAGCGACGGAGGAGTCGACGCCCCCGGAAAGACCGCAGATGACCTTGCCGCTGCCGACCTGGGCGCGGATCTTTTCAATCATCTTCTGGCGATAGGCCGACATGGTCCAGTTGGAGGCGATGCCGCAGATCTTGTGGACGAAATTGGCATAGAGCCGGGCCCCATCAGGGGTGTGCACCACTTCGGGGTGGAACTGCACGGCCCAGATGCGGCGGGTTTCGTTGGCGATCATGGCGAAGGGGGCGTTCGGCGAGGTGCCGACGACTTCAAAGCCCTCGGGGAGCGCGACGACGCGGTCGCCATGGCTCATCCAGACCTGATGTTCGCTGCCCAGGTCCCACACGCCTTCCGAAAGCGCGCTGGCTTTTTGCACGGTCAGCTCGGCGCGGCCGAATTCGCGGTGATGGCCGGCTTCGACCTTGCCGCCCAGCGCCATGCACAACGCCTGCTGGCCATAGCAGATGCCCAGGATCGGCACATTGGCGGCCAGAATCGCCGGATCGATGGTGGGGGCGTTGTCGTCGAGCGTGGAGGCGGGGCCACCCGAGAGAACCACGCCCCGGGGCCGCAGGGCGGCCATGGCGGCGCCAGCGGACTGGAACGGATGGATCTCGCAATAAACGCCGGTTTCGCGGATGCGTCGCGCAATCAGCTGCGTGACTTGCGAACCGAAGTCGACGATGAGGATGGAGTCGTTTGCGGGGGCGGTATCTGGGTGCAGCATGGCGAGGCTTTAGCGGCAGCGCGCCGATTGTGCAAGCGGGGCGTGCGCAAAGTTGGCCTGCATTTTCATCGATGGTCCAAGCGTGAGGCGAGATGGATTGCCCGGCCGAGCCGGGCAATGACGATGGAGGGGCGTGTCGAGGTGCAGGCCCCTAGGCGTTGAGAATGGCGATCGAGAGATTGAGATAGGTCGCAAAGCTGACCCAGGCGAGATAGGGCACGAAAAGCCAGGCGGCAAGCGGGTCGCGGCGGCGGGCGCTGAGGATGAAGCCCAGAATGGCGAGCCACATGGCGAGGATGATGACAAGGGCCAGCCAGGGCAGATTGGCCAGGAACCACACCGGCGACCAGGCCCAGTTGAGCAGCATCTGCGCGCCCCAGAATTTCATGGCGGCCGATTGCGGCGCGGCATTCCAGATGCGCCAGCCGGCCACGGCGATCATGACATAGAGCGTGAACCAGACCGGGCCGAACACCCAATTGGGCGGATTGAGCGGCGGCTTGTTCAACGCCTCATACCAGGCGCCGGGGGCGGATTGCGTGCCGATCAGCGCGCCGATACCAATCACCACCAGCAGGAAGACGGCAAGAGCGAGCCAGGATTGCGGGGCTCTTTGGGTTGTGGTGGCGGACATATCGGGGCTCTCTCCTTGCAGGTTGAGGGAGAAACGTCGGGCGCGAGGAAAGAGTTTCACCGGGCCCGAGCCTGTCTTCGACGTCACCAAAGGCGGGCGTCATTGCCGCACAAACGGAAAACGAAAAGGGCAGATCAACGACCTAAAAATGCGGCTTATTTCTTGCGGAGCAAATGGCAATAGAAGCCATCCGTGCCAGTGCGGCGGGGGGTGAGGCAGAGGCCGCCGGCGGGCGTGGCGAGACCTTCGGGCAGATCGGTGATCAGGGTGCGGCGCCAGGCGGCGGCGATGTCGATGCTTTCGAGCTCGGGATGGGCCGCCTTCAGGGCCACGATCTGGTCGTCGTTTTCCTCGGGCAGAATCGAGCAGGTGATATAGACCAGCGTGCCGCCGGGCTTGAGATAGCGCAGGGCGTCTTCGAGCAACTCCGCCTGTTCGGACTGACGCTGGGCCAGAAGTTCGGGGGTGAGCTTCCATTTGGTGTCGGGACGCCGGCGCCAGGTGCCGGTGCCGGTGCAGGGGGCATCGACGACGACGCGGTCGAGCTTGCCGACGAGATCGTCGAGCACGTCCGGATGGGGAGCGCGAACCTGGGCGTTGCGCACGCCATTGCGCTTGAGACGATCATAGATCGGCGCCAGGCGCTTGCGGTCGCTGTCATAGGCGAAGATCTGGCCCTTATTGCCCATGGCGGCGGCCAGAGCGAGGGTTTTGCCCCCTGCCCCGGCGCAGAGATCGAGCACCTGATCGCCGGGCTGGGCGCCGGCCAGAGACGCGACGATCTGGCTGCCCTGGTCCTGCACCTCGAACCAGCCCTTGAGATAGGCCTCGTCAGTGGTGACATTGGCGGTGCGCGCATCGCGCGGGCCGGCCGGCAGGATGAGGCCGAAGGGGGCAATGGCGGCGGCTTGCGGCGAAAACCGCGCCAGCGATTTCAACACCCGCTCGGGCACCGACTTGAGGGCGTTGACGCGCAGATCCAGCGAGGGACGGCCGGTCATCGCCTCGCCCTCGGCGACCCAATCGGCACCGAAAGCCCGCTGGAGAGACGGCGCGAGCCAATCGGGGATATCGGCGCGGGCAGCGTCGGGCGCGGCGGAAATGTCGGCGGTGGCGCCGGCGACTTCCTCTGGGGTGAGCGCGGCGGGGGCATGGCTGTCGCCGGCAAAGGCTTCGGCAAGGCTTTGCGGCGTTTCCGCCCAATCGCGCAGGGCCACGGCCAGCACCAGCGCGCGCGGGCTGTCGCTGCCCATGGCGGCGGCATGCGAGGCGCGACGACGCAAGGCGTCATAGACGAGATTGCCGATGGCGGCGCGGTCGCCGGCCCCGGCGAAACGATTGTTCAGCCCCCAGGCCTTGAGCGCCTCGGAAACGGGGCGCTTGCGCTGTTCCACATCGGTGAGGACTTCGATGGCGGCGGCGAGACGACCGGGGAGGCGCATGGGCGGGCACTCGGGGTGGAAAGAGGAGGATAAGGAGGCTTAGCCAGAACAGCGCCCGGACCGCAAGGCCGGATGCCTGGAAAGGCTAAAGCGCGTCGCGATCTTTCAGATTCGCTCCCTGCGCTTTAACCCTTTGTTTTTCGCATGTCTTTGTCCCGAAACCGGGGCCACTTTCGGGAGACATGCTCTAGTGGATACGTCGACGGCGCCAAATACGCCGCGCTCCCTTCTCCCCTTGCGGGAGAAGGTGCCCCGTAGCGGCGGATGAGGGGCTTGCGATCTATTGGCCAGATTGGTGCGGAGCACAGAACCCCTCACCCTGATTTTCTGCTGAACGCAGAAAATCTGTCCCTCTCCCTCAAGGGGAGAGGGAAGGAGGGGCGTTTAGCGCCCGCTCCGGTAATTGGGGGCTTCGCGGGTGATGGTCACGTCGTGGACATGGCTTTCGCCCAGGGCCGCGGCGGAGATTTTGACAAAGGTGGCGTTCTCGCGGAAATCCTTGAGCGTGTGGGCGCCGGTATAGCCCATGGAAGCGCGGAGCCCCCCCGCGAGCTGGTGCAGAACGGCGCCGACCGAGCCCTTATAGGGCACCTGGCCTTCGATGCCCTCGGGCACGAGTTTCATCTGGTCGCGCACATCCTGCTGGAAATAGCGGTCGGCCGAGCCGGCGCCCATGGCCCCGACCGAGCCCATGCCGCGATAGGATTTGTATGAACGGCCTTGATAGAGGTAGACCTCGCCGGGGCTTTCATCGGTGCCGGCGAGGAGCGAGCCGACCATGACGCAGGAGGCGCCGCCGGCCAGGGCCTTGGCCAGATCACCGGAGAATTTGATGCCGCCATCGGCGATGACCGGCACGCCGGATTTGTGCCCTTCCTCGGCGCAGGCCATGACGGCGGCAAGCTGAGGCACGCCGACCCCGGCAACGATGCGGGTGGTGCAGATCGAGCCGGGGCCGATGCCGACCTTGACCGCGTCAGCGCCGGCATCGATCAGGGCGCGGGTGGCTTCGGCGGTGGCGACATTGCCGGCGACGATGCGGGTGGAATTGCTCTCGCGCTTGACGCGCTCGACCGCCTCGGCGACGCGCACCGAATGGCCGTGGGCGGTGTCGATGACCAGAAGATCGACGCCCGCATCGATCAGCGCCAGCGAGCGCTCGAAGCCGTTGTCGCCGACAGTGGAGGCCGCGGCGACACGCAACCGCCCATGCTCGTCCTTGACCGCATTGGGGTGAAGCTGGGCCTTTTCGATATCCTTGACGGTGATGAGGCCGATGCAGCGGTAATCCTCATCGACCACCAGCAGTTTTTCGATACGGTGACGGTGCAGCAGCACCTTGGCCTCTTCCTTGGAAACGCCTTCGCGCACGGTGATGAGGTTCTGGTGGGTCATCAGCTCGGAAATGGGCTGATTGGGGTTGGAGGCGAAGCGCACGTCACGATTGGTGAGCACGCCAACCAGCTTGCCGATGGCGCGGCCGCCCGTGCCGCCGTTTTCAACGACGGGAATGCCGGAGATGCGGCTTTTCTGCATGAGGGCGAAAGCGTCGGCGAGGGTGGCGTTGGGGCCGATGGTGATGGGATTGACCACCATGCCGCTTTCGAACGACTTCACCATGCGCACCTGCTCGGCCTGTTCGGCGGCGGTGAGGTTCTTGTGAATGACGCCCATGCCGCCGGCCTGGGCCATGGCGATGGCCATATTGGCCTCGGTGACCGTATCCATGGCCGAGGAGAGAATGGGAAGGTTGAGCGCTATGTCCTTGGTGACATAGGTGGAAATATCGGTTTCGGTGGGCAGGATGTCCGAGCGCGCCGGCTGCAGGAGCACGTCGTCGAACGTAAGAGCCGCATCGCCCGTGATAGTGGTAATAATCTTCGCCAAGGCCAGACCCTTCCTGCCTTCTGAATGAACAGAGATGTTGGAATATGAACCGGCGGAGGTGAACTCGCGGGCTCAGGTTGGCGAGGGTCAATAGCATCGGGGACGGCGCTTGCATAGGGTCCGCGCCCTCCTCGTCTGCACGGGGCCATTGCATTTTTTCCGGGAAGACAGATGAGTTCGCGCATGTCATAAGCATGGGGTTTGACTGGCCAAGCCCATCAAACCCGACCATAGTGTCGGCGCGGTTCGGTTCTGACCGCCGATTCCCTATAGAACATGCCCGTTATCCGCGTTACTCCGCTCATCCTCGCGGTCGCCCTGTTCATGGAACAGATGGATTCGACCGTCATCGCCACCTCGCTGCCGGCCATCGCCACCGATATCGGCAGCGATCCGATCTCGCTCAAGCTGGCGCTGACCGCCTATTTCGTGGCGCTGGCCATCTTTATCCCAATCAGCGGCTGGATGGCGGACCGGTTCGGGGCCAAGAATATCTTCCGGCTGGCCATCTTCGTGTTCATGCTGGGATCGCTCGCCTGTTCCTTTGCCTTCTCGCTCGAAAGCTTCGTGCTGTCGCGCTTCTTCCAGGGCATCGGCTCATCGATGATGACACCGGTGGGGCGGCTGCTGCTGGTGCGTTCCACGCCCCGCAACGAACTTGTATCGGCCATGGCCTGGCTGACCGTGCCGGCGCTGGTGGCGCCGGTAACCGGGCCGCTGATCGGGGGATTTCTGACCACCTATCTGAGCTGGCACTGGATCTTCTGGATCAATATTCCCATCGGCGTTGCCGGTATCATTCTCGCCGGCATCTATCTCGACGTGCCCGACGAGCGAACGCCGCGGCCGGTCGATCTCGTCGGATTTTTCATCGCCGCGGTGGCGTTCGCGGGAACGGTGTTCGGGCTTTCGGTGATCAGCCTGCCGGCATTGCCGATCATCTATGGCTATCTCACCATCGCGGTCGGGGTGACGGCGGGCATCATCTACCTGCTGCATGCGCGGCGCACGCAATATCCGCTGCTCGATCCCAAGCTGTTCCGGCACAAGCTGTTCCGCTCCTCGATCATCGGCGGGTCGATTTTCCGCATCGGGATCGGGGCGATGCCGTTTCTGCTGCCGCTGATGCTGCAACTCGGATTTGGCCTCAACCCGTTCCAGTCCGGCGCCATAACCTTCGTCTCCGCCATCGGCGCCATCATGAGCAAAGTCATCTCCGAGCGCATCTTCGCCCGCTTCGGCTTTCCGCGCGTTATCGGCTTTGCCTCGATCTTTGGCGGCCTGCTGCTCGCGGCGCAGGGGCTGTTCACCACCGAAACTCCGGCGCCGGTGATGATGCTGGTCCTCGTGACGGGGGGCGTGGTTCGCTCGGTGTTCTTTACCGGCACCAACGCCATCGGTTATGCCGATGTCAGCGACGAAGAGGCCAGCCAGGCGACCGCCATCGTCGCGGTGGGCCAGCAATTGTCGATTGCCTTCGGCGTGGCCGTGGCCGGCGCCATTCTCGAACTGACCGGCATTTTCAGCGGCGGGCAGCTGA